>JAVJTD010000025.1:0-9473 GCA_040219065.1 Planctomycetota bacterium
CTCGGTCTTTGACTTGCTCGACTTGGGCACTCCATCGCCCTCGCCCTCAGGCCCAGTTTCACCACGATATGCTCCGGCGCCGCGCCGGGGGCGGGGCTGATCTGAAACTAGTCACGTCGTCGTTCGGACCGCCGGCTTCAGCCGGTCTCCGTGTCCTCCCTCCAAGCGCCTCGGAGAGGACCCAGACCTCAGATCCGAAGCTCCGTGGCCCGCACCTGCCGCGGTCCGATGACGAGGCCCGGCCCAAGCTCGCTCGGGAAAGCCCTCACCGACAGACTCGGTCACGGGCTCGCTCGGCTTGGGCACTCCAATCCACTTTAGGCCGGGCCCAAGCTCGCTCGGGAAAGCCCTCACCGACAGACTCGGTCACGGGCTCGCTCGGCTTGGGCACTCCATCTCCCTCGGGCCCGGCTTCACCACCTGTATGCTCCGGGGGCCGCTCCAAAGCCGGAGCTCCGAATGCGGCATGTCTCGGGTCGACTCATCAAATAAATGCGGCACCTACTTGTGGTGGCTGGCGGAATGGATATCATCAGCGCCGATAGCTGAAAGGGGCCTTTGCACGAGACGCAATCCGGAGGAGGGAAGGTCGGTCGAGGGACCTCCGGATCGGAGCAAGGGCTCTGGCCTTCCGTTTGTCGTTCGGCGCCGCTTGCGGGCGCGCCTTCTGCATCTCTATCGACGATCGGCTCCGAGGACGCTGAGCCGCGGATCCTCGGACTTCCTCGCTTGAGGTCCATCTCTACCATGTCGAACGTGCGCGTCCGCCTGCTCTTGGTCGTGTCGGTGTTCGTTCTCGGCTCGCTGGGCCATTCCCAGCCAAAAGGTGCCCCGCGGGGTCTCACGGTTCAGGGCCCCAATATCGTCCTGATCCTCTCGGATGATCAGCGGTGGGACACGGTCCCCATCGATGAGGCGAGCCCATTGCCGGCCAACCTCATGCCGTCGCTGGATCGCCTGGTGGTGCAGCAAGGCGTCTCGTTCTCTAGAGCCTTCGTGACCAACCCGGTCTGCTGCGCCATGCGAGCCAGCTTCCTGGCCGGTGGCTATTCCTCCTCGAATACGGGTGTCATCGGCAATCGCTGGCCCAATGGTGGGGCCCGTCGCTTCCAGGATGCGCGATCATTGGCCACGCTCCTCAAGCAGCAGGGCTATCGGACCGCTCTCGTCGGTAAGTACCTCAATGAATGGGAGAGTCTCGACGGAGTGAGCCGGAACGGGCAATACATTCCGCGTGGCAAGTACGTTCCGCCGGGCTGGGACGTGTTCATCTCGAAGCCCAACTTGGGGGACTGGTACCGCTATCCGTTCGTGGTCGGCACGAGCAAGTCCTACGGCCCGGCCGAGGGCCTCTTGATGCCCAATGAACGGCAGCGGCTGGTCGAGTACTTCGCCTCCTCGGCCTCGGCCAGTCTGACGCAGGCGTTGAAGGGCTTCCTGCTGTCCCTGGACATGGCCAACCTCCCCTATGTGACAGACTTCGAGAAAGACGCCTCGCTCGCCTACCTGTCCGAGGCCAGTCGCTTCGAGGCGCCCTTCTTCCTGATGATCGCCGCCGAGGCTTGCCACGGACCGGCAGTACCTGAGCCCGAGGACCAGGGGCTTTACTCGGACTTCTCGTACCAGGCGAGGGCTTGGGGCGAGGCGGATCTGAGCGACAAGCCCGAACACGTGCAAGCGCTCTCCTGGGAATTCGACAACGCCTATCAGGGTGGGGGACTGTTCGGCCAACATCCCGACGAGTTCTTGCGCGATCAGCTCCGCAGCCTGCGCTCCCTGGATCGCCTGGTCGAGGAGGTCGTCGGTGCCATCGATGCCGATCCGGGGCTGCGCGACCGCACGGTCGTCATCTTCGCCTCCGACAACGGGCTGCTCTTCGGTGAGCATCGACTCTTCGGGAAGCAGATCCCTTACGAGGAGTCCTTGCGCGTCCCGTTGGTGATCCGGGCTCCCGGCGCTCAACCGCAGGTCGTCGCCGAGAACGTCGCGGTCGACCTCGACCTCGCCGCGACCGTCCTGGACCTCGCCGGAATGCCGCAGGCCGAACGTGACGGCCGGGGCATGGACGGCATCAGCTTACAGCCCTATTTGGCGGGAGCAGTGGGTCCGATTCGTGAGGAGCTGGTCCTCCAAACGTACCGGTTCGGGATAGTCCGAGCACTGCGGCCGAGCTGGGCGGCGCTGCGGACATCGACCCACAAGCTCATCGACTACGACTACATCGGTCAGAGTGGTCCGCAGGAGGAGCTCTACGATCTGATCGCCGACCCGCTCGAGCTCGCGAGTGTCCACGCCGATCCCGCCTACCAGACCGTGCGTGACGCGATGGCCCAGCGCCTGCAGTCCTTGCGCGGCGTCGTCATCGAGGACATCGACGATGCTCAGGGTGCGCTTCCCAATGGCCGAGTGGGGCAGCCCTATGAATATGCCCTCCGCGGAGTGGGCGGCACGGCTCCTCATGCCTTCGATCTGCTTCACGATGGGAGCTTCCACGGGACCTGCCCGGTGGGCCTGCCTCCCGGGCTGAGCCTCGATGCCCAGGGAAGAGTAGCCGGAACTCCCCTGGAGCCGGGCTGCTGGGAGGTCGTCGTCCGAATCGTCGATTCCTCCGTGTCTCCTCAACACGGCGGTCCGCAATGGTGTGTCGCTCCGCTTCAAATCGTCATCGATCCCTGAGGGATCAGGAGAAGCGAGGTCCGATCGCACCCAGCAGCATTGGTGACGCCAGCGTCGGGCCGCTTCAGATCTGAGGTCTGGGGCCGCTCCAAGGCACTTGGATGGAGGACACGGAGACCGGCTGAAGCCGGCGGTCCGAACGACGACGTGACTGGTTTCAAATCAACGATCGCTCGCCTCGCCCCTCAGTAGGCGGTCGTACGCATTCGAGAGCGCTGCGGCCGCGTCGGGGCCGACCGAGTTGATCTCTCCGTAGGGCGCATCGTCCAGGCCGTAGGCGAAGGGCTTTCTCTGATCCCATTGGCGCTTGGGCAGGATGTATCCGATCTCGTCGCCGGCGAGGCCGATGAGGAAGCGGTAGTCCGCGGTGAGGCGAGGGAGGAGTGGCGGCTCGATCGGAGCATCGGGGAAGTCGGCTCCCTCCGGCGCGGGATCGGGGACGCCACCCATGACGAGCTCGGGATAGATCTCTCCGGGCACGAGGAGCAGCTCGGCATCTCCGATGCGGGCCAGGCCGACCTCGCTCTGGAACACCCAGGCCTCCCCGCCGGTCTCCTTCAAGCGGCTGGCGGTGCGGCCGCCGCCGATGATGCCCAAGGTCAAGCCGGTCTTGTAGAAGGGGTTGGTGAGCGGCAGGTCCACCTGCTCGAAGTGGGCCTCGAGCGCCTCGCTCTCGCTCCAGCGGCCGGAGTCGAGCGCTTCGAGCGCCGCTCGCCCGACGGCCTCTCCGTAGATCTCGGTGAAGCGGAACGTGCGCTTCGGCGCGACGGCGCCGGTCTCGGGGTCTTGGAGCTCGAGGCCGAGCTGCGTCATCAATCCGCCGATGGCGCCGGAGAAGAAGACCGCCGTCCCACCGAGCTCGCGCTCGACGAGGCGCCGGGTGAAGAACGGGTAGTCGGCGGTCAGCTCGCGGTTGCGCGACCCCATTGCTTCGGGATGGCAGCCGAAGTTGATGAGGGCGGCGATGGTCTCGTCCACGGAATCGACGGCGCGCAAGGCCAGGACGCGGTCGTCGATGATCCGAGGCTGGCGAGAGTCGACGAGGAGCTCGGGTGCTCTGCTCTCCCCAAACCGAAGCCGAGCGGGTCGGCGGAGCGTCTCGGCCTCGAGCACGGCGCGAACGATGCCTGCGACGACGCGGTCGTTGTACTCGGGATCGATGCCGCATTGGAGCTGGGTCTCTCCCCAGAGGCCCATCGTGTCCGGACCTTCGTGATTGTGCGTGGCGGCCACGATCAGATCGCCGTCGCTCCAACGGGGAGCCGCCTCGGCGAGGAGGCGGCGGGCGGCGAGGACCTCTTCATGGAAGAGACCGATCAGATCGACGGCGACGAGCGCGAGCCGAACCTCACCATTCACGAAGACGATGGCGCGCGCTTCGATGGGGTCATGCACTCCTTCGGCGCTCCGCCCGTGACCGAAGCCGGCCATCCAAACGGGATCGGCATCGAGGCGTGGCGTGAGATCGACGACGAAAGCGCCGACCTCCAGACTCGGTGACGGAGCATCGGCCGCGTTCTCCGTCGCCTGGCAAGAGAGGAGCCCCGGCACGCAGAGCGCGGCAATCCATCGCAGCATCGTTCGTCTCCCCACACAGTCGCGATTGACGGTCACTGGGCCAACCTGCCCGCTCGGTCGGAAGTCTACCAACTCGGCAGGTCGAGCCGAGCATCCGACGTACCGGGCTGAGCGTCCAGGCGGCAAACGCCGTTTGCCCTGGCGTTGCGCTGGGCTGACGAATGGCTGCCCTATCAGGTGAACGTCGCATCCGGAGCGCCGAGCTCATCCGATCGACGTACGCCCCGGCCCAAGCTCGCTCGGAAGAGGTCTCACCGACAGTCTCGCCCCTCGGCTCGCTCGACTTGGGCACTCCATCGTTTCGGATCCGAACTTTGCGTCCAACGGGGATTCGAGTAGGATCCGGTCCAGATCCACCTGGATCCAAGAAACCACGCTTACCCACAATACCGACACGACGAGCCGCACGGTGATAGCCGTCTCCATCGGCTCGGAGCGCACGAGGTCCCTAGATGTCGAGAGTGTGCGTCCGTCTCCTTCCGCTGGCGTTCTTGCTCCTCGTTCCATCCCACTCGGGCGCCCAGCCCGGGGCGAAGCCCCAAGGGCTGGACGGCCATCCGCCGAATATCGTCTTGATCCTCTCGGACGATCAAAGGTGGGACACGATGCCGCGGGACGGTGCGAGCCATCTGCCGTTGCCGCTGATGCCCGCTTTGGATCGCCTGGTGGTCAGCCGCGGTGTCTCGTTCACCAGCGCATTCGTGACGAATCCGGTGTGCGGCCCGTTCCGCGCGAGCCTGCTCTCGGGTGGCTTCTCGTCCGCGAATACCGGTGTGATCGGTAACCGTTGGCCGAATGGGGGAGCGCGGCGCTTCTACGACGCTCGAAGCCTGTCCACGCTCATGAAGGGGCAAGGCTACCGGACGGCGCTCGTGGGGAAGTACCTCAACTTCTGGGAGACGCTCGAGGGCTACACCAAGCAGGGGCAGTACATCCCGCCCGGCAAGTATGTCCCGCCGGGCTGGGACGTCTTCGTTTCCAAGCCCAATACCGCCGACTGGTACCACTATCCGTTTATCGTCGGGACGAGCAAGTCCCACGGGCCGACGGCCGGGCTGCTCATGCCTTTCGATCGCCAGTGGCTCGGCGAGTACTTCAGCTCGTCCGCTTCGGCCCGATTGGGCTCGACACTGAAGAGCTACCTCCTCGGCGTGGACGTCGACAATCCACCCTACGTGACGGATTTCGAGAAGGACGTCGCCCTCGCCTATCTGGCGCAAGCGGGCGCTTCGACATCGCCGTTCTTCTTGATGATCTCCACCGAGTCGTGTCACGGCCCCGCGGAGCCCGAGCCTGAGGACCAGTCGCTCTTCTCCGGCTTCGAGTACCGCGCGCGGTCTTGGGGGGAGCAGGACCTGAGCGACAAGCCCGAGCACGTGCAGACTTTGGCCGCAGGCTTCGATCAGGCCTATCAGGGCGGTGGTATCGGTGAGCATCCCGACGAGTTCGTTCGCAATCAGCTTCGCAGCCTGCGCTCGCTCGACCGTTTGGTCGAAGAGGTCGTCGTGGAGATCGACTCCAACTCGAGGCTCCGGGGTCGGACCGTCGTGATCTTCGCCTCGGACAACGGGCTCCTTTGGGGGGAGCACCGGCTATTCGGCAAGTTCCTGCCGTACGAGGAGTCCGCGCGCGTGCCGCTCGTCATTCGCGCTCCGGGCGTCGAGCCGCGCGTCGTCTCCCAGCTCGTAGCCGCCGATCTGGACGTGGCCGCGACGGTGCTCGACATCGCCGGCGTCTCGAAGCACGACCGGGACGGCATGGGCCTGGACGGCGTCAGCCTCGTGCCGATCTTGAAAGGCTTGGAGGGACCGGTGCGCGAGGAGCTCGTTCTGCACGGGTATCGCTTCGGCACGCTCCGCACCTTGCGTCCTTCCTGGGCCGCCCTGAGGACTCGGTCTCACAAGCTCATCGATTACGACTACCTCAGCCAGGGTGTCCCCCAAGAAGAGCTCTACGACCTTCGACGGGATCCGACCGAGCAGATCAGCCTGCATGCCGATCCATCGCATCAAGGATTGAAAGCAGCAATGGCGAGTCGGTTGTCGGCGCAGCGGGCCCTCGTCATCGAAGATGTCGAGCAGGCGCTCGGCGGCGTCCCGTCCGGCCGTGTCTCGATGCCGTACAGCTACCAATTCAATGGAGCAGGCGGCACGCCGCCCTATTCCTACGACCTATTCGACGACGGGAGCTATCACGCGACTTGCCCAGTGGGGCTGCCACCCGGGTTGTCGCTCGCTACCGACGGGGCTCTCGCTGGAACGCCGACCCAGCCCGGCTGTTGGGAGTTCCTCGTCCGCATCACCGACTCGTCGATCTCACCGCACCACGGCGGACCCCAATGGCTCGTCCTGCCGCTTCAAATCATCATCGAGTGACGGCGTGGCGCTATCCTCCGGCGAGGATCTTTCGAATCTCTGCGTCTTGGACGATCGACTCGAGGTCGGCTTCCGCCTTGGCGGTCTTCAGAGCCTTGTCTCCGCCAATGTCCCTTGCCCTCCGGGCAGTCCCCAGCGCCTTCTCCCGCTCGCCGCGTCGAAGCTGAACGGCGACGAGGTAGAGACAGGCATCGAGATGGTCGAAGCGCGTCGCAATCCGTAGCTGACGATCGGCTTGGCGGAGCTGCTCGGTCGCCTCGGCAGCCAATCCGCTCTCGGTGCTCTGCGATGCCTCTCGCCAGTATTGTTTCCCGTACAGGAAGTGACCTCGAGTCGAGAATCGGTCGGCGGCCTCCAAGTCGTCCTGCTCGCGCATGACTTGGCTGAGGTCGATCCAGGCGTCGGCATCCGCAGGGGCGAGCTGCAGGTAGCTGTCGAGGTAGCGGGCCGCGTTCTCGAGGTCACCCGATTCGGCGAGGAGCTTGCCCCAGCTTCGAAGCTCGGCGACGTAGCGCTCCGACAGCTTGGCCGCGCGCAGCAGGTAGGGGTGCGCGTCGGCCGGACCGAGCTCCAACCGGACCAGGCGTGCGATGTTGGCGTGGGCTCTCGGGTCACCGTCGTCGAGCTCCAACGCACGCTTCAATGATGCCGCGGCGGACTCGCGACGTTCGGCTTGGGCCTCGAACGCGCCCAAGGTCAGCCACGCCGATGGGCTGTTCGGTCGCCACTCGGTGACCTTCTCCTGCTGGGCGATCGCCTCACCCAACCTGCCCAGTCCGGCGAGGAGATGGGCGAGCCTCGTGCGGGCCCGGGAGTCGGAAGGATCGAGCGCGAGCGCGGACTCGAGCCGGTCGATCGCCACCTCGAGCTCGCCGTCTCGGTCGGCGCTCCAGGCTCGGGCGGCCTGGATCTGAGCCGTGAGACCCCAGACGCCGCCGGCGAGCAGGAGCAAGCCCAGCAGGCAGCCAGCCGCTCGCATCGGTTTCGGAGCCGGCTCGCGGGTGGGTCTCTCGGGGATCTTCGAGATGGCGAACGCACAGCCGACGAGGGCGGCCGTGACGACCAAGGACGAAGGGTTGCGCGTCAATGGCGAGGAGAACATGGCATTGGTGCCGACCGCCACGAGCGCGGCGAGGACGCCGAGGGCGAGCCAGGCCTCCTGCCGAGGGGGGGACGTTCCGAGGAATGTCCACAGCCGCCGGATCGCGAAGCCGAAAGCCGCGAGGAGTAGCACGGCTCCGGGCAGACCGGCCTCGACGAGGGCGCTGACGAGCTCGTTGTGCGGTGTCGAGACGACGGTGTCGATCGTACGGTCCGGGCTCGAGAGCGCGATCTCCTCGGGATCGCGCACGGTCGGGAACTCGACGAGGAATTGCCCGGGACCGACGCCCGTCAGCGGCTCGCGGGTGAAGAGCTCGAGCGAGCGCTGCCAGACGAGGATTCGAACGCGAGCGGTGCCGGCTCCGGGATCGAGGATCCAGCCGGCGACCACCATCGCGGCGATGCCGGCGAGAGAGACCAGCACCATCGCCAGGCGCCGCTCCGGCTTCGGGCGGCTCCAGCGGAAGCGGATCCAGACGAGCGTCATCGCGAAGACGCCGGCGCCCAGGGAGATCGCAGCGGCCCGAGCCTGCGCTGCGCCGATGGCCCCCGCGATGAACAATGTCGAGGCAGCCGCGACGATCTGGTAGAAGCCGCTCGGAAGGACGGCGATGATCACGATCCCGGTCAGGAGGATCGGGACGAGGTACTCGGAGAGGTGGTTGGTGTTACCGAGCGTGCCGACCGGCTCCAGCTCGGAAGGACCGCTCGATTGGAGCCCGATGAAGTCGAGCCCGAGCACCTGGGAGAGTGCCACTGCGCTCACGAAGGCGGCGACCGTCAAGGACAAGCCGAGCGGCCTCTGCGGGACTCGCCCCGCCGGATAGCTCCGCGCGAAGAGCAACGCGACCAACCACGCTGCGGCACCGCTGGCGACGGTCACGCCGCCGCGAATGGGATCCGTCACGAACGGCAAGTGCGCGGCCTGCCACACGGTCCACAGCCCGCCGATCCAGAACAGGGGCTCGCGGCGCGCCAGGCGCAGGCCGGACAATGCGGCGAGGATCGTGGCGACGCCGATCGACGCCAGCAGCACGAACGTCTTCGGCGGCGCGAAGGCGGTGAAGTCGGGGTGGCAGAACAAAGGGACGAGGAACAGGGCCGCGAGCAGGCCAGCGGGCGTGCGACCCCCGAGGGGGAGCGGGGCAGTCTTGGCCGTCTCAGACTTCGAGGAGGGCATTGACGAACGATGCCGGTTCGAAGACCTGGAGGTCGTCGGGCTGCTCGCCCACACCGATGAACTTCACCGGGATGTCGATCTGGTCACGGATGCCGATCACGGCGCCTCCCTTCGCGGTCCCGTCGAGCTTGGAGAGGACGAGGCCGGTCACCTGGATCGCCTCACTGAAGAGCTTGGCCTGCTGGATGGCGTTCTGCCCGGTCGTGCCGTCGAGCACGAGGAGTACTTCGTGCGGTGCGCCCGGGATCTTCTTCGAGAGGACGTTCCGGATCTTCTCGAGCTCGGCCATCAGGTTCTTCTGCGTGTGCAGTCGGCCAGCCGTGTCCACCAGCAGGATGTCGACGTTCTGAGTGGCGGCGGCCTCGACGGCGTCGAAGGCGACGGCGGCCGGGTCGGAGCCGGTGGCGGCCTTGATGATCTCCACGCCGAGCCGCTCGCTCCAGATGGTGAGCTGCTCGACGGCGGCGGCGCGGAATGTGTCGCCCGCGGCGAGCATCACGCTGAGGCCCTGGTCCTTGAAGTGCTTGGTGAGCTTGGCGATCGAGGTGGTCTTGCCCGAGCCG
>JAVJTD010000226.1:0-46426 GCA_040219065.1 Planctomycetota bacterium
CCTACGAGTTCGCCAAGGTGCGTCACCTCTATCAGGCGCGCCTGGGTATCGGGGATCGCTGCGAGATCGAGTTCTTCGTCGGCCCCCACACGATCCACGGCAAAGGCACCTTCGACTTCTTGCACCGGCATCTGCGTTGGCCGCGCTGAGAGCCAGAGCCGAAGCGCGCCACTGGGAGCGCGGGCGTCCCGCCCCAGGGGTTTGGCCATTTGGATGACCTCGCCCAGGCCGAAGGCCCGGGTCTGGAGTTTGGCCATCTGGTTGGGTGCCCCGGCGTGGTCGCGCCGGCCGCCCAGGCCGAAGGCGGGCCGAAGGCCCGACAGCGTGTAGCCCAGGTCGAAGGCCTGGGTTTTGGGCACGCATATACAACGCCATCCCCGCCCTGAAAGGGCGGCGGCGATATTCACGGCCCACGTCGGCTATCGCGCCAGCGCCCCTTCAGGGCGCGTGAGGAAAACTTCATCATTGCATACCCACCCCGGGCTCGGGCCGGAGGACCGGCCCGAGCCTGGGGCTACTCGCCGTCGGCCCTTCGGGCCAGGGCGTCCCGCCCGCATCGGGCCGCGCAGCGGCCAGAGCGAGCGCCTGCGCCTTTAGGCACGCGGCCGGATCAGTGCCCCGGCCCAAGCTCGCTTGCGGAAGCGATCGACGAGAGATCGTATCCCGGGCTCCTGTGTTCAAATGATCTTTACGTCATTGCTGCAAGAAGGCCATCAGGTCCCGGATCTGCTGATCGGTAAGGGCGGTCAAGAGGCCTTCCGGCATGCGCGAGACGTTGGTGGGCCCGAGATGCTCGAGCTCGCCGCGGCGCAGGCGATGGCGACGTCGCTCCGCATCTTCCAACGTGACCGTCTCGTCCGATTGCTCGACGAGGAAGCCGGTGATCCAGAGCCCGTCCTCGGTCACGGCCAGGTAGTCTTCATACCCTTCGCGGATTCCCGCGCTGGGCTCGAGGATCGCCGTGAGCAATGCGCTGCGATCGCTGCGATCCGATTGTGTCAGGTCCGGACCGATGTTCTCTCCGACCTCGCCCATACGGTGGCAACGAGCGCAAGTCGCCTCGAACACCTCGGTGCCGGCCGCCGCATCGCCGTCACCCTTCGAGAGCGCGAGCTCGACGCGTCGACGTTGCTCGGACGAGTGCGCACCGTCATCGACCGAGCGACCTTGACGGCGAGCCCACTCGGCCTGGCCTTCGATGCCCAGATCCGCGGGCGAGAGATCGCCCGACTCGAAAGCGGCGGCGAGCTGCGAGGTCCACGTCGCGCGCTGCACGAGGGCCGAGGCGAAGCGCCGTCGTGCCTCGGAGCCGGCCGGCTCGGCCTGGGCCAGCGTCAGCAGGCGAATGGGAATGCGGTCATCCTCGAAGCGAACCAGCGCTCCCAGCGCGGCGTCGCGAAGTGCTGCCGGATCATTCGCCGCGAGGATCAGAAGCGAGGGCACCGCCCCTTCGGCACCGACCTCGGCGACACTCTGGATGAGCGCGATCCGCTGCTCCTGCGGCAGGTCCTTCGACGTCAGTAGGCGAATCGCTTCGGCCGTGGCGATCGGGCTCCTCATTCGCAATCCGATCCGGGCGCGCGCGGCGCGACTCTCTGGCGATGAGTCGCTCGGAAGTCGATCGATCGCCAGCTTCAGGGCATCGGGCACCTCATCGAGGAAGCGTCCCCCCAGCTCCTCGTCGAGGGCGCGGAGCAGCGTCGAAGCGGCCTCGGGACCCGGCGAGCTCTCGAGCAGAATCGCCAGACTTTCGAGCTGCACACCGCCCGCGGCGACGTAGCGGCGCGCCAGGCGTGGCAGAATGGTGCCTGCGAGCAACGGGGACTGCCAGCTCTCGGTTGTAGCGAGTGCATTCAGGATCTCCTTTGCCTTCTCCAGTGCGATTGCCTCGGTCGCCCACCAGATGAGTAAAGGAAGATGAGGGTCTTCGTGGAGTCCTTGCCGGCGCCACATTTCACGAGTGATCAGGAAGCTCTGCTCCGCGGGCAAGCGCCGGGCGCTGCTGGCGATCTGGCTGAGGACACTCGGGTCGGTCTCGGCTCGGGCGAGCTCGGCGATGCGCGGTACGAGTGCCTCTGGAATCGGCGGGAAGTCGGCGAGCAGGCGGACGGTCCAGGCGCGAACCGCGGGCACGGAGTGGGCGAGCGTGCGCGCTGCCAAGGTCTCGTCGAAGCCTCCGCTGACCGACAGTGCCCAGAGCGCCTGCAGCTTGAGGCGTGGCCGTCCGGGGCGAAAGAGTCGCTCCTCGAGCGCAGGGTGCACAGAAGGGTCGTCCCGCTCGTCGAGCAAGCGCCGCGCGGTGCGCGCGAACCAGTCGTTGGGATGATCGAGCAGCGCGACTAGCCGGTCACTCGACGCTCGCCGCAGGTCCTGTTCGGGTACTCCGGTCCAGGCGTCATTTGAAGGTAGCTTCTTTTGAAGTCCGCTCAATCGATACACCCGGCCGTTCGTCTTGTCCCAGGTGTCCTCGGGGATGAGGTGAGTCGCCCGCTGGTCGTACCAGTCCGCGACGTAGATCGCACCGTCAGGCCCGGTGACGATGTCGACGGGACGGAACCACCGGTCGTCGGTGGTCAACAGGTGCCGCACGTGCTCGGTGCGAAAGGACGAGCCCACTCGCTGCACGTCGTGCTGACAGACCCGGTTGCCGAGGAGATGCAGCATGATCCACTGACCGTCGTAGCGCTCGGGCAAGGCGCCGCCTTGGTAGATCACACCGGCGTGGGCGACGTGACCAGCGGCTTCGCCAAGGTGCGGAGCATGCGGGAAGAAGCCGTAGGCGAAGGGGTGATGCAGAGGGCCGTGCTTGCCGAAGTTCTTGAAGTAGTACCCGCCCTGGACATAGTGCACGAGCGTGTAGTTGCCCCAGTTGGTGCCGGTCAGGAGCTGGCCTTCGGCGTCGAGCTCCAGCCCGAAGGTGTTGCCGCCGCCTTCGGCGAAGACCTCGAAGCGATCCGTGCCGGGGTGGTAGCGCCAGGCCGCCTGCTGGAACTCGTGGCCACGGACGTTGGCGGTCACCGTGCTGCCTTGCCCGCCATACAGCCAGCCGTCTGGCCCCCAGGTCAGTGAGCTCACGACCGCGTGCGCGTCCTCCATCCCGAAGCCCTCGAGCACGACGCGCGGTTCGCCGTCGGGCACGTCGTCGTGATCGGCGTCGGGATAGAAGAGCAGGTAGGGCGTCTGTGCCGCGTACACGCCGTCCTTCGCGAGGGCGATGCTCGTGGCGAGGTTGAGCCCGGTCACGAAGTCCTGGAAGTGCTCGAAGCGGCCGTCGCCGTCTTTGTCCTCGGCGATGGTGATCCGATCGAGCCCGCGCGGGCCGTGCGGCGGCGGCTCTGGCTTGCGATCGTAGGTGCGCCGGTCCCATTGGTCGCTACCGATCGCCTCGAGCCCGGCCGGGTACATGTACTGGATGTACTGAACGATCCACATCCGGCCTCGCCCGTCGAACTGGATCTCGACGGGCTGGACGATGTCCGGCTCGGCTGCGGCGAGGGAGACCTCGAGGTCGTCGGCCACCTGAAACGCTTGCAGTGCCTGCTCGGGGGAGAGGGGCAAGCCCTCGGCGAGGCGACGCTGCCAGCTCTCGAGCGCTCTGGGCTCGAGGCTCGCCGACTCGTCGGCCTCGGGATCGAGTTGCGCCCACTTCGCGTCGTCTCCGACCCGCAGCTCCCAATCGCCCTCGAGCGAGAGCACCTCGGCGCCGCGCTGGAGCATCGGCGCCGCACCTTTGAACCCGCCCCGTCCACCGCCGTCGTAGATGCGGATCGCAATCTGATTGAGGGCTCCGGCACGAACGAGCTCGGCCGGGATGCGGTAGCGCCGGTCGATGCCGGTCGCACTGCGATAGGTGTCGGGTGGCCAGCTCCCGCTGCGTCCCACCTCGGTGCCGTTGAAGAACGTCACATCACAGTCGTCGACGCTGCCCAGGCGCAGCTCGAGCGGCGAGCCGGCCCAGGCGTCGGGCAGCTCGAAGCGGCAACGGACCCAGACGACGCCGTCGACACCCTTCATCGTCTCCGGCAGAGACTCCTCCCAGCAGCTCGGCACGGGAAAGGGCGTCCAGCCATCTGAGCCGTTCTCCAATGGCACCGGCATCGGCGCCGAGCTTGGCGAGAGCGCCCAGAGCACGGCATCGGCGAGCAGCTCGCGGAAGGCGGGATCCTCGAAGTCGGCCGGATGACCGAGCGAGGTATAGAAGACACGGCGGCCGTCCTCGCGGATCCACGCGACCGGCTCGTGCGGCTCGCGGTCCGCCACTCGGCCCATCAGAAGCGGGGTGGCGGCAGTGACCAATGGACTGGTCTTGTACAGCCACGAGGTTACCTCCCGCTCGCCGCTCGGCCAGTGCCTAACGATCGGGTGCGACGTGGCCGCGGAATGCACGCGAACCCGAGTCGCGAGCTCGCCGGACTTGTTGCCGTGGTGTCCATGGTAACGGCCGCCCAGGACGTCCGGATCGAAGGTCGGCCAATTCTCGAACGCGTGGCTCGCCGTGCGGAGCCCGATGATCGGCTTGCCCGATTCCACGTAACGTCGAATGTGAACGAGCTGCTCCTTCGGCAAGGTGCGCCGGCGCGCGAAGAGGATCATCAGGTCGGCATCGGCGAGCCGCTCCAGGCCGGAGAGATCGGTCTTCGATTCACTTTGGATCACGAAGCAATCGAAGCCAAAGCGCTGTTCGAGCTCCCTCGCGGCGAAAGCCGGCAATGTGAGCTTCGCGTCGTACTCGTCCTCGGCGATGACCAACGCGATCTTCTTCCGCACGTCACCCGCAAAACGAAAAGGCGGCTCGCCGGTGAGGTCGGTGCTCGTGATCGTGGGGCACCAGTACCGCTCGATGTGCTCGATGACGAGATCGGTGCCGCGGAAGTGATCGACGTAAGGCTCCGAGCGCGAGCTGTACATCGTGTCGGTGTGATCGCGCATCAAGACGACGTTCTTGCCGAGGCGCACGAGCTGCCGGATGGCGAACGGCCGACCGAGGACGCACATGTTCGTGTGCACGCCCATCACGATCACGTTCTCGATGCCGCGTTGCTGCATCAAGGAGACGATCTCGGTGCCCGAGTCGCTGATCGCGTCCTCGTCACGGATGTCGATCGTTGCGACCTGCCGCGTCCACGGGCTGCCGCCTTCGCAGCGCGGCTCGCAGTCGCAGCCTCCGTCCGAGTCATCGATCGGCAAGGGCGCTTCGCGGCCTGGATCGAGGTGACACCAACCCTCGAGAGGCACCGGTGGCGTCACCTCGGGCGCGGACTGCGCGTTCTTTCGCGCGGGTGTCCCTTCGTAGGCCGCCATCGTGCTGCTGGGCGCATGAATGACGAGCACCCCGCGCGCCCGCGCCGCGGCCAGCGTGCGATTCATCACCGGCGCCAGCTCGGCGACTCGGCGCGTCGCGCCCCGGCACCAGTGCGCGTCCCACATGTCGCAGACGATGATCGCGGTCTGCGCCGGTTCCCAGCGTAGGGTCTGCAAGGTGACTTGGACATCGCCGCTCGGAAGCTCCGCGCGGCTGCGCGACTTCAGCACGAGCCCATCATCGCTTGCCGCATGCGCGGGGACCGGGAGCCAGGACAAAGAGAACAGCAGCAGGGAGATCATGGCGGCCTCGGGCAGTTTCCTGGAAGGAGTCGCCGCCATCATGGCGCATCGTATCCTCGCCGCCAATTTTTGCTTTCGCGATGGCGCGAGCTCGATCCTGACGTGACAGCCACCAGATCCCGAACGGCGATGCACTGCAGGGACCCTGGTGCCAAAGGGATCTCGCCCGCGACGCCACCGTGATTCAGGACGGGGGAGTGAGGGGCGCCTCAGGAACGGTCCGCCGTGTCGAGATCTAATCGATCATCCAGCGCATGACGGGATCGCCCAGGATGACCATGAAGACCAGCAACACGGCCAGCCCGCTCTCGGTCGCACCGACGAGCTTCTCGTGTAGACGAGCGCTTGATCGATCATCGCGCGCGGCCAGCGGCCATGCACCGCGCGGAATCGAAGCCCGCTGCCATACACCGACCCGTAGAACAGGACGTGACTCAGCAAGATGGCGCTGATGAAGAGGACCTTGTAGGTGCGAGGTTGGAGCGGCTTGTCGCGCGTGATGTCGACCATGAGGGTTGTTCTCCGTCCGAAGGGGAGGCCTCGCTCTTCGCGGAGCTTGGCGTAGTCGGCGAGCGTGCGCTCGAGGAGGTAGTTGCCAGTGATGTAGCTCGTGCCGTAGCCGGGCTGGCGGAGGTAGAGCTGCTGCTCGAAGATCTTGCTCCATCGTCATCTGGTTCGCATGGGCATACAAAGAGCCGAGGCCGCGAACCAAGGAAGAAATGAAGGCCACGATGACACAGAGCATCGCATCACTGAAGCCCCAAACTATCCGGGGCCACTCGGTGCGGAAAGGAGATGCGCGCGGGGCCCGTTCATGGATCATGATTGTCAGACGCTGGGCTGCTCGGGCTGTGATCCCGGACCGAGGTCTGGCGCGGTTGGACGAATCCTATTGGGTCACGGCACTCTTCGTCGGTGAGACCGAGGTGACTCGACCCGCACCGAGGTCCCAGGCGAGGCCAGCGTAATGGACGGTGAGTCCGACCGGTGTCGAGGCGGGGACAGTGACGGGTGTCGTGGTGGTGCCCGCACAGCCACTCAGGGTGACTTGGCGTAGTGGAGTCGGTAGCCCCAGCCAGAGACTGAAGATCGAGTCGGGGTCGAGGCCCAACGTTCGGCCACCCGAGCCGGGGACCACAATCCCTCCCGAGCCCCTGCCATCGCCGAGGCTGAGGTAGACCTCGGAGACATTCGGCGCGGGATGCGAGGCCGGAGCCGATGCCGAGAAGCTCACCGGTGGACCTCCGACCTTTGGAACGCCGATCAGGTCCCAGGCGACGCCGACCTCGTCGGCGCCCATGTCGGTGACGGGGCCGATCACGCGAAGATCGCGACCCGAGAGATCGAAGGGCGGGAGCGGCACGCCAGGGTTGTTCCGGCCGGCATCGACGCAGGGTGAGGTGCAGGTCAGATCGAAATTGCCCCCGACGGGATCGAGGAACAGGGGGTCGGCATTGATGTTCCCAATGCCTGGATAGCCGCCCTGGATATCGGAGTAGGTTGCCGTCATCGTGCCCGGCGCTCCGGCGTTGTTCTCGATTGCGCTTCCCGAGCCGATGTTACCCCAGATCACCGCATTGGTCAGAGTGACCGAGGCGCCGTTGCCGAATTGGATGCCGGTGCCGCCTCCGGCATAGGTCTGATTCCGGCTCACGGTGACGTTGACCAGCGTCGGGTTGGCGAAGGAATGGACGAGAGCTCCGCCGCCGATGGTGGCTCGATTGTCGGTGACGGTCGTGTTGAGGATTCTGGCAGAGGTATTCCAGAAGGCGATGCCTCCTCCCAGGCCAGGACCGGTGGCCGTGTTATTGGAGACGAGGGCATTCTGAATGAGCGGGGCCGAGCCGACTCCGCAGTTGATACCGCCGCCCTCATATGCCGAGTTGCCGATCACCGAGACGTCCGAGATGAAGGGAGCCGAGCCCTCCCCGCAGTAGATCCCCCCGCCATACCAGTGAGTCGTATTGGCATTGCCGGTGATGGTCGTGTTGATGATCGTCGGAGAGGACTGGCGACAGGAGATGCCGGCGCTGCTGCCGTTGGTCACCGTGAAGCCATCGAGGACCGCGCCCACCGGCTCACCATTGTGAAAGGTGACCACCGAGCCCGAATGGTTGCCGTCGATGATGGTGACTTCGGCTCCCTGCGTGCTGCGCACTCGGACGGCCTTGCCGAGGAAGTCGATGTTCTCGACGTAGGTGCACGGGCCCACGAGCACCGTGTCCCCATCGTTGGCAGCCTGGATGGCGACCTGGAGGTCGCAGAAAGGGTCGCCGACCGTTCCCGCTCCCGGGCAGCTCGGGTTGGTGCAGTCGACGTACCACGTGGTCTGCGCGGCGGCGAAGCCGCTCCAAGCGCAGACGATGATCAGGACCGTGCTCAGGCGGATCATGCGAGCTCCTCGAGATGGTGAAGTGCAAAGTCGGCTTCTCTTCGACGACCACACTACCGATGGTGGAACGGGCGGGCAAGGTGTTCAGGACGCGACCTCGCCGCCAAGTCCTTCGATCCCTCTTCGATCGCGCGCTCGCCCGACGGCCCGAAGGAGCCCGACGTCTGCGCTCGGTCCCGTAGCGCTTCTCTGGCGCGCTCGATCATCCGCGGATCTCGGAGCCTCGAGGCCGGCGGCATTCCTGGCGTCCCGGAATCCTCGTGTGGTATTGCATCGACGACCGCCTCTCGTGTTTACTCGTAAGTTGTTTTCTTCAAAACTGCATACGAGTAATGCGGGCGGTCGTGTCTTCTCTCTGGTGTGATGTCCGGGCTAGTGGATCATGCCGTGCGGGTCGAGGACGTACTTCTTGGCAGCGCCGCAGTCGAATTCCCGATAGCCGGCTGCCGCCTCTTCGAGCGAGATCACCGTGGCGTTCACGGCCTTGGCGATCTGAACCTTGTCGTAGAGAATGGCCATCATCAGGCCCCGGTGATAGCGCATGACGGGACATTGGCCGGTCGCAAAGCCCAGGCTCTTCGCCCAGCCAAGGCCGATCCGGATCGAGAGGTTGCCGAACTTCGCAGCGTCGTCGACGCCGCCCGGATCCTCGGTGACGTAGAGACCAGGAATCCCGACTCCGCCGCCGGCTCGCGTGACCTCCATCGTCTGGTTGAGCACCGTGGCCGGTCGCTCGACAGCGGCTTCTTTGCCGTGACCATGGGCCTCGAAGCCGACGCAGTCGACCGCGCAATCGACTTCGGGAACACCCAAGATCTCCGCGATCTGAGCGGGCAGCGGCGCGGAATCCTTGAGGTCGATGGTCTCGCAGCCGAAGCTCCTCGCCTGCTCGAGCCGATCGTCGATCAGGTCGCCGACGATGACCACGGCCGCGCCGAGAAGCTGACAAGCGGCAGCGCAGGCGAGGCCGACTGGGCCGGCACCGGCGACGTAGACGGTGCTTCCGGTCGTCACGCCGGCGCTGTAGGCGCCGTGATAGCCGGTTGGAAAGATGTCCGAGAGCAGTGTGAGGTCCCGGATCTTTTCCATGGCCTGTGCCTTGTCGGGAAATTTGAGCAAGTTGAAGTCGGCGTAGGGCACCATGACGTACCGGGCCTGGCCACCGATCCAGCCGCCCATGTCGACGTAGCCATAGGCGGCTCCGGGCCGCGCCGGGTTGACGCTCAGGCAGATGCCCGTCTTGCCTTCCTTGCAGTTGCGGCAGCGGCCGCAAGCGATGTTGAAGGGAACTGAGACCAGGTCGCCCTTGTGGATGAACTCCACGTCCCGTCCCGCCTCGATCACCTCACCGGTGATCTCGTGACCGAGCACCAAGCCCGCGGGCGCGGTCGTGCGACCGCGGACCATGTGCTGATCCGAGCCACAGATGTTCGTGGCCACCACCTTGAGGATCACACCGTGATCGCAGCGGCGGTCTCCCAAGGAGAGCTTCGGGTCCTCGATGTCTCGGACCTCGACCTGACCCGGCTCCAGATAGACGACGCCCCGATTCTGGTCCATGGCAGTACCCCTTGAGTGGTGAATGGTGCCGGAGGACCGGGCGACGCGATGTCGTCGAAGGCTCGGCACCTCCGAGGTCAAGGTCCATGACAGTACCACCCGAAGGCCGGCCAGTGCCAGCGCTGTCCAGCCGCGGGGATCCGTGCGAGCGGCCTGGATGTCCGAACGATCGGGCGAGGTCGAAGCTCGAGCTCGGAGCCGCCTGCTGCAAGCCAATCCAGGCGGCTGCCTGGGCACCGAATAGGCATGGGACAGGAGTTGAGCTGCTGGGTCGTGGCCGAGACGTCTTCGGTTGATGGTCCAATGCTGCCGGGTGCGTGAGGTCTGAGTCCTCTCCAAAGCGCATGGATGGAGGACACCGAGACCGGCTGAAGCCGGCGGTCCGACTCCCGTCAGTCTTTGCCGTCGTCGTCGTCGCTGCCGGCTTCGTCGCGGTCTTTCTTGACCAGGTTGTAGACGAACTTCGAGTTGATGGTCGCGTAACGCAGGCGACCCGGCTCACACTCGGGGCAGCGCCAATCGAGGAGCGCGCCGAGGTTTTGGTCGGAGTGGGTGAGCGCGTTGTTGTTCTCGTTGACGAAGCACTCGTAGGAGCATTTGTCACACGCGAACTTCAGCAGGCGCACGCGCGTCTGGTGCATCTCACTCGACCTCTGGTCAAAGGAAGTGGGAGGCGATGGCCCCCGGGGCCGTCACCGAAGGCTGACATGATAGGAACGGACCGCAGGCCGCGCAACCTGCGGCCGAAAGCGGACGATCTCACATCAGCCTGCGTGACCGAGGCGGTGAAGGTCCTTGCGAGCTAGAGCACACTCGCTCGTTCAGCGCCCGCTCAGTGGATGGAATGATCCGAGCGAGGGTGCCTCGAGCCAAAGTGGGCCATCTGTGCCGGGAACAGAGTGCCAAAGTGGGCCATCTGTGCCGGGAACAGAGTGCCAAAGTGGGCCATCTGTGCCGGGAACAGAGTGCCAACCTCAGTCCTGCCCGTTCTCCATCGAGGCTTCGACCTGGCGGCGCTCGCGGATCCAGCGGGAGACTCGCGGTAGGTGCTCCGACTCCCAGGCTTGGGACAGGCGCTCCTCGAGGAAGATTCGGAAGACGGAGTCGATGATCTCGGTGAGCTCTTCGAAGTGCGAGGCCGTCTCGAGGAATCGGTCGAGCGCTTCGTCACTCTCGAGGGCGGGGCACCGGACGCTCGAGTACCGAAAGCCGGCGGCGTCGAGCGTAAAGGTCCACTCTCGGCTGTCGCGGGCGCAGATCATCTTCGCCCGCACGACCTTCTTACCGGTCGCCAGCGCGATGCTCGCCTCGGCGCTGGCGGTCGGCGTGCCCTTCTTGAGGATGTTCTCGTGGGCCTGGGACTCGAAGGAGCGCAGGGCGAGGAAGTCGTCGAAGTAGAGTCCGGCCGGTCCGCCGGGCAGCTCGAACGTGCCGTCGCCCGTCTCGGTCCGAAACCAGAGCCAGGTGAGGAACTCCTCACCCAGGAAGGCCTTCTCTTGCTCGAGCAGGGCGAAGTTCATCCGGCCTCTCCTTCGGCGGTGGCCTCGAGCTCTGGCTCGCCATGGTCCGCGGGCGCTCGGCTTCCGGCGAGGCGGCAGGAGTCGATGTGAGAGAGCCTCGAGCGCAGGGCGTTGTCCATCTGGAGCCTTTCGGCGAGAAGGATCGGCATGGCGGGAATGAGGCCGCAATCGAACGTCAGTCGAAACTGGCGGTTGAGGGCGTCGTTCGCGCCCTGAGAGGTCGCATAGAAGAACAGGATCTGCCGCTCGGTGTTCCAGAGCAGCACGGTGGTCGACAGCGAAGGCAGAGCGCGCTTGGTGAGATCAGCCTCGATCCGGCTCTGGATCTCGCGCTTCTGGTTGCGAGAGATCTTCTCCTGCCCCTCGGCCAAGGCCATCGCGGCCGCTTCCTGTTCGACGTACGCCTTGACGAGCGTCCTGGGCACGCGTTTGACGTCGCGCCGCAAGACGAGGCTGACGTAGGGATCGACGAAGATCTTCTCGAGCGTGAACTCGGTGTCGAAGGGATGAGAGCTCGTCACCCAGCCGACGGACTCGCTCTCTTCAGCCGAGTCTTCGATCGTCTTGAAGCGATGCTCGTGTAATCGTTCGAGAAACTGAGGATCCTGAGGCGAGAGCGCCTCGCCGTCGAGGAAGTAGCGCTGGAAGGATCCGGATGTCTTGAGTGCGGGCATGGGTCGACTCGCGGCTCGAGGTTCAAGCGGACTTGGGATCGAAGGTGTCGAGGAACTCTCGGTTGTCTTCAGTGGCGCCCATCTTGTCGAGGAGCATCTCCATGCCGCGCACGGGATCGATGCGATTGAGGACGCGCCGAATGGCGGTCACCTGCCGGATCGCGTCGGGTCCGAGGAGCTTCTCCTCTTTGCGGGTGCCCGAGAGGTTGAGGTCGATCGCCGGGTAGACCCGGCGGTCGGCGAGCTGGCGCGAGAGGACGATCTCCATGTTGCCGGTGCCCTTGAACTCTTCGAAGATCACCTGGTCCATGCGGCTGCCGGTCTCGATGAGCACGGTGGCGAGGATGGAGAGGCTACCGCCGCCCTCGACGTTGCGCGCGGTTCCGAAGAGCGACTTGGGCCGGGCGAGGCTCTTGGCGTCGACGCCGCCCGAGAGCGTGCGACCACTGGCGCGCGTTTCGAGATTGTAGGCGCGGCCGAGCCGCGTCAACGAGTCGAGGAGGATCAAGACGTCTTGGCCGGCCTCGACGAGGCGGCGCGCGCGGTGCAAGACGAGCTCGGCCACCCGGACATGATTGGCGGCATCCTCGTCGGAGGAAGACCAGAACACCTCACCGTCGATGGTGCGACGCCACTCGGTGACCTCTTCGGGCCGCTCGTCGATGAGCAGAACCATCAAATGAGTGTCGGGGTGGGTCTGGGAGATGCTGGCCGCGATCTTCTGCAAGAGGACGGTCTTCCCGCTGCGGGGCGGGGCGACGAAGAGCCCGCGCTGACCCTTACCGACCGGTGCGATCAGGTCGACCACGCGCAGCGACAGGTCGCGGTCCGCTTCTTCCAGGCGGAACCGCTCTTCGGGATCGATGGAGATGAACTCCTCGAAGCGAGGCCGGCGGAGAGCCCGATGTGCTTCTTCTCCATCGATCGTCTCGATGGAGACCACGACGGGATTGCGACGCTTGGCGGATCGGGGCGGACCGGCCTGCGCCTCGATCATGCAGCCTGGCCGCAGGTTCATGCGGCGGATCAAGCCGCCTGGCACGAACGGATCGTCTCCGCGCGGCGAGAGGTTCCGCTCGGGCGAGCGGAGGTAGCCACCTTGCTCTTGATTCTGGAGGAGCTCGAGGATCCCCGAGACGGGCTGGGGTGGGCCGGTGGGCTCGCTCTTCTTCTTCATGTGTCGAGAGACCGACGGGCCATGGTTCGACGAGGTCGACCCGCTTCGAGCGCGACCGTCGGCCGGTGGCCTCGGGCCGCGGTGCGACGCACGGTCATCGTTCATTTTTGGGCTCGTTGAGTAGATTGGGACGATTCGGCCTTGGGGAATCGACGGCATTGGGGACCGCCGGGCTCCTTGGGTCGAGCTCGCCTCGAAACGGATGGGCATGTCAGCAGGGAAGCGCAGGATGTCCAGGGTCGAACCGCCCGTCCGACCGATCCCACAGGCAACCGCGAGGCCGACGTTAATGAGGCCATCGCCGAAAGTAAAGCGCAAAGAGCGAGATCCGGTGTTGGAGCGGCTCTCCCCGCCGCCGATCCTACGCGGGCTGAGCGAGCCGGGCCGGATGACCGGCTGATCCTCCAGGTTCACAACCGCCGTGGGAGATCACCCGTGGCGACCTTCGAGGGTGTCCTCAATTGATGGCGCCGTTCTGCCGATGATAGCGGCGAACACGGACACGGACCGCCCAGGGCGCCCGGGTCTCGAAAGCCAGATCAATCCAATGAACACCGTAGTGACGATCCGCGAGCCTTCGCGCCGGCACGCTCCTCGTTCGAGGCGCGAGTGTCCGGCTTGGGGCGGCGGTCGTGACGAGGAGGCGCTCGATGAGCCGTCCATCCCAGCCGCCCGAATCCGGCAAGCGTCGGCGAGGCGAGAGTGGCTTCACGCTGCTCGAAGTCATGCTCGCCGCGATGATGCTCACGGTGGGGGCCGTGATCGCCTTTCCGACTCTCGTCTCGCTGATGCGCCTGAGCCGGCTCTCCAACGAGGTCAACATCGCGATGTTCGACCTCGAGGAGGCGATCGAAGACATGCACAGCATCCCGTTCCAGGACATCGACGACGTCTACTTCCCTGGCCAGGGCGTCTTGAGCGCCTCGCATCCAACCGAGACGGTCACGCTCTCCGAGTTCCAGGATCGCCACCTTCAGGAGCAGGTGGTGACGATGACCTTCACCTGGGTGAACGACGAGCTCATGTCGATCCGGGCGTCCTGCACCTGGAGCAGCATCAGCAACGGCGCAGTCACCCGCGAGCTCGAGACGAGCCGTGGCAGCAGCTAGGAGCGAGATGATGGGACAGTCCAAGAGCGCCACCCGTGCGGGTGGCTTCACGCTGATCGAGATGGTCACCGCGATGACCCTCTTCCTGATCGTCTTCGGCAGCATGTACGTCACGATGAGCGGAGCCACCGCGGCCTTCGATACGGGGCAGGCCAACTCGGATCTGCAAGAGAAGGGACGACGCGTGCTCAAGCAGCTCATCGACGAGCTGCGGGGCGCGTTGATCGTCGACGAGGAGGCCCTCGGGCTGCCCTACTCCTACCCGTCGGTCTTCGAGCGCGACACCGAGACCAGCCCGTTCGTCCCGACCCCAGACGCCTACGATGACGGACGCGGCTCGCGTATCGCCTCGATGAGCTTCTCGGACGACTCGCTCGACGGATACAACAGCGACAGCAGTCATCCCGACCGACGCATTCGCAATGAGAACCGGGTTAGCAACGAGCTCGTCATCCTCCGCCTCGCCGATCGTGACGTGAACGGCAATCCGATGTTGCCCTACGATCCAGAGACCGGTGAGCTGAGCTGGCGCGGCTATGAGACGAGCTACCTCGTCGTCAAGGAAGGCGAGGAGTATCGGCTCGAGCGCTGGGAGGTCACCGAGGACGACCTCGGCACGCCGCGCATGGAGACGACTCTGATCGAGAAGGACGTGCGCAAGATCACGTTCGACGCGTTGGCGAACGACCCGGCCAACGTGCGCTTCAACCAGCTTGCCATCACCGTCTACCTCGAGAAGAGGACGGGGCTGGGGCGGGTGCAGGAAGCGTCCATCGAGGGCACCGTCAATCTCCGCAACACACGCAAGTTCTGAGACAGGAGCCCTGTCATGAACCGAACGCATGTCTCGAATCGTGGCTCGATCCTGCTACCGACGCTGGTCTTGCTCGTGCTTCTCGGCGGACTGTCGACGGCACTCTACTCGACGGTCTCGCACGAAGCCCAGATGTCCAAGCTCAATGCCGTCGAGCGGACCCGCTTCTCCCACTTGGCCGAAGGCATCGCCGAAGAGCTCAAAGAGGATCTCCTCAACGCGATCGTCAATCGCCGGCCGGGCTTCTACGCCGGATTCCAGCCCGATTACTTCAACGACTCGTGGCAGGTCCTCTTCGTGCCCGAGTTCTTCGATCCCTCCTCGGGGCTCCGCGAGCAGTTCGACTCGGAGTTCCGGAGCAACCCGGACGAGTACGACAGCTCGGCCGATCGCGACTGGAGCCTGCCCGGACCGCCTCTCTACGTGCGCAAGGAAGAGCGCTTCTACCAAGACGGTGAAGTGCGGGCCGACATCGCGCTCATCGAGCTGAAACAGCTCCCGATGGGTTCGAGCTCCACCTACTACCGCACCTTCGCACCCCGCGAGAAGGTCGATGCCGACGGCGTCACGACGATCTACCAGCCTGCCGCGATCCAGGTCATCGTCGAGCTGAGACGCGAGCTGCCGTCTTCGGGCGGTGAGCGTCGGTGGTCGGTCATCACGCGAGAGAGCTTCTTCCAGATCGTCGAGATCGCCAACATCGACATCTTCCAGTTCGCGATCTTCTACGAGCCGGACCTCGAGATCCTGCCGGGACCGAACATGACGCTCAGTGGTCGCATCCACTCGAACCACGACATCTACATCGGCAGTGGAGACAGCTTGAGGCTCCGCACCGACTACGTGCGCTGCGCGGGCAGCATCCACAGAGAGCGCAAAGACGCCGAAGAGCACACCGCCGGCAACGTCTACATCAAGAAGCGCGACGGCAACCTCGATTGGGGCGACGACGAGTTCGTCCTGATGGAGAGCGAGGACCAGCTCGACAGCCTCGGCATCGACTCCGACTCCGGCTTCGACAGCGCCTTCGAGGGCTTCGACCGGAATGGGGACGGCGACTACCAGGACTTCGGCGAGATGGATCCTTTCTTCACCGAAGCTTTCGACAAGTGGGACGGCACGCTCCAGACCGGCGAGCACGGCGTCACCAAGATCCAGGCTCCCAACATCGGATCGATCAAGCGATTCGAGGAGATGCCCGGTGGAACCGGTGGTGATTGGAACTGGAATGATGGGCTGGGCGACTACGTCCCGGCGCCGCCCGGAGCGGGCACTCACCAGAAGGGCTTCTACCATCGTAGGGCGGATCTGGTCGTTCGTGGCTCCGAGGTCTACTACCAAGGCGTTCCGATCAACGTGCCCAACTTGATCCGTGAGCGGACGATGTACGACGGCCGCGAGAACAAGGAAGTCACCGTTACCGATATCGACATGGACGTCCTCAACGACTCCGGGTACTTCCCGGCGAACGGCTTGATCTACGCTTCGCGGAGCGCTTCGGCCAATGACCCGAACGGTATTCGATTGGTCAACGGATCCGAGCTGGCGAACAAGCTGACCGTCGTCTCCGAGAACCCCGTCTACGTGCAAGGCGATTACAACACCGAGAACAAGAAGGGCGCGGCCGTCATCACCGACTCGATCAACTTGCTCTCGAACGCCTGGGACGACAGCAAGGAGGCGGGAGAGCTCCCGAGTGCCTCCCAGACGACGTTCAACATGGCGATCATCACGGGCAACGACGAGTCCTCGAGAGGCAACTACAACGGCGGCTTCGAGAACCTCCCTCGCTTCCATGAGAGCTGGTCGGGTGTCGAGTGTCGGATCCGCGGCTCGTTCGTGAACATCTACGAGAGCGAGATCGGGACCGGCCCGTGGTCCTACGGCGGCGACAATTACACAGCCCCCGTGCGCAACTGGGACTTCGACCAGGACTTCATGGACCGGAACAACCTGCCGCCGTTCACGCCCACCATCTCGACCATCGAGCGCTCGCTCTGGATGCGCCAATAGGCCGAGCGAAACCACGAATCTCCACTCCCTGACCTCAGGCGGGCCGGTCGGCGATCAGTCGACCGGCTCGTTCTGTAGGGTGACCGAGTTGCCGGCCAGATCCCGCGCGTCGCGGATGTTCAGCGTCGCCAGCGTCGGGTTGATCGGTCCGGGAAACACCAACCGCACTCGCCGGGCATCGCCATCGGGGACGGTGACCCGCTCGGGAAGCTCGAGCGTGATGAGAAGCGGCTCTCTAGGATCGAAGAAAGGGACGTCGAGCGCGCTGCCGCCTGCGTTCCGGAAGTAGGAGAAGTTGCCCGGGAAGTCGCCGACGACGAGATCGAGGTTGCCGTCGCCATCGAGATCCACCAGCTCGGGCTTCAGATCGATACGGCCCAGATCGATGCCGTAGTTCTTCAGGTTCAGAGGATCCCCCGAGACGGTCTTGGCTCGAAAGACCTGGATCTCGGGAGCCGGTTCCAGGCCGCCATCGCCGATGTTCTCGAAGTAGGTGACCTGCCCGACGATCGAGCTGGCGTCGCCCGTTTGGCTACCGACGAGGAGGTCCAGATCGCCGTCGTCGTCCATGTCCCCGAAGACCGGCACCGCATTCTCCCCCACGTCGATCGGCACCAGGACATCCTCGCCGGGTGGGTTCGGGATCAATACCTTCACCTCGGTCCGCAGGACGTCGGGGTTCCCGTCCTCGTAGATGTCGGGGAACCCGTCGCCGCGCACGTCCCCGATGTTCCGGAAGAAGGTCAGCTTGCCTTCGCGGCCGCCGACGATGAGGTCCGCTCGTCCGTCGGGTGGGAGGTCGAGGTCGGTCAGCTCGGGGGCCGCCCGCGATGTGACGAGCTGCGGGTCACTCGGGTTGCCGAACTCGAAGAACCGGAGGTTGCCCTTCACGTAGATGGGCTCGTTCGGGTCGATGGAGCCGGGCTGGGCGGGCTGACCCAAGAGGGCAGACACCTTGCCACCACTGTCGCCCATGACGATGTCGATGAAGGGGTCGCCGTTGAGATCGCGCGGGCGCGGCACCGAGAAACCATCGGCGAGTGGCGGCTCTTCGCCGAGGACCGAGCGGCGCGTGTAGGCGAAGGCGTCTTGCTGTGAGCTCCTCACGCCGGCGCTTCGGAAGAGGAGGAGGTTTCCGACCTCGTCTCCGGCGAGCAGGTCCAGATCGCCGTCGCCATTCAAGTCGACGAAAGACGGTGCGGCGAAGCTGACGGTGTTCAGGTCGACCGCCGAGGTCTGAAGCCGGATCGGCTGACAAGGGCCGGGACCCGAGAGGATGTTCGAGTAGACCAGCACGCGGCCGTCGTCGGTCCCGATGATCAGGTCGTAAGCGAAGGCGGACGGGGGCGGTGACTGGGCGAGGGGCTCGTCGATGAAGGCGAGCTCGACCGAGCGCACGTTGCCGCTCGGAACGACGAGGTCCTGTCCGCAACGGTCCTGGATCGGAACGGGGTCGGCGAAGCGCGGGCTCTGGCCGGGGCCCAGGTTCTCGAAGAAGTAGACGCGGTCGGTGAGGCCGACGAGGAGATCTTGCTGCCCGTCGAGATTCCAGTCGAAGACGCGCACCGAGCCAGGGAGGCACTCTCCGCATTGCACGTCCGCGTCGAGGATCCGCGCGATCCGGATCGGAGGCAGGAAGTCGCGCGGGATGTTGATCGGGAGCTCGGAGTCGGGATCCTTCTCGAAGACCAGCACTTCGAGGAAGTTTCGGCCCGAGGCGATCTCGCGCGCCTTGCGCACGGCGATCAGGTCCCCGAGGCCGGAGTCGTTCCAGTCGAGGATCGCGACGTCTCCGCCTCGGAACTGGTCGGCGTCGAAGGACGTGTAGGTGAGCGTCAGGTCCACCTCGGCGGAGGCGGATCCGCTCCAGACCAGAACGGGCGTTCCGTGCGGAAGCTGCAGGTCACCACTGAATGTCCACTGAGGCGGCAAGGTGGGCTGGGTCCCCGGTCCGATGTTCGCAAACAAGCGCACCTGGCCGGTATCGTTGGTGACGAGGAGGAACTCGGGCGGCGCGGAAGGTGAGGCGGCGACACGATGAAGACGGAGCCGGGCGCCCGCCTGCTCGCCGCTGCTCAGCGCCGAGATGATGATGCGCGTGCCCGTGTCGAGGAGCTGCGCCTCGATGCGATCGCCATAGAAGTACTCGGGCGGCGCGAAGGTCCCGGGATTCTCGTGCAGGGTGATCGTGCCGTCCGCGCCGCCGACCAGGAGATCGGTGTCGCCATCGCCATCTTGATCGAAGGCAATGACCGAGGAGCCCAGCACATCGAGAAGGACCCGGTTGAGTGAGAAGTTCGAGCGGTTGTCCTTCAGCGTGGGATCGAGCTCCTCGTCGAAGAAGAGATCGACGGTCCGCTTGGTGGCGTCGAGGTCGTCGCGCAGCGTTGCGGCCAGGAGTCGAGGCGGGTCGAAGTCTCCTTGAACCGTGCCCTCCACCAACGAGTCGACGATCGTGTTGCCGGCGAGATCGGAGATGCCGTTGATGAGGAGGGAGAAGTCGTCTCCGCTCTGAAGGCCAGGCATGACGCCGGTCAAGGTGAGCGTCGTGCGAGAGCGCGTGCTGTCGAAGTCGGCGCGAGCCGAGGACAGATCGATGAAGCGACCCGGCGGGCTCTCGAGCTGGAAGCGGCTGACGTCGATTGCGCTGGCGGGGGTCACTGCCTCGTCGAACTGGACGGTGAGTCGATCGTTGTCGGGGCCCGAGACGGTCAAGATCTCGACGCTGGGCTCGGGCGGCGTGGCGTCCCCCGCGACGACACCGTCGATGACCGCGGGCTGATCGAGTCGGATGTTCGGATTCCGTCCCACCAAGCCTTCGAGCGTGAGGCGAA
The DNA here is from genome assembly GCA_040219065.1 of Planctomycetota bacterium. Taxonomy (GTDB): domain Bacteria; phylum Planctomycetota; class OFTM77; order OFTM77; family OFTM77; genus OFTM77. The sequence goes on from JAVJTD010000226.1 coordinate 19,698, forward strand.
ACTCTTGGCCGAACTGAAGGTTCACCGCGCTCGGTGCAGTCTGGGTGAGGAGGATCGTGACGACCGTCGTCTCGGGGTTGAGCCGAATCTCGGCATTGGAGAGGTCACGAACGGTCCCGGGGGGGCTCTCGAGACGGTACCGATCGAGAAGGAGCGCGGTCGGCCCATCGAGCGGCTGGTTGAAGGTCGCGGTGATGGTGTCGTTGGTGGGACCGCTCACGGCGAGGGCCGAGACGTTGGCGACCTCGAGCGACTGCGAGACGACCAAGGAAGTGCTGTCACCGCTGTCTCGCCCGAACACGAGCGAGAAGATCCCGGCGCCACAACCGGCTAAGGTGAGGCTCCCGCCAGCGATGAGCAGGAGGCGGAGTCCGAGCCCGAGCTTCGATGCCGACCCGAGGCCGGCGACGGGATCGTGTACTTTCACGTTCAACCCTGTCCGGCTGTCGCTACCGAGCGCGACCGCACCTCGGCAGCGTCCATCGTGCGACGACACCCAGGATATTTCGGCAGCAGAGCCTTTGCAACCGAAGTGGATTCTGGAGGCTCGGTCACGGAGCACGAGCCGGATGGACCCAAGGCGTAGGAGGAGGCCCGGATCTCCGATGGCGCGTCTTGCTCGCTCAGATCCCGCGCCTCAGCTTGATGTCGATGGGGCGGAACCAGGGGTACTTCTCCAGCCACTCGTCGGAGGCGGAGCCCATGAATTGGGCGAGGTTCTCCGAGACGGCGAGTCCGAAGGCGTAGAGCATGGCCTTCCAGCGGCGGTACCAGGGCCAATCCCAATCGTCGACCATCTCGGCGTAGTAGCCGAGCGCGGCTCCGGTGTTGGTGAAGACGTCCTCGTAGCCGCGATTGGTCGTGATCCCGATCAAGCGGTGCAGGTTCTGGTGGTCGCAGTAGATCCTGCGGAACTGCTTCCAGAGGGAATCGTTGTGGGAGTGGATCACTGCCGAGGCCGGCTCGAAGACGATCTTGTAGCCGGTGAGGACGACCTTCTTGCCCCAAGCGACATCCTCGCCGAAGCTCCGCCGCTCGTACGGGATCTCCTGCCAGACCTGTTTGCGAACGCTCGAGGCGACATCGTCGAAGGCGACGAGCTCGAGGCGCTGCATCCAGTTCATGTTCCAGTAGTCGGACAGGGTCGCGAGCTTTTGGACCGTGCGCTGGGTGCGGCCCGCGCTCCAACGGAGGATGCGCTCGCGGACGAAAGGCTCGCAGTCCTCGCGTGGGAGCTGCCGGCTGTAGACACCGGCGACCCAAGGATCGCGGTCGTAGTTCTGGACGAGGGCGTCGAGCCAGTGCTCGTCGGCCGGCACCGCATCCTGGGTCAATAGGGCGACGACTTCACCACGTGCTTTGGAGATGCCCAGATTGCGGGTCAGGCCGTGATTGAAGGTCCGCTTGTCGATGTGATAGAGCCGCATCGGATAGCGCGCGCAATGATCGAGCGTACTGTCGGTCGACCCCGAGTCGATGACGATCACTTCGAACGGATAGTCCGTCTTCTGGGCATAGACGGCATCGAGGACCTGTCCGAACAGATCTCCGCCATTCAAGGTGGGAATGAACACCGACGCCTTCAACTAGCCGCGCTCCACATCAGACAGGATCTGCTTCACGAGCTTCTGCGCCGAGTCGACGCATTGATCGCTGTTGTAGTAATCGAAGCGAGCGAAGCGCCCGGTGCTGTAGATTCCTTGATCGTCGACCCAGCCCAGCGATCGGTCGAGCTTCTTCTGGAAGTCGAGATCGTAGACGATGTAGGCGTACTTCACTGTCTTGAAGCCGGTCCGAATGACATCGCTCTTCTCGAGCAGACCGATGCGCTCGTAGGTCGACACCAAGTCCTGCACGAACGCGTCATCGACCCGGCTGGGACCCTTGAACGTGACCTCGGCTTGGATCGACGAGCAGCCTTCGGGCGCATTGCCCGGGCTGTAATTGGAGAGGTACGTGATGCGATTGGCGGCACCCTGCTCCTCGAAGGGCAGGTAGATCCACGAGTAATCGGGGATGCGATCGTGGTTGAGACCGATCAGGATCGAGGCGAGGCCACGCACGGTCAGATCATCCGCGGCCTTTCGGACGTCGCTCGGGACGCCTTCGACCGTCTTGAGAAACTCGGGGAGCGGCATCGTGTTGACGACGAAATCGTAGTCCGTGCCGTTGACGCTCCAGCCCTCACCCTTCCGCTTCACGTTCTCGACCGCCGTGCCTTTGTGGATCACGTCCTCGAGGGGCGCCCCGATCCGATCGGTGATCGTCTGGAACCCGCCTTTCAAGGGATAGCGGAAGTGGGACTGGTGGGTGTAGCCCTCGGTCTCGACGCCGACGGCGGCACGCACGATGTCCTCGACCGGCGCCTCGGGCACACGGCCCTCGACCCAAGAGCTGCTCAGCTCCTTCAGGTCGATCTTCCAGATCTTCTCGTTGTAGGGAAACATGAAGTGCTTCCCGAAGCCCTCGCCCATCCGGTAGAGCACCCAATCGTGGAAGTTGCCCGGCGGCGCTGCACCCGGCTGCTGCCGCTTCCAGTAGGCATCGAGGTAGCCCATCAGGCAATCGAAGCGATCGGTCGGAGGCAAGCTCCCCACGCCATTCTCGAAGGGGTACTTCACCCAGATCCCGTCGCGGTAGTAGATCTTGGTCTTGCGCTCCCTCTGGCAGTAGCCATCCTCGCCGACGGCATCCACCATGAATTGCAGCGCCTCGGGCAGCTTGCTGTAGAGGATGTGACCGCCGGCCTCGTCGAGGAGGAAGCCGTCGAAGTCGGCCGTTCGGCACAGGCCACCGATGATCTCGTCTTTCTCGAAGATGTCGATCTGGTGACCGGCCGCTCGGAGCAGCGAGCCGACCGTCAAGCCGGAGATGCCACCTCCCAGAATCGCGAACTTCACAGCAATCCACTCCTCGGTGATGAAAGGGCTCGTTTCGGCTACCGCTGCCGAATCAGGGTCGTCTGGTCGATGCCTTCACGTTGAATCTGATCCTCGATCTCGGCGAGGAATCGCGTCGCGTCGGCCGGGTAGCCGGCAGTCGGCTTGAGGCCGGGACAGCGCTCGGCCCAGTAGTGATTGAGCTTCGTCATGTAGAGCTCGCGCACGTACTTGCTCGTCATCGAGGCCAGGGCGACCGAGAGTGAGGACTCCTCACCGCGGACGCTGAACGCGACCTCGCTGGGCTCGGACTGACCGGGGCGGCGCACGCGGTACCGAGACCGAGCTTTGCTCTCGGCGATCACCTCGACCGAGCAGCCCAGCCCCGTTGCGAGCCGCTTTCCGTAACGCTGCAGCCCGCCTTGCCGGTCGACGTGCACCATCGCGCCTCCCTCGGGAGCCAGGTCCAAGGCTCTCCCGATCAGATCGAGCGTGCGATCGAACACGACATCGAGCTTGTTGCCTGTCGTCACCAGCCGGCGGTTGTACTCGGGCTCGAGCACGGCTTCGGCTTGGAGCTCGAGCAGCTCCACGCCCTTCCGCTCTGCGTTGCGGAGCAGTAGCCCCGCCATCAGCTCGACCAGCTTTGCGTCGGCTTCGAGCGGCAGCTTCAAGGGGCGGTCCAGATACCAGGGACACTCCCTGGGCCAGGGCTCGGCCGCCGGTGCAAGCACGCGCATCAGCTCGCCGCAGTGCGGCAACGGCACACCCGCTCGCCAACGGGCAAAGGCGAGGACTGAGCGCTCGAGCGGCTCGAGACGACGTCCGGCGAAGACCTTCTTGCTGTCTCCGACTGGGAGGCCGTCCTGGCGCGTGCCGGCTCTCGAGACGGGGGGCGCGAGGGTCCGCCACAGGTCGGCGGGCATCTGGCGCGCCTTCGAGACCGGCGCCCGGAACGCGGCCAACGAGACGACGAGTGGCCCCAGTCGCGGCGAAACCCCGGCTTCGTCGATTCCCGCCACTACCCGCTGCACGTCCGGAACCGCTTGGCTCGAGGTTGGGGCCTGATGGCGCCTGTGTGTCCGCAGGTCCCGATACGGCCCGAAGTTCAAGATCGAACGGCCCTGGCGACGATGAGACTGGACACGAGAATCGCTTTGGGCCGACCCGGCGAGCGCCATCCTAGGGCGGCCCATCAGGGGACACAACCCAGCGCTGGCGAGAAATTCGGGGGCAGGCAACGTGGAAGTTTTGCTGGTGGTGGAGGAAGCGCGGCTACGCGATCTGCTGGCCGTGGGACTGGATCAGGTCGAAGACGTCTCCTGGACGTCTTGCCCGTTCCGTAGCGCTCGGGAGCGGTTTCGTCAGCGGCGCTTCGATGTCGTGATCCTCGATCTCGGCGCCGAGGACGACGAAGCGCAGCGCATCATCGACACCTTCCGCAAGAGCCCCGGCCGGGTCGAGATCGTATTGATCACCGACAACCGGCCCGGCCGTTACCTCTCCCAGTCTGGCGACAAGACGAAGCTGGTCCACTTCATCCAGAAGCCCGTCGACACCAAGGGCTTCTTCTACTTGCTGGCCCGGCTCAAGAACCGTCTCAGCCCTCACCCGGCCGCCGCCCGCTGAGGCCATTCACAAGCCTCAAATCTCGAGGTTGGACAGCGAGCCGTCGGACGCTCTCGGGGAAGACAGGCACGAAGGGCTTCACACAAGACACTGAGCCCAGGTCAGTCGGACTCGCTCGACTTGGGCACTCCAACGGGCTGGGACCCAGTTTCACCCTTTGCTGGTTTCGCCGGTCCGTTTCGTCCAGGCTCGCCCCAGCACGATCGCCCACGTGACGAGCGCGATGGCGAGCCATTGCGAGGTCGAGAGCTGCCAACCCGGGCCGCCGAGAAAGCCGCGATCGGGATCGCCGCGATAGCTCTCCAGCCAGAAGCGGAGCGAGGCGTGACCCAGCATCGCGGCGAGGAAGAGGTGCCCGGCGGAGGGGCGCTTCGTCTGCCACCATCGCAGCATGCCGTACAGAGCCAGAGCCGTTGCGGCGTGATAGAGCTGCGCCGGATGCAGCCAGCGGCCCAGCCATTCTGGGGCGATCGCCGCATTTTCGTCGACGAACCGCACGGCCCAGGGAAGAGCCGGCTCGCCAGCGGCCGTCTCGGCCAACCGGCCGTGATCGTCGCCAACCAGGAAGCATCCGATGCGACCGACCGCGATGCCGACGAGCGAAGCCAGGGCGACGCGATCGGCCGTGGTGCGAAGCGGCAGGCCTAGCCAGTGCGCAACGGCTGGCAAGGCGAGGGAGGCGAGCAGCAGACCACCGTACAGCACGCGGCCGGGGGCGGTCACCGACACGGCCTCGATCGGCCATTGGGACGAAGGGACTCCAGCGACGATCACCGCTGCCAATCGGCTGCCGATCAACCCGATGGCGATGAGCACCAGGCCGGCCAGCCGCAGCCTTCCGCGGAAGACACCGGGCTCGAGCGGGCGTCGTGTCAGCTCGAAAATGGCGAGGATGAGGGCCAAAGCGAGGCAGACACCGAACGAGCCCACGGGCCAATCCGTGCCAGGAATTCGGAACAGAATCGGGCACATGTCCGTTCGCCAGGGCGATCATCGCACGAGAGTCTCGGGTTCGGGGACGCGTGCCGAATATGGTATCACCGGCCGCTGCGGCCTCCAGAGGCGCAGTGAGGTCGAGACGAGTGGGACATCGTCAGAGGATTCAGGATGTCATCGAAGCGCTACGGTTGGCTCATCGGGCTCTTCGCTTTGGCCTGTCTGGGTGAGGCCGAGGCTCAGGTCGCCGGTGGTCTCTACCTGCAGCTCGAGGTGAGCGGCGACACCTACCGATCGGGTGCGGAGGGCGAGCCGGAGCTGGCGAACTGGGAGACTCTACTCGCCTTGCGCCGCGCGACCTCGGACCCCGGTGTCCGAGGGCTCTGGATCGATCTCGAGCGTTCGCCTTCGATCGCGAGGGCGCAGGAGCTGCGCGGGGCGCTTCGGGCCATGCGACAGTCGGGCCGGGAGGTCATCGTCCATGCCGAAAGCGGGCTCGACACCATCGGTTACTACCTCGCCAGCGCCGCCAACCGTATCGCGCTGTCTCCCTTTTCCATGCTCGAGCTGACCGGCCTTCGACTCGAGGCGACCTTCCTTCGAGGGGCGTTCGAGAAGAGCGGGCTGACGGCCGACATCCTTCGCTCGGGACGCTTCGTCGCCGCTGCCGAGATCCTCACTCGCGAGTCCATGTCCGAGAGCTTTCGGGAGATGGCCGACTCGGTGCTCGAGGGAATCTACTCCGAGGTCGTCCACGGCATCGCCGAAGGTCGAGAGACCACCGTCGAGCAGATCCAGACCTGGATGTCCCAGGGACCCTACTCAGCGATGCCGGCTGCGAGGGCGGAGCTGGGCCTCATCGACGATGTCGGTCATCGAGACGAGCTGATCGAGAAGCTTCGCGGCCGCGTCACCTCCGATTTGAGCATTCGCGGCCTCGGTGAATACGCACGCAGCCAGCCGCAGGTCGCGCGTCCTGACCGCATCGCCCTCGTGTCGATCGACGGGCTGTTGATCCACGGGGAGAGTCGTCACGACGCGGTCCTGGGTAAGCTGGAAGGCTCGTCCACACTAGCGGCTCTGCTGCGGGAGATTCGCGCGAGCTCGGGCGTTCGCGCCGTCGTCCTTCGCGTCGAGTCTCCCGGGGGCTCTCTCCTGGCCGCCGATCTGGTCCGCCGCGAGGTCGAGCTCCTGGCCAGGGCCAAGCCCGTGGTGGTCTCGTTCGGCGATATTGGTGGCGGTGCGGCTTACTTCTTCGCGGCGCCGGCTCAGCGCATCCTCGCGATGCCCACGACGCTGACGGGCTCCATCGGCTTGATGGAGGGCGAGGTGAATTGGCACCAAGTCCTCACGAGGTTAGGTGTCGAGAAAGAGCTTCTCCGCCGCGGGCAGATCCCACCGGCGACTGCGACCGACGTCACTCAGGCTCGCAGCCGAAGGCAAAGCCGCCTGAACGAGCAGTATCGTCAGGCAGTGGCCCGTATCGCGGCCGATCGACAGGTCGTGCCGAAGCTCTCCGCCGACTTCGTGGACTCGGCCGGGAAGGGACGCATCTGGACCGGACGTCAAGCACTGGAGTTTCGCCTCATCGACGAGCTCGGCGGCCTCGATGAAGCGATCGCCCGCGCCCAGGAGCTCGCCGGTCTCTCGATGCAGACGATCGTCCCCCTCGCCCCAGCCTCGACGACGAGCGTCGACTGGTGGCAGCGCTTGAGGCAGGTCGTCGGAGCCAGCATCACCATCGACGTACCGATCGAAGAAGGCTGGGAAGGCCCGGCCGCGGTCCTCGGCCTCTTCTCCTGGATCGGCACCGAAGGCCCACTCATGATGCAGCCCCTGGATTTGGTGGTGCGGTAAGGAGAGGTTCGACTCAAGGCCCATCGGCCGAGATCGACGATTCCGACCTCCCATCGAGCGCGGCCTCGGGGTGACCCGCCTGACCGCTGCCTACTGTGTGACGAACGAGATCGGTGTGGTGATCGCTTCGAAGACGGGGCCGCTCAGCGTGAGGGCGACGGCGCCGACCGTGATGCCGGTGGGCGCGACAGGAAAGGGCAGCAACGGAGTCTCCGCGCGTCCGTCACTTCCCACCGTGCCCTGGAGCAGGCTGCCGAGCGTCAAGCCGAGGCTCGTGCACGCATCGGGGACGAGATAGACTCGCCGGCCGTCGCCACCCGGGAGGACGAAGCCCGGCATCGTGCCCGAGCACGACAGCAGCACCTGCATCGTGTTCCCGGTCTCGCCCCAGGCGTGGGACAGTGCGAAGCGCACCGGGCTGCCGGCTTGCGGCGTGCCTTCGAGCTCCAAGGCCACGAGATCGCGCACGAAGATGTCGCGCGCCCGGTTCGTGTCGTTCGGCACGAGATTGCCGGCATCGCTGAAGAACGCGGTGAATCGGCCGTCGGCCGAGATTGCGGCGCGCTGGCTCCTGTCGTCGCCCTCCGCACCGGAGGAGTGCACACTCACCCGCACGGTCTTCCCGGTCAGCGTGTCGTGAACGAAGACGTCGTCGTCGCCGTTCGTGTCCCCTGGCACGAGATTCGTCGCCTGGCTCTGGAATGCCACGTATCGACCGTCGGCCGAGATCGCGGGCCAGGTGCTCGAGCCGTTCGCCTCGGCGCCGCTCGAGTCCACGCTCACCCGGAACGTGGTGGGCGTCGAGCGGTCATGCACGAACACGTCGTACGGAGTGGAGCCCGTGTCACCGGGAACGAGGTTCTCTGCGGAGCTGTGGAAGGCGACGAAGCGCCCGTCAGGCGAGAGGGCCGGCGCCGTGCTCGTACCGTTGCCGAGCAGGCCACTCGAGTCGACGCTGACGAGGGTCGTCGTCCTGGTCACGAGGTCGCGGACGAAGACGTCTTGCTGCCCGTTGGTGTCACCCGGAATGAGGTCGGTCGAGGTGCTGGTGAAGGCGACGAAGCGCCCGTCTCCGGAGATCGCGGGGGCGAAAGACGTCCCATCGGATTCCCCGCCCGCCAGGCTGACGCTGACGCGTGTCGTCGTGCCGGTCACCAAGTCGTGCACGAACACGTCATCGAAGCCGGCCGAGTCACCCGGGGCGAGGTTGGTGGCCGAGCTCGTGTAGGCGACGAAGCGTCCATCGGCCGAGATCGCCGGATCGATGCTCGAAGCGTTGGCCGGCGAGCCACTCGAAGAAACACTGGCTTGCACCGTGTTCTCCAGCAGCGTGTCCCGGACGAAAATCCGGCGGATCCACAGGTGCTCGGGGCTTCCGAAGCGATTCAGGAAGTCGATGTCTCGAGGCGCGAGATTAGTGGCCCGGCTCGAGAACGCGACGAAGCGCCCGTCGCCCGAGATGGCCGGCTCGTCCGAAGCATCGTTTGCCTGCTTGCCGAGATACGACAGGCTCACGCGCCGCGTCTCACCCGTCACCCGATCATGCAGGAAGATGTCGGTCGACCGATTCGTATCGCGTGCCACGAGATCTCTCGCGAAGGATCCGAAGGCCACGAATCGTCCGTCGAGCGAGAGGGCCGGAGCGGAGGTGCACCAGCCATCGGGTTGATTGCCCTCCGAGTCGACGCTGACCCTCCAAGTCGGCTGGGCGGTGGCGAGGGAGGCTCCGAGACACGACGTGATGGAGATAATGAAGAGCAACGTTGCGCTGCGAGGATGGCGAGTGTTCATGTTCGTCCTCTTCCTTCTCGGGGGTCCACGAGTCCGACGACCGCATGGATGGATCGTCGTGAGCGCGCATGGACCGAACGCTGGGCCCGAGGCGGAAGGACGCAAGTGGCAGGCCTCATGCCGCTTTCCACCTGAAGAGCCAATCCGCCGGCTCTCCGAGGTGGTCGCCGAACGCGGACCGTCACGAAGACGTGTCGCGGCCGCCCTCACGAGTCGCATCGGCGTGGATGGGGAACTGTGCCGGAAGATGGAGTGTGTCAGCGGAGCCCTCGCAGCTTTCGACTTTCAATTCTCAACCGCTCAGACCTCCTACACCTGAAGTCCAGCACCGGCATGTCGGTGCTTGCTGCCGATAGAAAAGGAGCATAGACTTCTGGACACGGCTCCGTACGGGCCGGAACCTGCCTGATCCACCGCGCGATACGCGGAAGGATTTCACATGACCGCGACCTGGCTATGGGCGTTGGCGTTCATCGCTGGCTCTTCCGTGAGCCTCGATGACGCGACCGAGGAGCGGGCCCAGCTCCTGAAGACCTACCGGCAGATCCGCCGGCAGTTCTCCGAGCAGGAAGACGTGGCACGTTTCCGCCTCGTCCGATGGTGCGGAGATCGCGGACTTTGGCGTGAGATGTTCGAGGAGGCGGACCTCGTCTTGGACGCCGACCCGAACCACGAGGAGACGATCCAGATCCTCGAACAGGTGGCTGCCGAGGCCGAGCTCGAGAGTGACCGCGTCAGTGCGAGCCCTGAGGCTCGTGTGCGTGCGTTCTTGAAGATCATCCGCGACGGACGATCCAAGGCTCGAGCCGTGGTAGCTGCATCGAAGATCGATACCGTTCCCGGACCGGAGCGTCGCGAGCCTTTGATCAAGGCACTTGGAGATCGCGACACGACGGTTCGGATGACAGCCGTTCGAGCGTTGGGCCGGCTGGGCGGGGAGGACGCACGCTTTCCTCTGGTGCGCGTGCAGCTCGCCGACCCGGTCGAGGATATTCGCACGGCCGCCTTCGAAGCGGTCGAGGGATTGTTCTCGCAGGACCCGGACATGATCAAGCCGTACCTGGCAGCGCTGAACAGCAAGATGCCGTCGGTACGGGCGAGGGCGGCCACGGCGCTCGGTGCCTTGAATGCTCCCGCGGCCATTCCGGCCATCATCAAGTCCTTCGCGCAGTCCTCGAGCTCGAGGGCGCCGAGGCAGCACATCTTCGTCGGCTCTCAGCAAGCGCTGGTGACCGACTTCGACCCCGAGATCGCTCAGTCGGCCATCATCGCCGATCCGATCGTCAGTGTGGTCGAAAGCGGTGTGCTCCTCGACGTCGCCGTGCTCGGCGTCGAGCGGCAGGTGACGATCGAAGAGATCGCCGTCTACCGCAAGGTGCTGCCGAGGCTGGCCGGCGTCGATGCCGGTGAGCGCGCTTCGGACTGGGTCGCGTGGTGGAATGGCGACGGTCACAAGGACATCGCCGCTCGCCTCGCGGGCACCGAGAACGGCTGAGCTCTCGTTCTTCGATTCAGAGAATCACCAAAGCCTCGGTCCGATCCGTTCGGGCCGAGGCTTTCTCATGGGTGCGCGGAGCCATGAAGTGGCTCACCTAGCTGTGCGCACCAAACCTCCCTCGCTCACGATCAGGTTATCATTGGATCATTTCTTCCCGAAGAAGCGGGGCGCGATCAGGTAGGTGAGCAGCACCGGCATGGCGACGGCGGCGACCATGAGGACGCTCAACGCTGCGGCGCGCTCGTCGTGGGCGAAGTGGACCATGTTGTTGAGACGCATCGAGAGTGATGCGTTCGCGGCAGGAAGCACCGCCGCGATGTCGATATCCTTGAGCGTAAACGCGAAGCCGAGTAGCCAAGCCGCCCAGAGCCCACGCAGCGACAATGGCGTCAGGATGGAGAAGAACCCGGCCGACCAACGCCGCCCCGCCACTGCGGCGGACTCTTCGAGGCTGGGCGAGATCCGCATCAAGGTCGCGGTCAATGCCAGAACGGCGAGCGGGAGGAAGCGCGTGCCGTAGACGATCACCGCCATCCAGAGTGAGGTGTAGATCTCGTTGATGACCGGCGTCGGTCGGTTCCAGAGCCGAATGTAGCCACAGGCGAGCATCACGCCGGGCACCGCCAATGGGAGGATCGAGACGAGCTCGATGGTGCGACCCATCCAAGGGCGAAGTCGAGTGATGGCGTAGGCGAGGAAGAACGCGAGGACGACCATCCAAGTGGCGGCACCGGCGGCGATGAGCATCGAGTTTATGAACTCGTCAAGCACCTCTTTGAACACGACGGGATACACCGAGAGGGATCCCGAGGCGCGAGTCAGGGCGAACAGCGGCAGCCCGCCAGAAACACCCAGGACGAGCGTGCAGAACGAGGTCCCCAGCCAGCCGAGCGCGCCGGGGCGGAAGTCTTCGGGCTTTTGGTAAGCGGAGTCGACGGTCGCGAACTTGCGCCCGCGAAGCCGCATCACCAAGGCGAGCAGGATCACCGTGAGCAGCACGGCCGGCGTCGCGACCGCGCAGGCGGCCTCCGGCTCACCTAGCCTTTGCCACCAGCGGAAGATCTCGACGGGGAAGAGGTACACCGAGCGCTGGCTGGAGAAGTAGAGGTAGTCGGGCACCGACCAGTCCGACGCCGTGAAGATGATCACGAACAAGGCGCCCGCGAAGATGCCGGGCAAGGCGCTCCGAAGCGTGATCCCGGTCACCACGTGCCACGTCGAGCGGCTGAGGCGAGCGCTCTCCTCCATGCTCTTGGAGACCTGGCGCAGCCCGTGGGAAGTCAGCAGGACGACGAACGGGAAGTAGGCGAACGCGAAGAGCAGGGAGTTGCCCCACCAATCGTAGAGCGGGATCTCGGCATAGTTCCAACCCACGGCGTGGACCAGCGGCGGCATGAGGATCGGGACGATCGCGAGCGCGGTGAAGAGGCGCCGCCCGGGAAACGCGACGCGCGTGATCAGCAGCGCGTAGGGCACGCCGAGGAGCATTGCGAGCAGTGCCGCCGAGCCCGCGACCCGCATCGTGTCGACGAGGAGCGGCCACGGCTTCGTCGTGGGGGAGCCGAAGACCTCGCGGTAGTGCTCGAGGGTGAGGCCGGTTTCGGGCGTCCAGAACGAGGTGCCGATCATCCAGAAGACGGGCAGGAGGACGAGGCCTGCCAGGACGACGAGCGCGATGCCGATCCAGAGTCGCATGCCGGGAGCGCTTCCTTGCTGGGTCCAGGGAGACGGGTGAGCCGAGCCGCCGCCGCAAACTCGAGACCGTGGCGGGAGTGGTCCGGCTCTGGCAGTTCGCCTGAACTTCTCAAATCGGGTCCATCTCGCGCCAGGACTTCTCGTCTATGATGGGGAAGCACCGAGGCCTGGCCGGGAACCGCGAGGCTTCGGGCGGGTACCGCTCTCTTCGTCGGACCGAAGGCTCTTCGAGTCATTCGGAGCGACGAAACGGCGGCGCCTGATCGTTCCGGGAGACCTGCCGCCGCCATTCCCCGTGGAGAATCGTGCCCTCGCGTCACTGCGTGGAAACACGATCGATATCGAGCTGCCTGAAGACATGACGGGCAGCGGGAGGAGCTCATGGACCTTCGAGTGACGCTGATCACGATCGGCCTACTGACGCTGATCGGCTGGACACCCGCGCCTTCGACCGACGACGATCCCCTCGATTCGGCGACGGCCCGAGCCATCGCCTTTCTGCGCTCTCAGCAGCGGGACAACGGAGCGATCGGGGACCTGGAGACGACACCGTTGACCGTCTTGGCTGCCTGGCGCGCCGGCGCCGACCTCGAGCTTCCCGTCTGGCAGAAGGCGCTCGAGCTCACCGCCCAGCATGATTCCGAGCGCACCCGGGAGCTCGCCTGGCGCATCTTGATCTTTCTCGAGCGGCGCTCGCAGGTGAAGGACTCGAAGCTGCGAGGCTGGGTCGACGCGCTCGTCGATCTCCAGTACGACCAGATCATCGACCTCCCGCCTCAGCGCTATCGCAATGCCGCTCGTCAGGGCGAGCAGCCCATGCCCCGGTTTCGTTACCGCACCGAAGACGGGTACAGCGACTTCGGCGGGTGGGGGGAAGAGGAGGGCCGAGCCGCCAATGTCCTCGACACCGCCCTCGCGATCCGAGCGCTCCTGGCCGCGCACGAGGCTGGCTTCCAGGTCGACCTGGGGGTGTTCTCGCGCGCGTTCAAATTCCTGACTCGGCACCAGAGCCCCAAGGACGGCGCTTGGGGTCATCCGACCAGCGGTGCGCGCGGCGACGCGACGGCCGCGGGCGCCTGGGCGCTCCTGACCTGCTCGAAGGTTACCGGCTCGGGTCTCGACGTGGCGATCGCGGGCGGTGGCTCGATCCGCTCACGCATCGATCTGGCGGTGAAGTGGCTGCAGCACACCGAGCAACCCGGAGTCAATCCGGGGGCTGGCCGAGAGAACGTCGAGGGTTATCGGGCGTGGTATCGCCTTCTGCTCGAGACCACCCGGAAGACGACGCCGGGCTTCTTCGAGGCGCTCGAGAAGAGGCTGATCGAAGGGCAGCTCCTCGACGGGAGCTGGCGCCCTGGCGTGGCCCGCTCGAAGGTCGACCAGATCCGAGCGACGGCCCTGTCGCTCGAGGCACTTCCCGCCTGGCGAGCGCCCGACGATCGGACGGCCGCGGCGAAGGCGATCCTCGAAGGCCTAGACCTGCGGACGTCGGAGGTGGATCGGCTGATCGCGAAAGAGCGGCTCTCGCGATTGGGGGACGAGATCATCGAGGAGCTGATCCTGGCGCTTCGCGACGAGCGGGAATCGGTGCGCGAGGTCGCCGTGAACACGCTGCGCGAGCGGACCGGGCAGGACTTCGGCTACCGCTCGCAGGACAGCATCTCGAAGAATGCCGAGGCGTTCCGTCAATGGTCGAAGTGGTGGCTGGCGATCCGCTCGCGAAGGGAGCTGAGGCGGTAGGGCTCGGCTCTACTTCCCCTTCTTCTTCTTCTTGTCGCCTTCTTTCTTCTCGTCCGCGCTCTTGTCGGGCTTGGCGATGATTGGCAGCGTCTGTCCGTTGGCGCCGATATATCCGAGACGCCGGAGCTGATCCATCTTTTCCTCATCGACGCCTTCGAAGGCGCGGGCCGATCGGCGAGCGAACCAGTCCGGGTCGTCATCCCAGGTCGGGATGAACTGCGTGGGATGGTCCTCCATGAAGCTCGTTTGCAGCGCCGTCTCCATGACGGCCTGCTTCATGTCCTCGCCGACGGGCAGACCCATCAAATGAAGGATGGTGGGTGTGACTTGGTAGACCGAGCCCAGAGACTCGAGGTCGCTCGGGCGAAGGTTCTTCGGGGACACCTTGTTCCGAAAGGGAGCGCCAGCGGCAATGATCACACCCGGCTCGGCGTCGGGGTGGTGACCCGAGTTGATGCCCGCCAGTCCCTTGTCCTTGGCGTACTCCGCCTCGAGGTCCAGCGTCGTGTTGACGGCGACCATGCCGTGATCCGCCACGATCATGACGGCGGTGTCGTCGTCGCACTTGGCGAGGAGCCGGCCGATGACGGAGTCGATGTACCGGTAGTAATCGGGGATGATCTTCGAGAACGCCTTCATGGCTTCGGCAGACGGCTTGTACTGGAACCGCTGGGGCTCGTGGTAACGCCAGAAGCGGTGTCCGACGACATCGGTGCCGCCGAAGTAACACATCGTGAGGTCAGCCTTGCTGCTCTCGAGCGCTCTCTCGGTGATGCGGGCGTAGGTCTCGTCCGCCTTGAAGGACCAAATCGAATCGTCAAGGAGGCGCTGCTCGAGCTCGGTCATCTCGGGCTTGAGCTGACCGAACAGCTCCCGCACGCGCGCTGGGAACGTGCCTTCTTCGGGCGTTTCGAACTCGGCGTTGACGTCCCGGACGATCGGAAGGATCTCGCCTTCGTAGCTCCGTGGATAGGTCTGCGCCGGCCCGTTTTCTGTGACGGTTCCCTTCCAGACCTTGTCTTTCTGTCCCAGCCCCGAGAACTGAGAGACCATGTGCCCGTCGAGCCGCTCCGCCGGCCAGGTGATCCACCAGCCGAAGACATCGACCTGGCGCTCGCGCTCGGAGAGGATGTCCCAGACGGCCTTGACCTTGCGATCGAGGCTGGTGAACAGCGTTTGACGCCGGGTGTCGGGATCGACCTTGTCGAAGCCCAATATGCCATGCTGCTCTTTCGTCTTCCCGGTCGCGATCGAGGTCCAGATGATCGGCGAGAGGGTCGGGTTGAACGTGCGGAGCTGGCCGTAGGTCCCGCGATCCATGAGCTTTTGGATGTTCGGGAGCTCGTTCTTCTGCAAGAGCGGCAGCATCACGCTCCACTCCATGCCGTCGACACCGATCACCAAGAGCTTGGTGTGCGGCTCGACCTCGCCATTGGAGCAGCTCACCCCTCCGACCAAGACGAGGAGCAGGGAGAGCAGAAGCAAGGGACGGCGAAAGTCGACGGCTGGCGTGACGGTTGGCATCATGTCGGCTCCGAGCGGAGGGACGAGGAGCGGCGCCTCGGGGGCACGCATCTCTTCGAGCAGCGATTTATTGGCGAGGGAATGGTGCGAGAGCTTCGCTGGGGTGGGCGGCGATCCAATGGTGCCCGCGCCACGTCCGCCGAGGCGGAGAGGGCGTTCCAGCAAGTCATTCCACAGGGTTCGGGCTCACGGATCTCTCAGAGTCTATCACGCCGAAAAGACGAATGAAGCGAGAAACGGAGATCAGCGTCGGCTCCTCGTCCGGAAGCCTGTCAGAAGCTTCTGGAGGCGAGAACGCTGCAGCCAGATGGGCCCGCAGAGGCCTCTGGGCCTTGGCCGGAGCCGCCCTCCTGTACTTCGTCTTCTGCTTCGGAGACTACGCTTTCCAGATCCTCCGTTACCCCATCGAGTGGGACGCCGCCGAAGGGCTCGCCCTGTTCCAGCTCGACCACGCCGGGCGCGGAGTCTCCGTCTACGGCGACCCGGAGCAGGAGCCACTCTTCATTGCCAACTACCCGCCGCTGTACGTCTGGTCGGGGCTGGCAGTCTCGAAGTTGACGGGAGGCGGGCTGCTGCCCCTGCGGCTGGTGTCGCTGGCGGCCGCGCTGGGGACGGCGCTTCTGATCGGGCTCGGGGCGTGGCGTGCCGGGGCACGGCCGGTCTGGGCGCTCGTCTCGGGGCTACTGTTCTTGTCGGGTCCGTATGCCGGGTGGTGGCTGCCGTTGGCCCGGGTCGATAGCCTGGCGCTCTTCCTCTTGGTGCTCGCCTTCTTCTGGGCCGATCGCCGCCCGATGCTGTCGGCGTTGGCGCTGGTGGCGGCGACCTACACGCGCCAGACGGCCGTCCTGGGAGCGGTGGGCGTCGCGATCTGGTACCTGCAAGGCCGGCGCTTCCGGGAGCTTCTCCTGTTCTCGGGAGTGGCGATCGGCGTCGCTGGCGCGGCGCTGGCGCTCTTGCAGTGGAGCAGTGGCGGGTGGTTCTGGCATCACGTGGTGACACTGAACGCGAACCGCTTCTACCCGACCGATGCCGTTCGGTACCTGGGAGGCTTCTTGGCGACGATGGCCGGCGCGGCGCTGGTGACGATCGGGGCCGCGGCCGCGAGAGCCCCTTGGCTGCGCCGCGAGCCCTTGGGGCTCTTGATCGTGCCAGGCCTACTGAACGGGCTCTTGAGCGGCAAGATCGGCGCGGCGGTCAACTACTTCCTGCCGCTGCAGGCCGCGCTCGCGTTGACGGGGGCGCTGGCTCTGTCCTGGCTGTCCGATCGGTTTCGCGCGACAGCTTTGCCGCTGGCTCTGGCCTTGGCCTCCGTCCTGCAGATGGTCCTCTGGGGACCGTTTGATGGGGCCTTCGACGGGCCGCCCGAGTCGAATCGGGCCGCGATCGCTGAGCTCGAGGCGAGGATCGAGGAGCAGGGCGGCCCTTTCTTCCTCGAGCGGCACGTCAGCTTCGCCCTCGCCGCCGGTCAACCGGTCGAATATCTCCCCATGCCGTACAAGATGCTCGAACTCTCGGACAGTCCGATCGACGTCTCCGCCTTTCACCGTGACCTCGAGAGCGGGCGGTACGCCTGGCTGATGGTCCGCCGTGGCACCGAAGGTGTGGGGGAGTTCCTCGATCCCGGGAGCCAAGCGTTGATCCAGAGTCATTATCGCCCGATTGGCGTGTGGACGATCCAGGACTCGGACCGCACTCTCAAGCGGTACAACATCGTCGTTCGTCAGTGATTCCCTCAGAAGAAGGAAAGCTCATCCCTTCATGTCGAGCCGCAATCAGCGCTACCATGACCGGGTCTCCGGTCGTTACG
Organism: Planctomycetota bacterium; assembly: GCA_040219065.1. Taxonomy (GTDB): domain Bacteria; phylum Planctomycetota; class OFTM77; order OFTM77; family OFTM77; genus OFTM77. The sequence continues at coordinate 37,054 of JAVJTD010000226.1, forward strand.
ACCAGATCTACAAGGGCGCGTTCTGGGACTTCCACGACGAGGTGACCTGGCGTCATCTCAAGAGGTACCTGCCGAGTGAGCTCACCGCGCCGGTCCTCGACCTCGGCTGCGGGACCGGCAAGTGGGGCCTGCGGCTCGCCAAGAGCGGCTTCCCCGTCACCTTGCTCGATCTCTCCCCCAAGATGCTCGAGCAGTGCCGCCGCAAGGCGGAGGAGGCCGGCCTCTCGGAGCGCGTCGAATGCGTGCTCGCCGACATCGTCGATCTCGAGGGCGTGCCGGACGGCCACTACGATCTCGCGGTGGCGTTCGGAGATCCGCTCTCCCTTTGCAGCGACCCGAAGCGAGCGGTCGAGGCGTTGCGCCGCGTGATGAAGCCGGGCGGCCTCGCCGTGCTCTCTGCGGATCATCGCTGTGCCGGTCTCGAGTTCTACTTCCAGGAAGGCTCGCTCGAAGACCTCGAGCGCTTCGTCAAGACCGGCCGAACGCTCTGGCTCGCCAAGGACCCCGACGAGCGGTTCCCGGCCAAGATGTTCCTCGCCGACGAGCTCCAGCATCTCTTCGAGAAGCGCGGCTTCGAGGTCGTGGATCTCATCGGCAAGCTGGTCTTACCCGTCAGGCGGTTTCCGCATTGGCTCGACGAGCGCCGCCAAGTCGAGCGTCTCATCAAAATGGAGATGAAGCTCCACCGCGACCCCAGATGGATGGGAAGGGCGAGCCACCTTCAGATCGTCGTCCGGGCGTAGAGATCAGAGCCCGGGCAGGTCGCTCTGGGGCGGGTCCTGGTGCGGAACCAGAGCCCGCGCGACCGCCAACCAGAGCCCGCGCGACCGAAACGAAGAGAGATCGTCGGTCATCGGCCGCTCTATCGAAGGTGCTCGTGAGAGCCGGCTCGAGGAAGCCCGAGCTCGGATCCGTTCTGGCTCCGATCGATGAACGGCTTCGCTGCTCACTGATCGAAGTTGCGGACCATCCTCGCCAGGTTGTCCCTGATGAACGTGTAGGTGGCATTGAAGCCTTCGGCGAGTCGCTCGGGCTCGCCGGCCGGCAAGGGGGTGGGGAAGATGCCGGCGTTCTCGATGAAGAGTGAGCGGTGGTCGGTGTTGTACGACTCGACGCGCACGTTGAAGATACTGTTGCTCGTGTCGTCCTGGGGAAAGACCAGGCGGATGCCGAAGAGGTTCGGCTCTCGGCCGATGCTCTCGAGGGTGTCGGCGGAGAGGTTACACATCTGCCGACCGACTAGCCGCCTCGTGTCGTGCGTGGTGTGCGGGTTGATCAAGGTTCGAACGACGTACTGGATCGGCATGAAGACCTGGTAGTTGAGGTGCCTCTGGGCGAGCTCGACGATCTGCACGGCGCGGCGAGCGAACTCCTCGGGATCGACCGGTGTCCTCTGCTCGAGGATCTGGATACGGTCGCCGGTGATCGTCAGGGTCGAGGCAGCTCCGGCGCCGATCGCAGCGTTGCTGATCTGCGCACCTCCCGGTGCCACATTGAAGTTTTGATAAAGCGTGAGCGGGGGCTTCGAGAGCTCGTTGTAGAACTCTTGGAGCTTCTGCAGATCGTGCTGCATCGGCGGGTGAACGAGCTCGATCAGATAAGAGATGCTCCGCAGGTCGTACATGGCGGGATCCGGGGGGTGTGAGGGAGGGAGGTGTGTCGTGTTCGAGTCGGGCGCAGCTTAGCACAGCGCTTTGGCTCGACCAACGGCAGGGATGGGGGAGGGGAAGTCGGAGGCGGTAAGGATAAGACGATGGCCGAGAGCTCGCGCGGAACTCTCGGCCATCGTGTTCTCTGATCTCTGATCCCGAAGGACCCGAGTGAATCGAAGAACCCAGCTCGAACGTCACCTCTCTCAAGCGTTCTGCAGCAAGGTTCAGGAACCTACCGATCGTAGGACGGGGACGGTTCCGGGGAGGTTCCCTCGGGTGGAGAAAAGTTGGAAAAAACTTCGGAACAATCTCGCCCTTCGTTCGTGCACTCGGCTCAACTCGCGACGAGGTCGTGGGTTGAGGCTACGCCTCTCGCTCGGGCTGATGAGCCTACGGCTCACTCGAACCCTCGTTCGAGAAAAAGCTCCGGGATAAAGTTCGGGTTTCGGATGCAGCATGAGCTCAGTCGATCGCCGGATCCTGGGACCGAGATCCCGAGGGACAATGCCCGGCCCTTTCGTTTTCAATCTGGATCGGCTCGTGAGCTGGCGGACTCTTGTCTCGGGATGAGGTCCTGCTTGTCGAGCAAGCCGGGAGACCAGGAGCTGCAACCGATGACCCTACCCAGAATGGTCGCTTTCGCTCTCATCGTCGGCTGTCTCGGCTGTGAGAAGCATCCGGCCAAGGCGACATCGCCGACCCTTCCTTCTGTGCGGCCTGCCTTGCAGGGCGCCGTGTATTGGATCCGGGGTGAGCCCGTGAGAGGGGAGGTCACCGTGGAGCTCTTGGATGCGGACGGGCGGGTCCTCAAGAGCAAGTTCTTGTCTTCGGACCGGTTCGCGATGACAGTTCCCGATCCGGCCGTCCGGCTTCGGGCCTACTGTCACGATCCGCGGCCCGGCGGAAGCCGGGTCTCCTTCTCGGTGGTCGAGCTGGATCTCGCAGATCTGTCACCGGACCAAGAAGCCAGCCTCGTGCTGAGGAGCGACTCTCACGGCTCGGTCTCAGCGCGCATCTTGCTGGCGAACGAACCTGTGATAGAGATCGAAAGCTTCGAGCTCGAGCGTCTCACGGACTCGGCCGAGAATCCTTCCGTGTACTTGGGGCCGATCCGCTGTAGCCCTGCGGGTGAGCTGAAGTTTCCGGCTCTCGCTCCTGGAAGCTACCGCCTGCAGATCGAATCTCTGACGAGCCTGCCCCTCGAGCAAGCCTTCGAGGTGCGAGCCGGTGAGCACGTCGATTTGGGCGATGTCCACTTGACGCCCGCATCTCCGATCCAGGGGACAGTCCTCTCGGAGGAAGGCGCTCCGCTTGAAGGCATCTCTCTTCTCGCAGAGCTATCCCAACGTTGGTGGCGAGAGGAGATCGACCCGCAGAGAGGGCTGCTCGGTGTCACCCGCCCGGATGGCACTTTCAGCTGCTCTCCATCCCATACGGGCCTCTGGCTGGTCAAGCCCGGCTACGAGCCAAGGGAGCTCTTGGATGACAGTGGCCAGCCGAATGCAGGGCGGGTACACCTGCGACCGCTCGTCCCGGTGCACCTTGGCAACATCCATGCATCGATGGTGCAGTGGCACCTGAGGATCGTAGAGGAACCGAGTCAGGGGCAGGACCCTGGCCGGCGTGTCGACATCAACCACTATTTCCCACTAGGGGACGGCGTGTCGCTCGACCCGGTGCCCGGCAGGCGCTACGACGCTCAGATCTTCTTGCCGCGAGGACGATGGCAGCTCGTCGCCTGGACATCTTCCCCGACTGCGGGTCAGCTCGCGCGCGGCGACTACTACCGGATGCGTGAGCTCGAGCTGACGGCATCCGACACCGAAGGCGAGGTCGACTTCCTGGCCCGCCCTGGAGAGTTCCGATCGGTCCCTTCGAAGGCTTCGGCTGCGGCGAAGCGCTTGACGGTCGGCGGGGTCGAGTTCGTCTTCATCGAAGGTGGTGAGGTGAAGATGGGAAGTCCTCTCTCCGAGATCGGCCGGCAACAGGAGGAGTCGCTCGAAGTGGTCTCGATCCCGCACGGTTACTGGATCGCGCGCACCGAGGTGACCGAGGGGCTGTTCGAGAGGGTCATGGGGCTCGAGCCGCCATTGAAGGAAGGTCCCGAGATAGCGGATCGACCGGAGAGGGCCGCCAGCTACCTCGACTGGAACGTGGCGATGCACTTCTGCGAGCGCTTTCAGGAGCAGTACGCGAGGGACATCCCAGAGGGGCTGGTGGCCCGATTGCCGCTCGAAGCCGAGTGGGAGCATGCCTGCCGCGCCGGCTCGGACGGAGCCTTCTCCTTTGGCCCCGACTGGCCTCGCCTCACGGAGTTCGCCTGGTTCAGGGACAATCAGGGACAGTGGCGAGATAACCCTCACGATGTCGGATTGAAGAAGCCCGGGCCGGCGCCTTGGGAGCTGTTCGATCTCCACGGCAATGTCGCCGAGTGGTGTCTCGACCGTGTCCCTGCGCCCGACTGGCGCCCCGCCGACGAGAAGTACCAAAGCTGGCGCGTGCTCAGAGGAGGAGAGTGGAGCTCTACTCTCGACGACTGCCGCTGCGCGAGCCGTCAGTTGCTTCGTCCTATCGATTCCGACTCGGGGACAGGCATGCGCCTGGTGCTCGGAGTGCCGATCGAGAAGCAGTGACGCGAATCCCCGGATGCTCGGCGTGAGGCCGTTTGGTACGCGGCCTTGAATCCCTATCATGGAGGCTCGCACCAAGGAGTCGTCCGTACGATCCTCACTTTGCCGAGAGCGAGGTGATCATGATCACCCGAAGATGCGCAGGGCCGCTTTGGCTGCTCTGCTTGGCGCTCGTCGGCTGCGGTGAGCCAGGAGAAGAAGCGACACCCGCTCAGCAGACCCGGTCTTCAGTTTCTACTTCCCGACGAGTGAAGGTCCTGCAGCTGACGGGATCGGTGGAGCCGGGGCCAGGCGGTGCGCTGAGTCCGCCCTTCCTCATCGGGGTGCGGGACCTGAGCGGGGACGAGCGGGGCGACCTGAGATCCACCATGCCAGACGGGAGCTTCTTCATTCCCATTCGAGTGTTCGAGGACTCCCGGCTCGAGCTGAGCGTTTACCCGGGGCCGATCTGGTCCAACGACTCGAACCGTCCCAGCTTCTTCACGGAAGCTCCGCTGGCGAGGGTGGATCTCTCGGCCGATCAGGAAGGCCCGATCGTGTTGAAGCCAGAGATCCCGCACGGCTTCACCGAGGTGAGCGGCGTGCTCAGCGGCTGTCAGGAGGGCTGGCGGTCCGAATGGGAGTTCTTCTTCCACATCAGCGGGGGTGTCTCTCCCACGAGCTGTCGGTTCGACCTCGGCTTGGTCGGAATTGGAAGTCAGCTTCTCGTCCGAGGCCGTCGATCGAATGGGTTCGAGGCCATCTTCTATCGCCATTCCCTCGACTGTCTGGACTGCAGCTCGGTGACCTTGCCTCGTCCGGAAGCCGAGCTCGGCACCCTGGACGTCGCCTGGAACGGAGAGCTGCCCGAGGGTGCCAATGAGGCCGACGTGCGACTGAAGATCCTCGGCGAGCAAGAGTCGGTCTCGTGGGTTCACGATTGGGACGAACCGTTCGACGTCCCGGTCGGCCGGTATCAGATGTGGCTCCTCGACCCGGTTGCCGAGCTTCCCGTCTCTGAAGGCGCGACCGTCGACATCGTGGCGGGTGGACGTCACGACGTGACTCTGCCGCTCCGTGGCCAGCGGAAGTAGTCCCTGAGAAGGAGCGTATCCCGCGACGCGAATGTCTGGTGGGCCCGGCTGCCCTCACACCGCGCCGCGGCGCATCAGGACGACCTTGATCGTGCTGAACATGATGAACAGGTCGAAGAACGACGACATGTTCTTGATGTAGAAGAGGTCGTACTGGAGCTTCTCGAGGGCGTCTTGCTTCGAGGAGCCGTAGGGGTAGTTGATCTGGGCCCAGCCCGTGATGCCCGGCTTCACCGTCAGGCGCTCGGTGTAGTAGGGGATCTCGTACTTGAGCTCTTCGACGAAGAAGGGGCGCTCGGGGCGTGGGCCGACGAAGCTCATGTCGCCCTTGAGGACGTTGAGCATCTGGGGGATCTCGTCGATGCGCGTCTTGCGGATGAACTTGCCGATGCGCGTGATGCGCGTGTCGCCCTCGGTCGCCCAGATCGGGCCGGTCTTGCGCTCGGCGTCCTCTCTCATCGAGCGGAACTTGAGCAGCGTGAAGATGTGCCCGTCCTGGCCGACGCGCTTCTGGCGGAAGAAGACGGGGCCGGGCGAGTCGAGCTTGATGAGGGGCACGGCCACCGCGATGATCGGCAGCGCCAGGATGAGGCCGAGCACCGCGAAGAAGATGTCGCCCGCGCGCTTCGCCGCGAGCGTGAGCCTCGTCTTGCGAAAACCGTCGGAGAAGATCAGGTAGCTCGGCCGAAGGCGCTCCACGGCGATCTTGCCGGTGAGCCGCTCGAACAACGACTCCCCTTCCTCGATCTTCACGCCCATCATCTTGCAGGCGAGGAGCTCGTGGACGGGCAGGTTGCCGCGCCGGTCGGTCAAGGCGACGACCACTCGCGAGATGCCTTGCTGCCGGGCGATGTCGACGATGTCCTCGAAGCCGCCCACGACCTCACCCGTGGCATCCGCCTCCGTGCCGTCCTTCTGGATGAAGCCGTGGATCCGAAGGCCCGTGTCCCGGCGCTCTTGGATGACGTCGCGGATCTTGGTCGCCAGGCCACCGTGCCCGATCAGCAGGATGCGCTCCTCGAAGCGGCCCTGCACGACGATCCATTTGTAGAAGGCGCGCCAGGCCGTCAGGATGATGAAGAGCAAGACGACGGTGGCGATGAAGCGCGTCACGCTCAAATCGAGCTTCTCGAAGAGCCGCTCGAACAGGTACATCAAGAGCGCGAGCACGATGAACGAGTAGCCGAGGGCTTCGACCAAGCGGATCCGGAATTCGTCTCGGGCGGAGTAGATCTTCCAGTCGTAGAGGTCGTTGTAATACATCGTGAGCTGGCAGGTCGCCGTGATCACGACAGCCGCCAGCGCCGCCCACCACATTCGGGAGGAGTTCAGCCAGGTGGGGTCCCCGAGCTTGGGCAGATTCAGGAAGATGAACAGGGCTCCGAAGATCAGCAGGCTTTCGATGCCGATCAGGAGCAGCTTCCTGTAGGGGACGTAGTGCCTGAAGATGCGGATCATCTCGGTCGTGCAGCTCGCAGCTCGATTGGTCTCAAACGCATCGGGCCGCTCCTGCCTTCCGCTCCCGTCCTTCTGGCCCGCCCACTTGAGAAGGGGAAGGCTCCACTGACTCTAACAGGCCAAATGCCCGAGGGGCCCGACTCCGAGACGGGACCACCCTCATCCATGAAATCGACTGGCCCGGCGGACGAACCTTAGGCTTCGCAACGAACGCCACCACCAGGGCCGGCAACGCGGGGGTTTTCGGTCGCTGGCGCCCGTCTGAGGGTCGATCGCGATCCACCACTCGGCCGTGGTGACCTTTCCTATCGGAGTGACCTCTATCCAAATCAGATCCAGGCGCACGGTCCAGAGGCGAGCAGACCCGTGGGTCGCCATCGCCAGGGGAGCCGCTCGGGCGATGCGGCCGAGCTGGGCGCGGTCGATGAAGCGCTCAGCGCCGGGTCGCCGGGTCTTGACCTCGATGAGCACCAGCTCCTGGCCGTCGCGGGCGATCAGGTCGATTTCGCCGCCCGAGAACGTCCAGTTTCGAGCGATCACCTCCAGCCCGTGGCGCTCGATCAATCTTGCCGCCCAGCGCTCTCCCGCTGACCCGCGATCTTTGCTGCGCCGGCGTCTCCGCTTTCTCGATCGTCGATCCATGCATCCGACCTCCAAGGGGTCGAGCGCACATCACGACTTCTCTTCACCTACCCAGACGTGGGTCGGGCCGCTCGGGTCACGCGCTTTTCTCGCTCGCCTCGCCATCTTTCTTGCCGGAGACGATCGCGACCACGGCCTGGCGAGCGATGCGCACGCGGGTATTGTTGCTGTCATCGACCTTCAGGGTGACCTCATCGTCGGTGACGTTCGTGACCGTGCCGAACATTCCGCCCTGGGTCAGCACGCGATCGTTCTTGCCCAAGGCGCTGAGCATCGCCTGCTTCTCCCGCTCCTGGCGCTTCTGCGGCCGGATCAGCAGGAAGTAGAAGATCGCGAAGATGGCGATGAACCAGATCCCCATGTTGAGGATCGGGCTCTGTGGTTCGACCGGCGTATCGGTTCCGGGGGCGGGTCCCGAGTCCTCCTGGACCCAGGCGACGGTGGTCGTCACTGGATTGAATCTCCCTGGCGAAGGCAATTCTCGTAGCGAACGGCAGGACGATCCGCCGTTGCAGCCGCCGAGCCGTTCTCATATAACGCGGGCGCTTCACGCAGCCGCGAGAGGCAGCGGCGCCCTGAATCACGCCTCGGCGGACGAGACGAGGGCGGTCATTCTAGGTAGGTGCCCGGAGGCGGGCAAGCGCCTTGTCCGAGTCGGCCCGAGCGGGTCGATTTGGAGGGGCATGGAGTCGAAGTTGGGCGAGCGCATCGTCTGCGCCATGAGCGGGGGAGTCGACAGCAGCGTGGCTGCGGCGCTCCTCCTCGAGCAAGGCTTCGAGGTGATCGGCCTGTTCATGAAGAACGGGATCTCGGTCACCGAAGAAGAGGCCCGAAAGAAGTCCTGCTGCAGCGCCGACGACGCCCAAGACGCTCGCCGCGTGGCCGCTCGCCTGGGGATCCCTTTCTACGCCCTCGACTTCACCGACGGCTTCGAGCGCATCATCCAGAGCTTCGTGGACGACTACGCCACCGGTCGGACGCCCAACCCGTGCATCCAGTGCAACCGCCACCTCAAGTTCGGTCGGCTGATGCAGTTCGCGGCCTCGCTCGATGCCGAGACGGTCGCGACCGGTCACTACGCCCGAAGGACTGAAGGACCCTGTGGCGCGAGGCTGTTGGCGGGCCGTGACCGCGTGAAGGACCAGTCCTACCAGCTCTTTTCCCTCACACGGCGGCAGCTCGAGGCGGCCCGGTTCCCGCTGGGCGACCTCGAAAAGCCCGAGGTGCGGGAGCGCGCCCGCGATCTCGGGCTGGTCGTCGCGGAGAAGACCGACAGCCAGGAGATCTGCTTCGTCCCGTCCAACGACTACCGAGAGCTCCTGCGAGAGCGGGCTCCCGAGGCCCTGCGACCCGGCCGCTTCGTCGATCGCAGCGGTCGTGAGCTCGGCCAACACGGCGGGACGCCTTTGTTCACGATCGGTCAGAGGCACGGCTTGGGGGTCGCCTTGGGCAAGCCGGCATACGTCGTCGAGCTGAGGCCCGAGACCGGAGAGGTCGTGCTGGGGGATCGCGAGGACCTACTGGGCCGCGAGCTCGAGTGCTCGCGAGTGAACTGGCTGGGAGAAGGGGATCCGGAATCGCCGTTCGCGGCCCGCGTCAAGATTCGCTCCCGGCACGACAGCGCAGCGGCGACCGTGACGCCCATCGGCCGGCAAAGAGCCCGCGTGGTGTTCGATGAGCCCGTCTCGGCCATCACGCCCGGCCAGGCAGCCGTCTTCTACCGGGACGACGAGGTTCTGGGTGGCGGGTGGATCGAAGGCGAGATCGGGCCGAGCCGCTGACGCGGATGGGGCGCCAGAGGCTGTTCGGTGGCACGATGCTGCCGGGTGCGATCGTGCCACGCAGGCACGATGCTGCCGGGTCAGATCGTGCCGCCGGACCTACAACTTTTCTCTCAGCTCGGGGCTGGCCCGGAAGG
>JAVJTD010000232.1:0-3237 GCA_040219065.1 Planctomycetota bacterium
AGTGAGAGGGTGTGACCAGGGCCCGTCGTGTCGTTGCGGTAGATGGCCAAAGGGCCATCGAAGTGGCTGACGGCGATGTCGATGTCGCCGTCGAGGTCGAGGTCTCCGAACGCCGCCGCTCGGCCGACGCGCTTCGGTGCGAATGCCGTCCCTGCGCTCGCCGAGACGTCGAGGAACCGGCCGCCTCGGTTCTCGAGCAGGATGTCCCTCTGCGCGAAGGTCTGCCCTTGCCCGTCCATGTCGACCGTGTCGAGCACGTGGCCGCAGGCGAAATAGAGGTCGAGATCGCCGTCGGAGTCGCCGTCGAGGAAGCCGCCCCCGAATGCCAACGGCCGCGCCGTCGGCTCGCCCAGCCCGCGCGCCAGCGTCTCGTCGGCGAAGAGGCCCTCGCCGAGATTGCGATACAGGCTGTTCGTCTCGTTGGCGAAGTTGGTCACGACCAGATCGAGGCGACCGTCGCCATCGAAGTCGCCGAAGTCGACACCCATGCCCGCCTCGGCCTTGCCGTCGACGCCGTAACCGACGCCGCAGTAGAGCCCGATGTCGGTAAACGTCCCGTCGCCGTCGTTGCGATACAGGTTGTTCCGGCCCTGGTCGTTGGCGACGTAGATGTCGGGGTCGCCATCGTCGTCGAAGTCGCCGGCGACGACGCCGAAGCCGCGCCCGAGCGGGTCGCCGACCTTCGCCGCGGCCGTGACGTCCTCGAAGTGGCCCTGGCCGTCATTGCGATAGAGCTTGTCGGGGATGCCGTTGTAGTCACCCGGATTGCAGTAGTCGAGGCGACCGCTCGGGCTCAGGCACCGGGGCGGATCCTTCAGATCGTAGTCGCAGTAGTGGCAGACGTAGAGGTCGAGATCGCCGTCCAGGTCGTAGTCGAAGAAAGTCGCGCTCGACGACCAGAGATCACCCGCGATGCCGCGATCCGTGGCCCGCGAGAACGTGCCGTCGCCCTGGTTGACATAGAGCGCATCCTCCCCGACGTTGGCGATGTAGAGATCGAGGTCGCCGTCGCCGTCGATGTCCCCGACCGCCAGCCCGCATCCGTAGCCGGTGTCGGCGATGTCTGCCTTCTCGGCGACCTCTGTGAAGGTGCCGTCGCCGCGGTTGCGGAACAGCGCATTGCGCAGTGGGGGACCTTCGTAGCCGGCCGTCGGCGCGCCGTTGACGCAGTAGATGTCGGGCCAGCCATCGCCGTCGTAGTCGAAGATCCCGACGCCGCCCGCCGAGATCTCGATGAAGAGCTTCCTACCGCTGCCACCATGCGAGAAGTGGAAGTCGAGCCCGAAGTCCTCAGCGGCGTCGGTGAAGGCGAGCGAGGATCCCATCGATGTCGGGTCCGGTGTGTTGCCGGAAGTCTCCTGATCGACGGAAGGAGTGTCCTGGTTCTCGTCGGTGCAAGCGACGAGGATGACGAAGATCACGGCGAGAAAGAGACGGCTCATCGCCGACCTCCCAGCTCTTCGGCCTTCTGTCGTGCCGCTTCAGCCTTCTCCTCCTCGCCCAGTCCGGCCCAGGCGTCTGCTTGCAGGAGACGCAGCTCGGGATCGTCCGGCGCGCGCTCGATCAGTGAGACCAGAAGATCGCGAGCCTCCCCGAACCGCTGGAGACGGAGCAGCGCCTTGACCTTTTGACGGCGAGCATTTTGGTCGTCACCGCCGAACTCGTAGGCCTTGTCCGCAGACGAGAGCGCGGCGTTCACCTCGTCGCGGCGAAGCTGCAACTCGCTGAGCATCGTCCACGCCTGGGCGCGATTCGAGTCCAGCTTGAGCGTGGCCTCGAGGTCGGTCCAGGCGGCGGGGAGGTCGTTCTGCTCGAGCGCGAGCCGAGCGCGATCTAGACGGAGCTCGATCTCGTTGGGCCGGAGCTGGATGAGCCGAGAGAGCGTGTCCCGTTCTCGCTTCGTGGCTTCGAGAGACGCGAAGAGCTCGAGCTGCTCGCGGCCTTTTTCGATTTTGCCGGAGCGGATGAGCGCATTGCCCAAGGAGAAGTACGCCGGCACCAAGGACGGCTGAATCGCGATCGCTTGCTCGAGATGGGGGATCGCGTCTTTCGGCTGACCGCGCTCGAGCAGCATCGCGCCGAGCTGATGATGCGCGCGCGCGTGCGCGGGCTGTAATCGCAGCGCTTCGAGGAGCGCCGGCTCCGCACCACCCGAGCGTGGGTCCGACTGCGGAAGCTGCGCGCTCGCCGTGCCGAGCAGATAGAACGTCTCGGCGTTCATCGGATCGAGCCGAGCCGACTCCTGCAGGACATCGACCGCCTCATCGAAGCGCGTCATTGCGAAGAGAGACAAGCCGTAGGCTTGCTGAACGCCGGCCTCACCGGGTAGGAGCTCTGCGGCCCTGGCGAGCTGCTCGGTCGCCTCGGCGGTTCGATCGCGCTGGTAGAGGAGGAACCCCAAGCTCCAACGCACTCGCCCGTTCTCGGGATCGAGCTGCGCCGCCTGACGAAACGCCTGCTCCGCCAACTCGACGTGCCCGGCCCGCTGAGCGACCTGCGCCAACGCCTCGTGCGCCCGCGCGTCGAGAGGGTGCTTGCGCGCCGTGTTGACCAGGAGCGTCAGAGCGTCCTGGTATCGGCCGACTCGAAGGAGCTGGTCCGCTTCTTCGGCGGCCTCGAGGACGGGATCCTGAGGCATGGCGGAAAGAGAAGACACGGATCCGAGGAGCCAGGAGGTCAGGAGGAGGATGATCGCTTTCATCGCGTCATCGTAGCGGCCGCATCGGAGCGTGGCCATTCCTCGCCTTGAAAGGGCAGCCGTTCGTCAGCCCGGGGCAACGCCCAGATGCCCGAGCCTGCGAGGCTTGCATTCGTTCTCGACCCGACACTCCGCCCCTGAAGCCGGCGGTCCGAACGCGTTCCCGATCGCACTCACTCCTCTCGTCCTTCGACGATCTCCTGGATCGACTGGGCCGAGTGCGGCTTCATCTCACCGGCCTTCAGGCAGCGGATGTAGTCCCGGTAGGCGCGCATCGGCTTGCGGGCGAGGAGCAGCATGATGGGGATGTTGACCCAGAGCATGAGGCCGGTGCCGAAGGTCGTCAGGACGTTGAGCTGCTGGTCGGTGCGAATGTGACCGAGCGTGGCGACGACCGCCAAGAGGCAGAAGGCGGCCTTGTACGGGAAGACGGCTCGCCCGCCGAACAGGTACAGGATCCCCTGCTCGCCGTAGTAGCTCCACGAGATCATGGTCGAGATCGCGAACAGCCAGGCCGAAAGGGTGACCAGCCATTTGCC
>JAVJTD010000248.1:0-23877 GCA_040219065.1 Planctomycetota bacterium
CTGTCTTGCGCCACGAGGCGATCGAGCTTCTCTTGGAGCTGTTGTTCCTAGGGCACGTCGCGGTCTAGAGAGAAGCCTTCGAGCTCTTCGTCCAGAAGGCGCTGCCGATCTTCGTTCTGACGGAGATCGTCCTTCAGCTCTCCGATCTCCGCTCGGCCTTCACCGAGGACCTCCTCCTCACGCTGGGACGCGTCTTGGTAGCGTCCCCACGCCTTCTTGCCTTCCTGGACGCTCTCGACGACATCGAGACCGTCTTGTGCGAGCTCCGTGGCACCGACCAGCTTGTCCAGCTTCTTCAGCGCACCGGCGTCGCGGCGCTGCTCGAGCTCGGATTGCAGGAGCTCGCTCGGCACCTCGACGAGGTCATCCTCCTGGATCCGATCGCGCACGGCGTCGGCGGCTCCGAAGGCATCGTCGAGCTCGTCAAAGACGGTCACGGCCTTCTTGAGTCGGCCGGCCGGGCTCAACTTGGCGGCGAGCTTGCCGCCTTTGACGACGAGCTGTCCGCCTTCCCAGGCCATGTCCTTGATCGCCTGCACCTTCTCTTCGCGAACCGGCTCGAGTCTCTGAGTCGTCTCGGATCGGACTCGTTCCATCTCACGCTCGGTCGCCTTGCGCTCTTCCCATGCTTTCTGCGTGCGCTCATAGAGCTCCTGCAAGCGGCGACCGCCATCCATCGCGCGTGCGTACTCAGCGCCCAGCCCATGACGCTTCATCGCCTCGTAACGGGCCTGCTCCTCTCGAATCGCCTCTTGCTGGAGCCGAATCTTCTCGAGCTGCGCTCGTTGGCGCTCCTGCTCGAGGCGATGAGTCTCGGACTTCTGCTGCAGCTCCCACTGTTTCCGGCGAAGCGCGACGTACTCATCGTAATCCATTCCCAGAGTCGAGAGCTCCATCGCGCGCAGGTTGCGAGCGATTCGCCTCATGAAGGTATGATACTCATCCGAGCGCCTGGGCTCCTGCGCCTGGGACTGTGTCGCCAGTACGGACACGAGGGCGGCTGAGAGCAGGAGACTCACTCCACGACGACGTCCCATCACTTCACCCCTTCTTTCTCGAGCTCCTCGATCCACAAGCGACGCTTCAGGAACGCCCGCTCTTCCTCGGAAAGGGCCGTCGCGCGAATGCTCACCTCACGCCAACGCCGATCACGCACGGCTCGTCGAACCCGGTCGTATTCCTCTCGAAGCGAATCGCGCTGCTCGGCGGAAACGACGCGACCGAGCAGCTCTTCCATCGACTCCCCTGCCGGCATGGCTGTCCCGATCCGGCTCCCCCAGCGATGCCACCACCACCGCTGTGCCTCGTCGTCGATCTCGGCCGGTCGTATCCGCTCGAGCAGGCTCACGAGGCGAAGGCTCATGGGTTCCGGCGGGGAGAGCCTCGCCAAGAGAAGCTCTCGCCGGGCGAGCAAGCTTTGTCTCAGTCGGTCTTCGGTGATGTGAGCGCGCATGTAGGACCACTCTCTGAGGAACCCGATGGCCTCCGCGGAGACGGCCGCTTGCTCGGGTGGCGCGACGACTCGACTCGCCGAGCTACGGAGACCCAGCCGCCACCTGGCCCAAACATCGAAGCGCTGGTCGAGGTCCAAGGCCGCCAGGGCCGCTTCGAAGCGATCGAACTCGTGGAGCAGGATGAGCTGAGCGTCAGCGACCGCCTCGTCACCTTCGCTGCCGTGCCGCTCGTACACGTAGCGGAGGCATCGGGCTTCGAGCGTCCCATCGAACAAGTTCTGCCCATCAGGAAGCAGCCTGAGCGTCTTCAAGAATCGCAGCAGCGTCTCGCTGCGGCTCTCCCAGGCACGCGTGTACCGAGCCATGAGGTAACCGCGATACCCGGCCCGCCAGCTCTCGAGTGGTGGCACGACACGATGCGAGTCCTTGGCACTCCTCGGAATCGGCTCGAAGCGCTCCAGTGTCGGCAGAAGCTCTTCGAGAAAAGCCTGCTGGCGCGCGACGGGAAGCCGGCGGAAGGTCTCGTCGTGCCGATCGAGCCCGCGACAGATCTCCTCACGAACCTGTGTGACCCGGCGTGCCGGGGAGTCGCCAGAGTGCTCGCCGAGGAGCCGCCCCATCCAGCTCCCGTCGGCGAACGCTTGAAGATCCTCTCTCATCTCTCGAACGGCGAGATCGTCGCCTTCGTTGCCCTGGGCCGAGATCACCGCTCGTCCGCCGGAGACGACCAGGACGAGCGCCAAGATTCGAGTGAATGCGTGGGTAAATCGATAGTGCATGACGCCCTCCTGGTCTCTCACGTCAACACGAGCGGCGAGACGATGCGGAGCATCATCGACTCGTGGCCTCGACGACGGGCTGCCCAGGGACCGGCGATTCGATCTCGGGCCCAAAGCTCGGCTCTTCGGTGGACTCGGCTTCGGCCAACGCGGAGGCGATCTCCTGCTCGGCGAGCTGCCGGATGATGGATCGAAGCTGATGGATCTGAGCATCGACAGCGCCCACCAGCGTGTAGACCTGATCCTGCAGGGTCACGGTCAACTCGTGGAGATTGGTCTCGAAGACCCCGGAGAAGCGATTCTGTGAATCGAAGGTCACCTGGGCTTGACGCTCGAGGCTTCTGGCCTCCGCCTCACTCTCGCGAGCGTTGGCTTCTTTCTCCTTGGCGATGTTCATGAAGTTCTGCATGTCGGCTTGCATTTGCAGCGTGTTCACCTGGGAGCCGCTCTGGGCAGCCGCGAGGCCGCGGAGGAGTGACAGCCCGACACCGGCTGCCACGGTGTTGTTGGCGCGCCTCTTGAGATCGGCCGCGGATTGCCGCGCCTGGGCCGCCTCGGCGCGATAGCGGGCGGACTGCTCGCGTGCTCGAGTCGAGTCACGCTGCCAAGTCACATAGGCATCTTCGACCTCGCTCACCTGGACGCCGACCATCTGGGTGGTGGGCTCGAGCAGCTTCACCCGCTCGATCTCGCAAGCCTTCTCGAAGAGCTGCTGCACGCGATCCGATGGGCGCAGGCCTTCGTGTCCGAGATAGCGCGCGACCCGGCTGTCGATCGGTGGAGCGCCTGCCTCGCTGGACTTCGCGAGAGCGCGGCCGATCTCGTTCGTCGGGCGAATCCAGATCCGTCGCACCGGACTCGAAGCACCACCGAAGTCGGAGGCCGTGAGACGGATGCCGTACTCGCTCGCCAAGAGCATCGAGTCTCCTCGCCGAACGAGCAGCTCGATGTCCATGGCATTCGGCCCGGAATGGACGATCTCGCCTTCCACGACGAGCTCGACGGCCTCGGTTGGCACCGGGCTCACAAAGGCTCTCTCCACCCAGGGCGAGCGCTGGAGCGTCTCCGCCAAGGCCAGGGCCATGAAGACGGATTCGAACTCCCCGCGGTTGCCCGAGGACTCGGGGACCTCGAACGGAAGCACGGCAACGCACACCTTCTCGGACGGGACGAATGGGGCCGGCTCGGCGAGGACATGGGAATCGAGACGAAGCCTCTGCCTCTCTCGGTTCTGCTGAAGCTGTGCGTGTTGCGTCGCCGTGGAAGCCTGCTGTGTGCCTCGTCCCGCCAACTTACATCCGACCAAACAGAGACAAACGATGATCGTGAGAGTGCGCATGACGTGCTCCTCTGGGTTCGGCAGCGATCCCGCTCAAGGGACCCGTGTGCTGTGCGATGGCCGTCGACTCGAGCGGCCGTTCGAGGAGCAACGCGAGAGGATGTCGCGGCGAGGGTAGAGGAAAGTCGAGACCTTTTTTCTAGTTGGCGTCGAGCTCGGCTTGCCACTTGGCCTGACTGCGATCATGCCCCTGGCCCGGCTCGGCCTGGTGCCAAGCCTTGAACAGCTCGACGAGCACCCAGAGGTTGTCTCGGCGAGCCGCCCGGAGCTCCTCATCGCCCTGGTCGTAGAACGTCTGAGCGGCCAAGAGCTCGGACTCGGCCTCGGAAAAGCGCTGCACTCTCAAGAGGCACAGGCCGAGATTCGACCGGAGATTCGCCAGGTTCGAGGCCTCCGCGGAGGCCGACTCGGCGAGCGTCAACGCCCGCCTGAACAACAGGCTCGCCTCCTCGAACCGCTGCGCGCCTCCCACGAGGTGTGCGAGTACCTGTAGGACCCAAAGTGTCCGCGGGTCGTTCTCTCCAAAGATGGCATCCCGTTGCGCGAGCGCCTCTCGAGCGTACTCTTGCGCGAGTGCAGGATCGCGTCCGGACTGCATGAGCGTTCCGACGAGCTTCTCGAGATCGTCGATCACGGCCTCGTTCGTGCTGTCACCGAAGATGCGGCGATCCATCTCGAGGGCCTCGGTCTGCAGCCGGACGGCCTCGTCCCAAAGACCCTGCTGACGTCGCAGGGCTCCAATGCAGCGGAGGCTGAGCGCGATCTCGGGATGATCCTGGGAGAACACCCGCCTCCGAATCTCGAGCGCTTCGAGATATCGTTCTTCCGCCCCTTCGGAGTCCTCTTGGTCATCGAGCAGGACGCCAAGGTTGTGGATGCTCTGCGCCAGCGTTCGACTTCCCTCAGGGAAGAGGCGGCGGCGAATCTCAATGGCTTTCTTCAAGTACCGCTCGGACGCTTCGAAGTCACCCGCCCGCTTCTTTGCCAGCGCCAAGTTGTGGTAGTTCGTCGCGACGCTCTGATGATCTTCGCCGTAGAGGGCCTCGCACATTTCGAGCGACTCGAGGATCCACCGTTCCGATTCGGCGTAGCGCCCGCGAGACTCACACAAACTCCCCAGATTGGTGAGCACCTCCACAATGGAGGGATGATTCACGGGCATGAGCCGTCGCAAGCCGACGAGTGCCTCTTGATACCCGGCTTCCGCCTTATCGAAGAGGCTCCTGTCCTGCAGCAGGCTGGCGAGGCCGTTCTGTAGGACGTACCGGTTGGGACTGTCGGGGTCATCACGCGCGAGCAGGGCCAACGCTTCTGCCAGGTGAGCCTCGACAGCGGGGAACTCGGCGCGTTGCGCGTGGAGATACGCGAGGTTCGTCAGGGGCTCGACCATATCGAGATCGCCATCTGGAGTGAGCTCCCGATAGATCGCAACCGCATCCTCGAGCAGCTTGCTGGGTGTCTCCAGATCGCCGCGAGCCAGTAGTAAGCCGCCCAGGCTGTTCAGGCTCGAGGCGACTTCCTTGTGGACACGGGGGTTGATCCGCCTCCGGATGCTCAACGCCTCACGAATGCACTGATCTGCGAGATCGAACTCGCTGAGCTTCGTCATCACGACGCCGAGGCCATCCAAGGTCCTCGCGAGCAATTGTGGCTCCGCCCCGGAGGTGCGAGCCAGATCGACGGCGCGGGAGAGCTGCGCCTTGGCCGGCTCGAGCTCACCGAGATCGCAATAGGTGGTCCCCACCGAGTGGCGCAGTTGGTACTCGGCGAGGGGAGCACTGCGCAACCGGCCATCGTCCATACGCCTCACCGCGGCATCCAGCATCTCCCGGAGCATCGTCGTGTCGCGCTCGAGCGCGACGGACGGCTTGGCACCGGACAGCGTCTCATCGAGAAACGTCGCGACGACCGTCGCTTTGTCGCGCTCGGCCTCGACCGCGGCAGTGCTCTGATGCTGCTGCCAGGCGAGGGCGAACCCGAGTAGCGATGTCGCAGCCAGTCCGCCTGCGAGCGTGACCGCGAGGGAGCGATTGCGCCGGATCCACTTTCTTGCCTCGGCCCACGCGCCACTCTCATAGGTCGAGACGACGCGGTTCTCGAGAAACGCCCGCAGATCCGCCGCCATCGCGATCATGTCGGGATAACGGTCATCGGGCTCGCGTGCCATCGCCCGCTCGCAAATGGCCACGAGCTCGGGCGGCGCATCGGAGGTCAGCTCGGAGACGGGCCGGGGAGGACCCGCCAACAACCGCTCCAAGACGACATGAGTCGACACCGGCTCGTCATTTGGAACATACGGCATTCGACCGCTGAGGAGCTGGTACAGCATGGCGCCGACCGCGTAGACGTCCGAATGCGGCCCCAAATCGTCCCGATCTCCCGTCGCTTGCTCGGGCGGCATGTAGGCCGGAGTACCGAGCACGGTGCCGGCTCGGGAGTGGAGCGGCGAGTCGCGATCGTCTCGCGACGACGAGAGCTCCAATGCCTCCGGATCGAGGCGCACGTCGTCGGACTCCTGGCCTTGAATCTTGGCCAGTCCCCAATCCATCACGTAGACCTCGCCAAAGCGACCCACCATGATGTTCGCCGGCTTGAGATCTCGGTGCAGCACACCGCTGGCATGCGCGAAGCTCATGGCCTCGCACACCTTCTGAATCACGCCGAGGAGCCGAGTCCGCGTCCATTCCTCGGATCCCTCACGAGCGAGGGTGAACACCGCATGCAGGTTGAGCCCATCGACGTGGCGCATCGTGAAGAACGCCCTCCCCTGCTCGTCGACCCCGAGGTCGTGGACGGGCACGATGCCTGGGTGCTCGAGGCGACCCGTGACGCGGGCCTCGAGCAAGAACCGAATGACGGCCGGCGCCTTTGCCGACGGGAGGCGGTCCGTCCGCAGGGTCTTCGTGGCGAGCTGCCGACGAAGCACGCGGTCCCAGGTCTGGCTCACGCGACCCATCGCTCCTCGGCCGATCTCTTCGCCGACCTCGTAGCGGTCGTGAGACGTGGTGCCAGAGAGCTCACTCAAGGCCGACTCCACCGACTCGTCGGTGGCCTCCAGGCCTCCCAGTGCCGACGCGACGATCGAGGTCGGGACCGGGCTCGATCTCGGATCCACCGGCAGCTTGCCCTCGTCGGAGTCCGCAGCCAGCAGCGCTTCGAGCTCCGCCGCTAAATCGGGATCGCTGGCCTCGACCTCGGCCAAGAGCCTCGCACGCGCCTCCTCTTCGAGACCGCAAGCCTTCTCGAAGAGCTCAAAGATGCGGGACGGCTTCTCTTCGTTCATTCCGGCCCAATCCGGGCTTTGAGGTATCGGTGAATCGCGGACATCCTTCGGGTCTCGCCCGGGGATCATAATCCCCCTTTGGGAATCGATCCATGACGGCGCTCGGGCGAGCTCGGCAGGCCCGGATTCGCAGGCCAGCGGAGCCCCGCCGGCGGACCGGCGGAGAATGCAGGGGAGAAACGATCTGAGCCCGAACAGGTCCCTGGCGCAGGGTTGGGAACACGCAGGCGCGCACAGAGCTCATGATCGATTCACCGGGGCCTCGTGAGGGACGACGGGATCGGATCCCGCAGGCGAAGACGAGGGAACGTCCGAAGGCCTGATCGACGGGCACGTCGGATCGTCCCTTACTCATCTCCAGACGGACAAGGTCCTCGCCGTGAACTTCGCCGTCCCAACGGCAACGGCTCCGTGTCAGGGACCCGTGCGGGCTCTGGTTTCAGATCAGCCCGGCCCCCGGGCGCGGCGCGGGAGCATACAGGGAATGAGACGTCTTCTGCGCATTGGAGTGCCCAAGCCGAGCGAGCCGGTGACCGAATCTGTCAAGGGAAGCTTGCACGAGCGAGCTTGGGCCGGGGACGTCGTGTACCAACTGGATCAGCGAGCCTGCTCCGCGATCTAAGCGGGCGGGACGCCCGCGTTCCCAGTGGTTGGTTTCAAGTCAGCCCAGCTCCCGGGCGCGGCGCCCGGAGCATACAGGTGGCGAAACGTGCTCTGCGCATTGGAGTGCCCAAGCCGAGCGAGTCAGAGACGAAGTCCGTCAGTGAGAGCTTGCACGAGCGAGCTTGGGCCGGGGCAAACCGTCGCGCCGAGATAGCGCACTCCGAGCGGCCCCTTGCTCGGCGCCTCCTCGCTCGATCGTGGGCGACATCGAGGAAACGGCTCCCAGCTCAGCAGCCGCTTTCCGTTTCGGTCGCGCGGGCTCTGGTTGGACGGTCGCGCGGGCTCGGGTTGGACGGTCGCGCGGGCTCGGGTTGGACGGTCGCGCGGGCTCTGGTTGGACGGTCGCGCGGGCTCTGGTTTGACGGTTGCGCGGGCTCTGGTTTGACGGTCGCGCGGGCTCGGGTTCCGCTACGCCCAGAACGTGACTTCGCGCTCGAGCACGACTCCGGTTTGCTCGCGGACGGTGCGTTGGACGTGCTCGGCGAGGGCGATGACGTCGCGGGCGGAGGCGGCGCCCGAGTTGATGATGAAGTTCGCGTGCTGCGTGGACACGATGGCGGCGCCCGAGCGAGAGCCCTTCAGGCCGGAGCGATCGATGAGACGTCCGGCGCACTCGGGGACCGGGTTGCGGAACATGCAGCCGGCCGACGGGAGCGACAAAGGCTGCGTGGCATCGCGATAGGCGATCAGCTCCTCCAGACTCAGCCGAACCGATTCCGGCTCGCCCGGCACCAGCTCGAAGGTCGCCGACACGATGACCTGCCCTTGGTCTAGCCGCTCGAGCAGCGATCCCGACCCGTCGATGTGCACGTCGCCGCGAGCATCCAGCGTCATGACAGAGACGAGGTGCTCCCAGCAGTCGCCTTTCGAGCCGCCGCTGCGCATGGCCACCGCTCCACCGACGGTGCCCGGGATGCCCCCGAGGCACTCGAAGCCGGCCCAGCCGCGGCGCGCGCAAGCGCGCACGAGCGCCGGCAAGCTCTCGCCGGCAGCGACCGTAAGCACACCGCGCCCTCGCCAATCGACGCCGCGAAGGCCTCGCATCGAGACGACGAGCGCCTCGACGCCTTCGTCCGCGACGAGCAAGTTGGTCCCGCCGCCGAGAATCTTCACCGGCAGCCCCACCCGGTGCGCATCCTCGATGCGCTGGCGTAGCTCACCGAGCCCGGCCGGCTCGATGAAGAGCGCGGCAGGTCCGCCGATGCGGAACGAGGTCTTCTTGTCGAGTGGTCGGTCGCGCTCGGCGCCGGACCAGCAAGCTGCCTCGAGGACTCGGCTCCTTCGTTCGATCATGGCTCTCTCAGCACTTCTCAGCCGCACGGGCGAGGCGCCGCACGAGCTCGTGCGCCACGCGGTTGACGTTGCCCGCACCCATCGTCACCACCAGATCCCCTGGCTGCACCTTCTGCTCGAGAGCCTCGATCACCTGGCCCAGCTCGGGAACGTACTCGGCCCGTCCTCCACCTTCGCGGATGCGCTCGACGAGATCGAGGCTCGAGACGCTGGCCGCATCCGACTCGCTGTCGCGCGCCAGATAGATGTCCGGGACGATCACTTCGACCCGCCCGTCGAAGGCGCTCGCGAAGTCTTCGAGGAAGAGGCGCGTCCGGCTCGCCTGGTGCGGCTGAAAGACGGCATGCACTCGTCGGCCCGGGAAGCCGCCGACCAACGCATCGAGCGTTGCCCGGACCTCGGTCGGGTGGTGCGCGTAGTCGTCGAAGACGGTGACGCCCGCGAACGTGCCGATCTTCTCGAGCCTCCGCCCAGCACCGGTGAAGCGCGGCAGCGCGGATCGGATCTGATCGGGATCGGCTCCCGCGGCGAGGGCGGCTCCGGTGGCGACGAGCGCATTGAGCACGTTGTGCCTGCCCGGTACCGAAAGCGAGAAGGGACCGAGGTCCTGACCGTGGAGCATCGCGCGATAGATGAAGCGGGTGCCCCGGCGGCGCAAGCCGGTCGCCGCGAGGGCGCCGCTGCCGATGCCGACGGAGAGCGTCCGGATCGCGGCGCGTGGTCCGAGGAGGGGAAGCAGCTCACGCGGGGCGACGAGCATGCCGCCGTCAGGCAAGCGATCGACGAACTGGCGGAAGGCCTCGACGATCTCGGCGAGGGACTCGTAGTAGTCGAGGTGATCGGCCTCGAGGTTGGTGACGGCGACGATGGCCGGGTGCAGGTCGAGGAACGAGCGTGCGTACTCGCAGGCCTCGACGATGAACAGGCGGCCTCGTCCCCAGTGGGAGCCTCCGCCGAGGCAAGGCACCTCGCCGCCGATCAGGTACGACGGATCGAAGCCCGCCTCTTGGAGGAGCTGCGCGATGAGGGAGGAGGTGGTGGTCTTGCCGTGTGTGCCTGCCACGGCGATGCCCGTGACCTCGCTCATGAGCTCGCCGACGACGCGCGAGTAGCGAAGGACGGGGATGCGCAGCCGACGTGCTTCCCGCACCTCGGGATTCTCATCGTTGACCGCCGCCGAGACGACGACCGTGCGCGTGCCCGGCTGGACGTGATGGGCACTCTGACCGATGTCGACGCGGATGCCGCCCTGGCTGAGGCGGTCCAGGCGCGGAGACGCGGACAGATCGGATCCGGTGACGGCGCAGCCGCGCATGCTCAGGAGATGGGCGAGGCCCGACATGCCGCATCCACCGATGCCGACGAGGTGCACGTGGTCGCCGGGCTGGACACCGCGGCCTCGCTCAGGAACGGCGATCGTCATGAGCGGTAGGCCCACTTCGCCGTCGCCCCGCTCTCTCGCGGCGGGATCCGGCCGAGGGAGTCGCAGATGGTCGTCGTCGCATCGAGCCGGAACACGCGTCGCATCCGAGCGGAGATCTGCTCGAGCCGCGAGCGGTCATCGAGCAAGCCCAGGACGAGATGCTCGAAGCACACGGGCGTCAGCGAGCTCTGCTCGACCCAGACCGAACCGCAGCGTCCGGCCATCGCCTGGGCGTTGCGGTATTGATGCTTGTCCTTGTGCCAGGGGTAAGGGACGAACACCGCGGGCAGCCCGGCGGCGGCGAGCTCGGCGCAGGTCGTGCCACCGGCGCGGGCGAGGACCAGATCGGCGAGGGCGTAGATGGCGGGCATGTCGGAGGCGAAGGATGCCACCCAGTGGGGCAGGCCCGCCGTTCGATAGGCCGCTCGAACGCGCTCCTCCTCCCCGGCACCGGTGAGGTGAATCGCTTGCCATCTCCGCCCCTTGGCTTTCTCTAGACTGCGAACGACGGCGTCGTCGACAGAGCAGGCGCCTTGCGAGCCGCCCATCACGAGCAGCGTCGGTCGAGCGGGCTCGAGGCCGCGCTCGCGATAAGCCTGCTCGGTCCGCTCCTGGGTCAGATCCGCTCGGAGTGGCGTGCCCGAGACGAGGGTACGGCTGCGGTCGGAGAGCTTCTCGAGCGTCTCGTCCCACTGGCAATGGATCTCGGTGGCCATCGCGGAGAGGCAGCGCGTGGCGCGGCCCGGCACGACGTTCTGCTCGAGCAGGTAGATCGGGACGCGCAGGCTCCGTGCAGCGAGCGCAGCGGGCACGGCAGCGTAGCCGCCGAGGCCCACGAAGGCGGAGGGTTTC
This sequence comes from Planctomycetota bacterium, assembly GCA_040219065.1. Classification (GTDB taxonomy): domain Bacteria; phylum Planctomycetota; class OFTM77; order OFTM77; family OFTM77; genus OFTM77. The sequence continues at coordinate 11,087 of JAVJTD010000248.1, forward strand.
ACTTTGAGGAAATGAGTGTAAGCGCGGATGAAGGCCTCAGGCACGGCGCGGACACTCGAGAGGCCTCGTCGCCAAGTGGCGCCTCCTTTGGGAGCCGGCAGGACCCGACCTTCGAACCGACCTTCGAGCAACTTGTGCTCGACCGGTCGGCCGCTGGTGAAGAAGGTGATCCTCGCCTCCGGCCAGCGCCTCTGGATCCCTTCGGCCAGATTGATACCCGGAACGAGGTGTCCCCCCGTTCCACCTCCCGCGAGCACGACGTGCTTCATCGACGCCTCCCTCCGGTCACGGCCACCGACCGGGGCGAGCCGCGTGATGCTCGCTCCGGGTGGGACCATGTCCTCCGCTTGTCCGCGCAGTCTACTGAGCCGGGATCTTGAGCTCTTGGCCCTTGCGAATGTTGGCATTCGGCAGGCCGTTGAGCGTCTGGATGTCCTTCCAACGTTGCGTCGTGCCGAAGTAGCTCTGCGAGATGCCGCCCAGGGTCTCGCCGTCCTTCACGACGTGGATCTTCGAGCCGCCCGCCGTCACCGGCGGCTTCACCGGCGTGCTCGCGCCACTCGACGAAGAGCCGCGGCCGGGGATGATCAGCTTCTGCCCGATCTGAAGGTTCTTCGCGGTCGTCCCCGGATTGGCATCCAGGATGAGCTGGTGGAGCTGACTGCTTCCGAGCAGCTCCTTGGCGATGCTCGCCGGCGTGTCACCCTTTTGAACGACGTAGAGACCTCCTTGGCCTCCCGAGATCTTCGTCTCCAGGCCGAGGCCGTCGGACTTGCCCCAGCGATCGTTGACGGGCACCCGGCTCTGGAGCATCGGATCTCCCGAGTCACCCTCCGGCTCGCCGGCGATCCGCACGGTGGCGGGGTTGTCCTTGGAGCCCTTTTCGGGCGAGAGCTTTCCACTGTCGCGCAGGTCGAGGATCGAGATCACGACGATCATCAGAATGATGACCGCCAACGCGGCGACGCCGTACTTTTCAATGTTTCCCATCGTACCCCTCCCAGAGAATCGATGACTGCTTGCCTCAACTCGGTCGGCTCACCAGCCGACGCCCAGGGAGCCACTGGCGCCAGCCGCGCTGGAGCCCACCCTCGGCTCCTTCGCTCAGCTCACTTCGCACCGCGGCCCAGAGTAACCCGACGCACATCGATGTCGCCAACAAGGACGAGCCACCGGCGCTGACGAACGGGAGCGGGATGCCTTTCGGGGGGACCGTTCCGGTCACGACGGCGATGTTCACGGCCGCCTGACCCGCGATCTGAATGACCAATCCCGCGCAGAACAAGAAGGCGAACCGGTCACGGAGCGAGAGCACCAGCCGTCCGCCGAACCAGAGGAACAATCCGAACAAGATCAACACGCCGAGCGCACCGAGGAACCCGGCCTCTTCTCCCCAAGCGGCGAAGACGAAGTCGTTCGCCGACTCGGGCAAGTACCCGAGCTTCTCGCGGCTCGCCCCGAGGCCGACGCCCTTGAGGCCACCCGAGCCGAGCGCGATGAGCGAGCGGTCCATCTGATAGTCCGCCCGCAGGTTCAAGAAGATGTTGAAGCGGCGAGCGATGTGATCGAAGCGCTGCACCGCCACGAGGATCACCAAGGGCGCCGCGCCGAGAACGACCGCGGCGAGGTGCTTCCACGGCACGCCCCCGATCAGGAGCAGCATCGAGCAGCTCCCGAAGACGAACAGCGCCGTCCCGAAGTCCGGCTCGAACAAGATCAACAACGCAAAGAACCCGACCACCAAGTTGGGTGGCAGGAAGCCGCGCCGGAAGTCCGTGAGCCGATCCTGATGCCGCGTCAGGAAGTCCGCGGTGTAGAGCACCAGCACGATCTTGGCGATCTCCGAGGGCTGGAACCCGAGCGGTCCCAGGTCGAGCCAACGCCGTGCACCGTGCGAGTGCACGCTGAATGGAGGAATGAACACCATGAACAGCGTGATCGCCGTGCCCCCGAGCATCCAACGCCGATGCGTGCGCAGCCAATCGAAGGAGACCCTCGAGAACACGAGCGCGATCGACAAGCCGACGGCCACCTCGATCAGACGCGACCGCAGCGGCCCCCAGTCGATCAAGAACTCACCCGTCGACCGGCTCGCCCCGCGCACGCTGAACAGCGCGACTGCACCGACGGCGTAGAGCGACAGCGCGATCCAGAGCAAGGCCTCGGCGGAGCCGCGCAAGGCGTCCTGACGGTCTCGCTCGACGGTCAGCCTCACCACACACCTCCCCCGTGACACCGATCGGAGTGGGGAGACCGAAAGAGAAGGAGCTGTTCACGAGCTCGGCGACGCGCATCCCAGCCGAAGCGCCAGGCGCTTCCCCCTCCGGATGTGGTCGGCTGCTCGGCACCCGACGCGTGCTCACGCGGCAGGACCTCTCCCCAGATGGGCCTCTCGGCCCCGAGCCCTCTCTGTTGCGAGCTCGTGCTCCTCTCTCCGGTCTCCCGATCGATATCTGACAACCTCACCAAGAGCGGTGCTCCACGGCGAGGATTTGGCTCAGTATTCGGTGCATGTCGGTGGCTCATGGTTCAGCGAATCTTCAAAAGAGCCAGGCTGCAGAGCGACAGGATGATCCCCACGATCCAGAAGCGGATCGTGACCGTCACCTCGTGCCAGCCACCGAACTGGAAGTGATGATGAATCGGCGCGATTCGGAACAGCCGGATCCGCCGCCGCTTGAAGAACCAGACCTGCAAGATCACCGAGATCGCCTCGAGGACGAAGATGCCGCCGGCGATGGCCAGCACCAGCTCGTGGTGCACGCTCACGGCGACCAGCCCCAAGGCGCCGCCCAGCGGCAAGGAGCCCGTGTCGCCCATGAAGACCTGCGCCGGGAAGCAGTTGAACCAGAGGAAGCCCAAGAGCCCTCCCACCACCGCCGAGCAGAACACGGCGAGCTCGCCGGCGCCCGGCACGTAGGTCAGGTTCAGGTAGCTGCTGTAGTCGGCGCGACCGACGAGGTAGCAGATCGGGATCAACGTCAACGACACGATGGCGACGCAGCCCGCCGCCAGCCCGTCGAGACCATCGGTCAGGTTGACCGCGTTCGACGAGCCGACGATCACGATCACGCCCAGGGCGACGAAGGGCAGCCCCAGCCCCCAGGACAAGGGGATCGACCACTCGTGCAAGACCGGCACGTGCAAGGCGAGCTGCTCGGTGCGGCCGTCCGGCCAATGCAGGTACCAGAGCGCCCCCACCAGGGCGAGGGCGACGGCGGCCTGCGCCTTCAGCTTGCCCCGCGCCGTCAGCCCGGGCCGCTTGACCGCGGTGAACTTGACGTAGTCGTCGAGGAAGCCGATCACGCCGAAGCCGACGAGTCCGAGCAGCGCCAGCAGCACATAGAAGTTGTCGAGCCTCGCCCAGAGCACCGTCGCGATGAGGATGGCCGCCAAGAACAGGATGCCACCCATCGTCGGCGTCTCGCGCTTGAGCTGCGTCATCTCGCGCAGCCGCTCGGAGTCCGACTTCTCGACGCGCTCGCCGATCTTCGCCCAGCGCAGGACGCCGATCAGCCGGCGACCGATGAACAGGCTCAAGAGGAGCGCCGTCAACGCCGCGAACGCCGCCCGAAACGTGATGTATCGGAACACGTTCAGGAACGGCAGGTCCGACACCCAAGGCAGCAGCCACTCATACAACATGGTGGCCTCCTTCGGTGACGACCCCCTTGGCGCCCGGCTCGAGCTGGCGGCGAATGGCAGCGACGACGCGCTCGAAGCCTGCGGCGCGCGAAGCCTTCACCAGCACGACGTCCGATCCCTCGAGGATGGTCGGCAAGTTCGAGCAGAGTGCCTCGACCGACTCGAAGCTCTCGGCGAGCCCTCCGGCGCGCGCGACACCGCTGGCGATCGCCTCCCGGTGTGTGCCGACCGCGATGACACCGTCTGCGGCACGCATCGCGCGCTCTCCGAGCTCTTCGTGATAACGCTCGGCGTCGTCGCCCAACTCGAGCATGTCGCCCAAGATCGCGACCTTCCGGCTCGCCGCCGGGAAGCGCTTCAACGTCTCGAGCGCCGCCGCCATCGAGAGCGGGTTGGCGTTGTAGACGTCGTCCAGCACCCAAAGACCTCCGAGGCGGCGCGGCACGAGTCGACCTTCGATCGGACGGCAATGAGCCAGGCCCTCGGCCGCGCGCTCGATGGGTACGCCGACCGCCTCGGCGATCGCCAGCGCGGCGAGCGCGTTGGCGACCTGATGGCGGCCTCCGAATGGCACCTCGACCGATACCCCGCGACAACGGAAGCGCACGCGATCGACCGACAGGGCGATGCTCTCGGCACGCAGCTCGGCAGCAGGACCCTCACCGAACGGCACGACCCTCCCCGGCGCCCGCGCCGCGAGCTCCTCGAAGCACGGGTCGTCTGCGTTCAAGATGGCGACGCCCTCTCGACCCAAGGTCGCGACGAGGTCGCCCTTCTCCCGGCACACGCCCGCGAGGTCGCGCAGGCCGTGCAAATGGCCCGGTCCGATGTTCAAGACGACGGCGATGTCCGGCCGGGCGATGCCGGCAAGGTGTGCGATCTCACCCGGCGCGTTGGTACCGATCTCGAGCACGCACGCCTCGGTATGGTGGCGCAGCCGAAGGAGCGTCCAAGGAACACCGAGGTCGTTGTTGAAGCTCTTCCAAGCAGCGACCGTCCGGCGCTCGCCCTCGAGCGCGGCCGCGGCGAGCGCCTTCGTCGACGTCTTGCCGCAGGTGCCGGTGATGCCGATGATCTTCGCCGCTTGGCGTGCCCGCACGAAGCGAGCGAGCTGCCCGAGGGCGCGGCGACCCGAGTCGACGCGGACCGCGAACGCCGGGCGTGCGCTCCAGCTCTCGGTCGACTGCGAGACGACCACCCCCTGGGCGCCCGACCTCACCGCGCCGGCGGCGAAGCGGCTGCCGTTGTCGCGCTCCGACTCGAGCGCCCAAAAGACGTCGCCCGACTCGATGCGGCGCGAGTCGGTCACGAGCCTTTGCAAGGGAAGCGTCTCGTCGCCGAAGAGGAGCCGGCCGCCCGTCGCGTCGACGATGTCGCGCACACAGAGCTCGGGCACTTCGACCGGTGGAAGCCCGCAGGAATCCGCCCATCCGATGTCGGGATCATGCACGGCCCGTTCCTCCCACGAGAGAAGACAGTCGACCGAGGTAGGCCTTGGCCACCTCGCGGTCGTCGAAGGGAGTGCGCTCGGTGCCGAGGATCTGATACGTCTCGTGTCCCTTGCCGGCGATGAGCACGACGTCGCCTTCCTCGGCGGTCTCGAGCGCGCCCTCGATCGCCAGACGCCGGTCGACCTCGACGACATAGGGGATGGCGCCATCGATGCCGGCCTCGACATCGCGCAGGATCTGCGAGGGATCCTCGGTGCGCGGGTTGTCGCTGGTCAGGAAGGCGCGATCGGCCCACTGGGCTGCGGCGGCTCCCATCTTCGGGCGCTTGCTCTTGTCGCGGTCCCCTCCGCAGCCGAAGACGACGATCAGCCGTCCTTTCGAGAGCCGACGCAGGGTCGCGAGTGCCTGGACGAGGGCATCCTCGGTGTGGGCGTAGTCGACGAAGACATCGAAGGACTGGCCGGCGTCGACGGGCTCGAGGCGCCCCTCGACGGAGCGCAGGGACGCGAGCCCCATCGACACGGCCTCGGCCGGGATGCCCAGGGCGAGGGCGGCGGTCGCGGGGGCGAGCGCGTTGGCGATGTTGTAGAGACCGGGAAGCTGCAGGCGAAGCGGGAGGACGTGCTCGTCCGAGCAGAGGGTGAAGGTCGACTGGCGAAGGCCTGGCCGCGGCGCCACCGCGCGCACGTCGGCGTCGGGCTGGCAGCCGTAGCGGAGCACCCGGCCCCGGGTCCGGCGCGCGAAGGCGGCGCAGACCTCGTCCTCGGCATTGAGCACCGCGAACGCCGAAGGAGCCAGCCCCTCGAAGAGGCGAGCCTTCGCGGCGCGGTACCGCTCGACCGTCTGGTGATAGTCGAGGTGATCGCTGGTGATGTTCGTCAAGATCGCCGCCTTGAACGGCACGGCCGCCACGCGGCGCTGCTCGAGCGCGTGAGAGGACACCTCCATGACGGCGGCCTTCAAGCCGCTGTCGCGCATCTCGGCGAGGTACTCCTGCATCGCGACCGGCCCGGGCGTGGTGTTCTCGGCGGCCACTCGCCGACTGCCGAGATCGTGCGTGATGGTACCGAGCATGCCGGCCGGGCGATCGGCCGCGCGGAAGATCGCTCGCAGCATGTGGGCGGTCGTCGTCTTGCCGTTGGTGCCGGTGATACCGACGCAGGTCAGCTCGCGGCCCGGATCGCCGTGGTAAGCCGCCGCGGCTCGCGCGACCGTCAATCGCATGTCGTGGGCGACGCCGTGGAGGGTGCCCTTGGGGACCGAGACGCCGGCGCGCGTGACCACCGCTGCCGCGCCTCGCTGGATCGCGTCGCCGATGAACGCCGTGCCGCGAGCCGCTTCGCCATCGATCGCGAAGAACACGCCACCGGGAACCACGCGGCGAGAGTCGTCCGTGACGCCCAGCACCTCCCGTCCCTCGCAGCGGCCGGCGACGCAGCGGATGGAGACGCTCCGAAACAGCTCATCGAGGCTGAGCGGGCGCTTGGTTGGCTTCATGGCGGACTCCTCGTCGTCGGACGGTCAGCGCGGTCCGAGCTCGTTCACGTTCTTGGGCAGCAGCAGGTATTCGAAGGTCTTGGCCAGGGTGGCCTTCACGGCAGGACCGGCGACGACGCCGCCGTAGTGGCCCTTCTTCACGTCGGGCCGCTCCACCATGATCACGCAGACCAGCGTCGGCTCCGGCATCGGGCCGAAGCAGGCGAACGTCGAGACGTGTCCGTCGGCGACGCCCTTCTTCATGATCTCGAAGGTCCCGGTCTTGCCGCCGCAGCGGTAACCGGGGATGGCGAGCTTCTTGTTCGAGCCGTCCTCGTGCTCGAGGACGCTCAGGCACATGTCGCGGACGCGCCGGGCGGTGTCGACCGAGAGGATGCGCTCGGGCGGCGCGAGCTTCGGCTCGTGCAGACTGCCGTCGGGCAGCAAGACGTGCTCGACGATGCGCGGCTCGATCCGGAATCCGCCGTTGGCGATCGCCGCGTAGGCGAGCGCGAGCTGGAGCGGAGTGACGCCGATCTCCTGGCCGTAGCCGTGGGAGGCGGTCGAGTAGTTGTCGTTGCGCGACCATTGCGAGAGCGGCCAGAGCAGCCCGCTCTCTTCCTGCGGAAGGCGGATGCCGGTCTTCGAGCCGAAGCCGAAGGCGCGCTCGGCGGCGTAGATCCGCTCTCGCCCGAGCATCAGGGCGATCTTCGCCATGCCGATGTTGCTCGAGAAGACCAGGATCTCTTCGAGGGGCAGGACGCCGTGGCCGTGTGTGTCCTTGATCGTGCGCGAGCCGAAGCGCGCTCGCCCGCCTTCGCAGTTGATCGTGGTGCTCGGCGAGATGACGCCAGCGTCGAGCGCCGCCGCCATGATGAACGGCTTGAAGGACGAGCCGGGGCCGAGGTTCGAGGAGATCGCGCGGTTGCGGATCTGCGACGGCGTGATCTTGCCCCGGTCCTCGGGATCGAGGTCCGGCAGGCTCGCCATCGCGAGGATCCGTCCACTGCGCGGATCGAGCAGGACGCCCGAGGCGCCTTGCGCTCCGTACTTCTCGACCGACTTCCGCATCTCGCCGACGAGCACGCTCTGGAGGTTCGCGTCGATCGTCAAGACGACGTCCGCGCCGGGCTCGACGGCTTCGGGATCGAGACCGCCGGTGAAGCGGCGACGCCCGACGGCATCGCGCTCCCAGTCCCAGCGCCCGGCCTTGCCGCGGAGGACCTTCTCGAACTGCCGCTCGATGCCCCACAGGCCTTGCGGGCGATTGTCCTTCAGCACACCGAGCACGCCGACGAGGTGCACCGCGTCGCGCCCGAGCGGGTAGTCGCGCTTGTACTCCACCTCGAATCGGACCGCGCGCTGGAAGCCGTCCTCGTGCAGCCTTCGGCGAATGTACTCGACGCGAGCCTGGTCCTCGATGCGCCGCTCGAGGACGACGTAGCGCCGGGTGCCGTAGAGGCGCTCGAGCAGCTCTTCGCGATGCTGCGGCACGCCCAGCTCGACGAGCAGATCGGCGAGCTCCTGCTTGCGGATCAGGTCCCCGACGGCGACCGGATCGACGGTGAGGGTCATCGTCTTCTTCGAGACGGCGAGGGGCTGACCTTGGACGTCGAAGATGCCGCCGCGGGCGGCGGGCTCGACGTCGACGGTCTGATGGTAGCGCCGAGCATCGGCCGCATAGAGATCGTGACGCAGGACTTGGAGATGAAACAGCCGGCCGCCGAGCAGGACGAGCAATAACCCCAGACCCAGGCAGATCCGCACGAATCGCGTTCGGGCTGTGTCGAGCTCTCTCATATGTCCTTCTCCTCCCGCTCGGGAGTGCCAGCTTCTCTCACCGTCCTTCGATTCCGCGGGTCGCTCTCCGCACCGGCCGCGCGTTGGTCTCCAAGATCTCCGTGTCGTCTCCGCGCAGCGCGTCGTAGCGATGCTGCAGCGGCGTCGGCGCGCGCAGGCGATGCACCTCGGCCTGGAGCTCCGCCCGGCGGCGCAGCCAGGCCTCGCGCTCCTCGTAGAGCTCGTGCACCGCGTAGCCGCGCTGGGTCGCTGTCAAGTTGAGCCACACCGCGAAGCACGTCAGGACGAACAGGCTGAAGAGGAGACCGAAGACCATCCAGAAGCGCAGCCCGCTCATGACTCGACCTCCACTCGCTCGGCCACGCGGAGCCGCGCGCTGCGGGCGCGTGGGTTCGCATCGGCCTCCGCCTGCGTGGGACGAATCGGCTTCTTGGTGAGGACGCGCAGGCGGGTGTCCTGACGGAAGCCGTGCTTGACGCGCCGATCCTCGAGGCTGTGGAAGCTGATCACCACGAGTCGCCCTCCGATGCGGAGCCGATTCGGTGCAGCGTCCAAGAAGGCGTCGAGGGCCGAGAGCTCGTCGTTGACGGCGATGCGCAGCGCCTGGAAGACTCGCGTCGCCGGATCGATCCGCTGACGCGGCCCCCTGGCGACGGCGCGGCGCACGACGTCCGCGAGCGCTTCGGTCGTGTCGAGTCGGCGCTCCCTGCGGGCGAGGACGATGGCGCGCGCCGCTCGGCGCCAGAAGCGCTCTTCGCCGAGCTCGCGGAAGATCCGGCCGAGCTCCTCTTCGCTCTCGCGGGCGACGAGGTCAGCGGCGCTGCGACCGCGGCTACGATCCATGCGCATGTCGAGAGGTCCGGGGAAACGGAAGCTGAAGCCGCGATTCGGATCATCGAGCTGGAGTGACGAGACGCCGAGGTCCGCCAGGATTCCGTCGAAGCTCTCTCCATCATCGCCTTCACCCATGCTTCGGAAGTCCGCCTTCTCGAGACGGACCCGATCTCCGAACTCCGCGAGACGCTTCGCCGCGTGCTCGAGGATCACCTCGTCCCGATCCTGGCCGACGACGCGAGCCGCCGGCGACGCCAGCAGTATTCGGCGAGCGTGTCCACCCGCCCCGACCGTCGCGTCGAGGAACAATCCGCCGCGCCCGGCGGCCAAGCCCTCGACCACTTCCTCCTCGAGTACCGCAACGTGAACCGACTCGTCGCTCGCCAACCGCTCTCACCCCTTCGGCGGTGTCGCGCCCGGCTCGGGCCTCGTTCCGAGAACCTCGAAGGCGTACTGATCCAAACCCTTGTCTTGTGACTCGTTGAACTCGGCCCAACTCCTCCGGTCCCAGATCTCCATCCGCTCGTCGACGCCCAGGACCACGACCTCGCGATCCAGCCCGGCGTAACGCTTGAGCGCATCGGGGATCACGACCCGGCGTTGCTTGTCACAGCTCACCGCCTCGGCCGTCGGAAAGAAGAGCCTTGCAAAGTTGCGTGCATTCGGGTCTCCCAGATTCGATTGCTCGCGGATATGCTTGACGAGCTGAAACCAGGTCGACTTACAGTACAGGAACAAACAGCGCTCGAAGCCCTTCACGACGTAGAAGGACTGACGCTCCGACTCGGAATCGATGGCCTCGAGAAATTTCTTGGGCACGAAGAGTCGGTTCTTCGCATCGAGGCTGTGCTCGAAGGTCCCGAAGAACATGCGACTCTCCTTGCAGCACGGAAACCGGAGCCCCTGGATGAGCTGAGATCACGACACATCGCTTCATCACAGGATCTCCATCCCGCCCCACCGACCTCCATTTCTACCCACCTGGCTCCACTGCCGCAAGCGGCAAATCTGGCGGCAACCCTTTGCCGGTTACCGGCTTCCACATGTTGAGACATCCCGAGAATCGACCCACTAGATGTCGGGCCTCCGCCCCTCGTCCGTCCCATTCAGCCGCCAGGGAGCGAAGTGGAGCCCGAAGGGCTGGTTCGTGGTGCCGGGGGGAGCCTAGCCTTCGAGGTTCGGCGAAATGGCACCTGGAGTGGCGCGGAATGGAGCCGGATTGCGACGCCGCCGCCCCGAGTGGTGCCGAGTGGAGTGAGCTCCAGAGAAGTGGCGAGCCGGTGGTGCGCCGTGGAGCGGGGCTAGGGCGAAGGAGTGCCCGAGTCGAGCGAGCCCGAGACCGAGTCTGTCGGTGAAGGCACTCCCGAGCGACCGCAAGGGGGAGCCGAACCGAGCAGCCGAGGCGAAATGGCACCTCGAGTGGCGCACAGTGGAGCCGGATCACGCCGCCGCCGCCCCGAGTGGTGCCGAGTGGAGTGAGCTAGCGAGCACGAGACCGAGTCTGTCGGTGAAGGCATTCCGGAGCGAGCTTGGGCCGGACCACGCCGAACGCACCAATCACCGAACGATCACGGACCTCGAGAAGTTGAACCCGATCGCGCCCGCTCGGCGTCTTCAAGCCGGAACGTAAGCAGCCAACGAGACGGTAAGGTCGCCTTCGATGTCCCACGATGCCCCTCTCGACCCGGAGCTTCTGCTGGAGCACGGACCGTTCATTCGCGCGCTCGCGCGGCAGCTCTTGAACGATCACCTCCGAGCCGAGGACGCCGTGCAGGAGACGTGGCTCACCGGACTGCGTCGCCCTCCTGAAGATCGACACGCCCTTCGGGCCTGGCTGGCACGCGTCGTCCGGAACCGCGCGATCCAGATGCGACGCGCCGACCGACGACGCGACCGCCGCGAAGCGTCGGTCGCGCGGTCGCCCGACGTGCCATCTCCCGAAGAGATCCTCGAGCGCGAAGCGCTTCGGCGACGAATCGTCGAGGCGGTGATGACCCTGGAGGAGCCGTATCGCTCGACGGTGCTGCTGCGGTTCTTCGACGAGCTTCCACCGCGCCTCATCGCCAAGCGGCTGAGCCTTCCCGTCGAGACCGTGAAGACTCGCCTTTGGCGAGCCACGGAGATGCTGCGCTCTCGCCTGCACGACGACCGCCCTTCGAGTCACCGCCGCGCCGGACTGGCCGCCTTGGCCGGCCTCGACCGCCCGCGCGATGGGATGTTGGCAGGTTGGCTCACCTCGTTCGGAACACTCATCCTGGGGACCGCCATGAGCATCAAGATGAAGCTGACGTCCGCCGGCAGCCTGGCCCTCGTGATCGCACTCTTGATCTGGACGCCGTGGAGTGGGGCTCCGGCGACGCCGACGGAGATCGATCGATCGCCGGTCGCGGACTTGGAGCCTCCGAGCCTGGCGGTAGGCGAGGAGAGCGCCGCCCCTGTTCCGACGATATCCCGCGAGGGTGAGATCGTCGAGCCGGCCTCCGCAGAGCCCTCCGCCGACGAGCTGAGCTCAGAGCCGGAGACTCGCATCGAAGGACGCTTCGTCGACGCGATGGGTTCTCCGGTGCCTGGGGTCGAAGTGACGTTTCGGACGGAGAGGTCGCCGTTCGACCCACTCGAGTCTGCCTCGTCCGACGAGGCCGGTCGCTTCAGCGCCTCGGTCCAGGTCGAGGAGAAAGAGGCATACCTCCCGGACGCAGCCGTCCGCGCCCGGGCGCCGGGCTATGTGTCTCAAACCCTGCACACGCGGCTCGCCGCCGGTCAGACCAAGGACCTGGGCGACATCGTGCTCGAGAGCGCGGGCTTCGTCTCCGGCCGAGTGCTCGACCCCGTGGACGCCGGGATCGCCGGCGCGCGCGTCTTTGCGACTCGGCCGATTCGATCGTCCGGACCGATGCACGTCCAGATGGCCCGAGCTCGCGGCCCCTCGGGAGATCTGTTGTCGAAGGGCGTCACTCTCGGTGACGGCAGCTATCGGCTCGACACGGCTCCTCCTGGGATGCTCATGATCTGGGCGGTCGCCGAAGGAAAGCTTCATTCCTTCAGCGAGCCCATCGAGCTGACGGCCGGAGAGGAGATCCCAGGCATCGATCTGGTGCTTCATCCGGTCGAGGACACCGCAATCACCGGCATCGTCCTCGATCGGAGCGGAAGCCCCGCACAGAGGGCACGGATCCGTTACGAAGGCGGAGGCTCGGGGATGATGTCGACCGATCGAGAGGGTCGCTTCCGTATCCGCCGCGACCTCTCGTTACCGATCGACATCCAGGCCAAAGAGAAAAACGGGGACTGGCAGAGTGCGGTCCTCGAGGAAGTCCCGGCCGGGTCGAAGGACATCACGCTCGTCCTCGATCAGGAGATTCCGAAGCTCCGGCTCGAGGTGATGGATACCGCAGGGAATGCCGTCGAGCAGTTCCTCGCCTTTGCCCGAGACCCGTCGCGACCAAGGCTGTTCCGAGCGCTGCCATCTCGTCGCTCGCGTCGACGGGCGTTCGGAACAGCCTTGGTCGCGACGGGTCTCGGGCAAAGGCGAGGAACTGCTCGACGGCATTCCCTGCGGTATCCATCACCTCGAGCCGGAGCTTC
>JAVJTD010000259.1:0-4329 GCA_040219065.1 Planctomycetota bacterium
GCGGACGTGTGGCTCGTGTCCTCCGCAAACAGGGAAGGAAGGGGAGGTCGAGGTGTCCGGCGAGCTCCCTGGCGAGTGTGTGGGCCTGATCGAAGGTCCTGGAGCGGGCGCGGCGCCAGTGGAGGGGGATCGGTGAGACGACGTCGAGGCTCTCCAGCCACTCACACTGGCGAAGGGCGGAGGCAAGGCGAGCTGACAGAGGGCCGACCAGCCATTGCTCGCGTCGGTACTTGTAGCGGTGGACCAAGTCGCGCGCTTCGTGTCGGAACCTTGTCGCGGCGATGGCCGAGCGGTACGCGGGACGTCGGCCGCGGCAGCGGAGGCAGGTGGCCTTCTCCCCGCGGACGGGTGGTAAAGGGCGAGCGCAGATGCGGCATCGGTGAGGCGGGAGCGGGGGGAGACGCCGCCGGCAGTCGTCACAGAAGCACCGATCGACCGAGAGGATCACACCACACAGGGCGCATGCATTGGGAAAGAGCAAGGACTCGAGCGCGGCGCCGAGACCTCGGATCAGCTTGGATGAGCGATGTCTTGCCTGTCTCCAGTGGACCATGTCTCGAGTCTCGTCTGCCGCTTCTCTGCCTTAGGAGACGGGGTCTCGTGGCCCAGGGTCTCGCAGAAAAGTCGGATTCTTCCGGCGAGGGGAGCGGGGTGAGGTGACGGAAGTCGTTGACGGGGCTCGGCGAGTGAACGTAGAGTCACGGAACCGGCGATGCCCGCCGTTCTGGAAGACTCGCAACGGAGATCTCGAATCATGTCGACGCAACGCTCATCCACGATCGGCCGGCGCTGGGCGATGTTCGCCGCCCTGGCAGCCTTCGCTGGCTTGACCGCCTGTTCGAAGCCGGATGTGGTGATCTACTGCGCCTTGGACCAGGAGTTTTCGAAGCCTTTCATCGAGGAGTTCGAGAAGGAGACGGGGCTGGTCGTCGAGGCGCGTTACGACACAGAGGCGAACAAGAGCGTCGGTTTGACGACGACGTTGCGGGACGAGAAGGACTATCCGCGGGCCGACGTGTTTTGGAACAACGAGAGTGCCAACACCATCCAGCTCAAGCAGTTGGGCGTCCTGGCACCTTACGAGTCTCCGAATGCCGCCGACATTCCCGAGCAGTGGAAGGACCCTGAGGGGTATTGGACCGGCTTCGCGGCGCGAGCGCGCATCTTGATCGTGAACAGCGAAAAGCTGGGCGACCGCGAGATGCCCGACTCGATGGACGCCTTCCTGGACCCGGCTTTCAAAGGTGAGGCGGCCGTGGCGATGCCGCTGGCCGGCACGACGCGGTCGCATTTCACGGCGCTGTTCCACGTCCTCGGCGAGGAAGCCGCGCGGGAGTGGCTGAACGGCATCGTCCAGAACGGCGTTCAGACGCCTTCGGGCAACGCCCAGCTCGCCAGGGATGTCGCCGACGGCAAGATCACCTACGGCTTCACGGACACGGACGACTTCCAGGTCCAGCTCGACAAGGGCAAGCCGGTGAAGCGGGTCTTCCCGGATCAGGGCGAAGGCCAGCCGGGCACGATGATCATCCCCAACACGGTGGCGATGATCCAAGGTGCGCCGCACCCTGAGAACGCGAAGAAGCTGATCGACTACATCCTGCGGCGTCAGACCGAGGAGGCGCTGGCCAAGGGGCGCTCGGCGCAGATTCCGGTGCGCGACGACGTGCCGCGTCCGGAATACGTGATCAAGCTGGGGGACATCCGCCCGATGAAGGTGGACTGGGCGAAGGCCGCAGCGGAGCTCGACGCGCGTCAGACCGAGCTGCGCGACATCTTCGCGGGGAACTGACGCAAACGAGCTCTCTCGGGGGACCGAGAGAGCTCGTGATTCAGCAGGCGAGGACTTCGAGCGCGATCAGTGATCGAGCTCTTTCTTGATGAACTTCATGTCGTCGACGAAGCGGGCGATCGACTTGCGGTCGTCGTTGCTGATCTCGAGGAAGTCGGCTTGCACGGCGACTTGGCCGCCCTTGGCGAGGACGGTCTTGGCGACCTCGCTCGGGATCTCGAAGTAGTAGTTCTTCTTGTACAGCGGCAGTCGGAACTTGACCTTGAGCGGGGTTCCTTTTGAGAAGAGCTGCATCAGCTCGCCCTCGGCGAGGTCGCTGTTGTCTTCGCGGGGCTGGGGGGACCAGGTGAAGGAGACGCCGTCCTCGGTGAGGGAGGCGATCTTGCCGACGCCGAACGGTCGACCCAGCGTGCGTGCATGGTCGCGCGACTGGAACGTGAAGAGGATGTTCTCTTCGCTGAGCTCGACCGAGTCTCCGGTCTCGGCTTGCTGGCGGTAGTAGCTGATCGCCTCTTCGTCGGTCTCGAAGATCTTCAAGGCGCGATCGAGGCCGAGGGTCTTGAACACGTCCGAGACGAAGCTGCTCGGATGGGCGACCACCAGCTCACCGTTCTCGTCGCTGAGGCGGTTCTTGGCCTTCACGATCTCACCGATCGCCGTCGAGTTGATGAACTTGACGAGGCGGAGGTTGAGGATGATCTTACGGAAGCCTTGCTTCACGAAGCCTTCGACCTCGTGGCTGAAGGCGTCGCAATGTTCCGTTTCGAACTCGCCTTTGAGTGTGAGACGGGCGATGTCATCTCCGACGTGCTTCTCGAACTTCATCGTCTCTTTTCTCCCGAGTGACGGCGATGCGCAGCCAGTCTCTTTGCCTGGCGGGGACAGCAGTATATGCAGCGACCCTCGAGAAGCGCAACCTTCTGGCGCGACAGGACCTCGGGAACCGGTGGGAGTGGCTCCCGAGTGAAACATCGACGGACCGACGCCCGTGGGGTGGAGCCGACGATAGGCGCCGGCCGCCGATGAAAGTGTCAGGGGGTCAGAGCTTCAGGCGCTGCCAGGCCGTGGCCGAACCGGTTTGCCCGTTCGGGTTGATGACCTCGATGAAGTGCCAATTGAAGCTGTCGGGATCGAGGGCTCCACTCGGCTCGCCGAGCTGGGAGAGCACATCGCCGAGGATCGACGCGACGCCGGGCATCTCCGGTCCGCCGTTCATCAGGCTCAGGTAGCGAATCGGGGCGAGCTCGACGGCCGTCTCCCAGACTGGGCGTCCCTGATCGGTCTGACCGGTCGCGTAGAGCGGGAATTCCAGGCGGCGGGTCTTGGCCGGGTCGGGCGGAATCTGGGTGGTGTTCGGCGGTGAGCTGTCGTCAGGCGTCCAGATCACGAGCTTGGCTCCAGGAAGGATGCCGTCGCCGGAGATCCGGAATCGCCGCGGTGCCTCGTGACGCAATGCCGTGAAGCCGTAGTTCTCGGTGTTGCCAGGATCGATGAGCCCGTGCTGGAGTTGGCGAACGGCCCGGCTGAACCGCGGCGTCGGCATGGTGGGATCGGTGGCATGGCTCCACACGAAGTCGCCGCCCAAGGACTGCGGGATCCAGTTGCCGCTCATGAGAGGCACCTGGGCCCAGGCGGTGTTCGTCGCCATCGGCAGGAGCGTCAGGCTCGAGGGCGTGGTCGCTCCGGTGAAAGGGGTGCTGCTTCCCGAGAGCGAGGCGAGCCGGCGCTCGGTGCCGAGTGGCGTGCAGCGGAAGAAGAGCCGGTCCCTGGATCCGGTCACCGTAGCGAGGAGGGTCGCCAAGTCGACCGAGCTGCCACCGGCCGACGACTCGACGACGTAGCGATCGATCGCCGCGTCGTACCAGTATCCGACCTGGGTCGAAGCGACCCAGCCTTGCACGGAGACCCCGACGTTGGCCACCTTCGCTTGATTCTCGAAGTCCGCGATCCTCGCCGCTTCCGGCCCGCTGGGGCTGGCGGTCGCGGGGGTGATGACCTGCTCCTGGCCGATCATCGGCGCGAGGCCGGTGTCGAACTCGTGGACGAAGCGGTTGAGGTCCTTGCGCTGCTCGAGGGTCATCGACGGGGCGAAGATGTTGTTGAACTCGTTGATCGAGATGCGACCGCCGCCGTGGGTCAGCCCGAACATGCCGCTCGACGTCGTGGTCGAGAGATCGTCGCCATCGACTTGATGGAGCCTCTCCCTTTGAACGAGACCACGAATCTGAGCCGACTCCAGAGGCTGGGGCGGTGCCCCTTGGAACAGGAAGAAGGAGTCGGTGTAGTCGAGGTTGCTACCGGGGCCGAGGGCGTGACACTGGACGCACGAGCGGCCACCGCCGACGCTGTTCGGGAGCCGGAGCATGTGGAAGATCTTCATGCCGCGGAGGGCGTCGCTACCCGTCGTCGTGTCATTCGGCGTCGACTCGTCGAAGGTCCCCGAGTACACGCGAGACTCGTCCTGCTGGAAGTTGGGCGGATAGTGGATGGAGTTGACGTACTCCTCCATCGCTTCCATCTCGGCGAGGGAGATGCCC
>JAVJTD010000263.1:0-21154 GCA_040219065.1 Planctomycetota bacterium
TCCCCCGGCTTCAGCCGGGTCGGGTCCCCCGGCTTCAGCCGGGTCGGGTCCCCGGCTTCAGGCGGGTCCCTGCATCCCCTCCCCCCACCTTCCTTTGAGTGCAGAAGTTGCTCGACCTCGGAAGCGGCCTGGCCGATAATGTCGCCGGACGAACCGTCCGAACCTCGAAAACGTGACTTCCCTGAGACAGAGCCCACCCCTTCCAAGAAGCGTGGCATCGATGAATCTCCCCGTGTCGAGATGGCTTCTTCGTCATCTTCCCCTCGTGTTCAGCATCTGCCTCCTTTCCTCCTCCGCACTCGCCCAGGCTCCGGCCCCGTCCGAGGCGGACGCCGAGATCATCCGAGCGATGGACAAGGCGGTGTACTCCCAGGTGCGCTCTGGCCTGAAGGACTTGACGCTGCGCTTCAGGAACCCGGATTGGCAAGACGATCCGCTCTTCCGAAACCTCGATGTGCTCTTCTACTGGAAGGAGCCCCGTCAGAAGCGATTCGCGATCGAGGGGCTTCCGAGAGCCTACAAGAGCCTCGAAGCGCGCCGCGTGCAGTCGTTCCAGTTCATGATCGAGCTGCTGGTCCACCTTCCCTACGAGGACAACCTCGAGCGGACCCCGATGTCGGTCGTGAGGGATGCCCAGGGCAACCCCAAGCAGCCGATCGAGGTCGAGCGACGCTTCCCAGAAGGCCATCCCGTGCTCAAGCAGGTGTATACGCTCGATGAGCGGTTCTTGCCGATCAAGGTGACCACCTACCAGAGGGAAGCGGCCTTCACGATCACCCGCGAGCAGCAATTCGAGAAGCGGGAAGACGGCTCGTACCTCATCACGCGGATGATCAACCGCGCCCCGGGATACGAAGAGACCATCGACATCGAGTACGTCACTCGCAAGGACATCGACCTCACCTCCAAGATCACGCTCCGGTACCCGCCGAGCGAAGACGCGATGAAGGCCGGCGCCGAAGACACCGTGAAGGTGTACGACATCGAGATCGTCGCGGTGAACTCCGGCCTCTCGGACGAGCTCTTCGACTCGGAGAAGTGAGGAGCCTCGTCGCCAGCATCGCCCTGCTGGCCCTGATCTCTCCCTGGACGATGTCCCAGGAGGAACCGGCCAATGCCAGGCCGATCGCTTGGGCAATTCGTGATAGCGGACGTCCCGGGCCGACGGTCCTCATCACCGGCGGCCTGCACGGCGATGAGCCAGCGGGCGCCGAGGCGGCGACGCAGATCGCTGGCTGGACGCCGAGTCGCGGACGATGGATCGTCGTCCCTCGCGCCAACGAGCGCGCTCTCCGCGCCGGTACCCGGCTCTCGCCCGGAGCCCCGAAGGCCGAGCGCAATCTCAACCGTGCATTTCCGGTCCGGGGCGGTCAGGTCGAGCCGATCGGCGATGTGGCTCAGCAGCTCTGGAGATTGATCGAAGAGCATGAGCCCGAAGTCTTGATCGACCTCCACGAGGGCTTCGACGTCCATCGCCAGAACGAGAAGAGCGTCGGCAGCTCCGTCATCTGGGGAGGGCCCCAAAGAGCCGAGTCGCTCGCCGAGGCCATGCTCGAATCGGTGAATGCCGAGCTGGCGGAGTCCGAGAAGTTCGACCGCCTGAAGACGCCGATCGGAGGCAGCTTGGCGCGCGCCTTCGCCGACACTCGCCACCGCCCGGCCTTCATCCTCGAGACGACGACCAAGGGCCGCCCCCTCCCTCGCCGCGTTCGCCAGCACCGGATCCTCGTGCATCGGCTCCTCACCGAGCTGAAAATGATCGACCACGAATCGAGCGTGCGCATCGGCGATTCGGCAAAGCCAGGGGCCTTGCGCGTCGGCGTCTTCCACGACTCGGGGGTCTCGGCGAAGGGGCCAAAGGAGCTGTCTGGCTTGGCTGATGAGCAGGTGGTCGTCCGGCAGCTCTGCCGCGAGGACCTCCAAGACGGTGGTCTGGACGAGCTCGAGATCTTGGTCTTCCCCGGCGGGAGCGGATCGGGTCAAGCGAAGGCGCTCGGCGAGTCGGGGCGAGAGATCGTGCGCGAGTTCGTCCGCCGCGGCGGCGGGTACGTCGGCTTCTGCGCGGGCGGATACCTGGCGGCCAACAACTACTCCTGGTCGCTCGGCATCCTCGACCTCGATGTCATCGACCGGCAGCATTGGGCTCGCGGCCGCGGCCCGGTACCGCTGAGCTGGTCTGCGGCAGGCCAAGAGCACTTCGAGCTCACGCCACAATCTCCCGTGCTCTACGTCAACGGCCCGATCTGGTCCCCTTCGAACGATCCCGACCTTCCCGACGCCACGGTCCTCGCGACCTTCGCCGGCGAGGTCCACAAAGAAGGCGTCCCGGGCGGCGTCATGCCGAACACCCCCGCCATCGTCCTCGGCCGCTTCGGAGAGGGCCGCGTCATCTGCTCCAGCCCCCACCCCGAGCTGACCGACGGCTACGAAGCAATCGCAATGAGGCTCCTCGAGCTCGCTGCCGGCCGCTGAAGCGGGGGCGCGGAGCGCGGGCGCGATCCATCACCTGCGGCATTCCACCGAGGTAGCCACCGATGAAGCACTACGCCGAGCTCCAGAGCCAGGCCGACATCGATCTTTGGCTCGGTCGAGTCGGGCATTTCCACGACGGTCTTCTCAAGGAGATTCATATCGTGAATCGTGCCTGCGTGCACACGGATGGCGCGATGGCCTTTGAGCAGCACTTCGACATGCGCATTCTGATCCAGAGCCCTTGGGGTCCAAGTGCCTTCGAGCTCCTGCTGGTCGACGTGCTCGGGATGCATCTCGACCACGACGAATCCGCCGAGATCGGTGGTGCTGAGATCGAGCGCCGCGCGGATCCGAACACGGGCATCCCCCGCTTCCGCGTCAGCCTCGACGAGAGTCACCGTTTCGAATCCCGGCGACTCTTCATTCGGGAGAAAGGAGACTGGCTCTCAAAGCGCGCTCGCTACGGCCACGAGATCCCCTCGCCGACCGCTCCCTCCGCCAAGAGCCTCGGCGACGGCTGGTACCAATGCGACGCCTGCACCGAAAGCTTCGAAGCGGGTACAAACACCGAGTACGCCTTGTGTCCCGGTTGCCACGAGCTGACCGAGCTGGAGCTTGGGTGAGATTGAGTCCCCCTCATCACTCGATCCCGCCCAGCTCATGGGGGAGTCACACCTGGCAGCCTCACTCCTCGGGGTGAGTCAGGTTGGCTCCGTCGCGATCGTGGACGGAGTCGGCGAGGAAGAGGAGGCCGTTGAGGTCGGCATTCAGGTCGAAGAGGAATTCTTGGGCGCGCTCTTCGTCGTCGGGAGCGTGCTCGAGATTGCAGCCGAGCGCCATTTGGACGTAGGCGAAGCGGGACCGCAGGTAGTGCTCGGTGTCCGAGTCCTCGATGTGTTGCTCGGCGTAGGCGGCTAGCCCTTCGAGGTGGGACGGGAGCATCTCTTGGGACATGAAGTTCATCCGGACGCGGCCCCAGGTCATCGTGAGGCGTAGACCGCTCGCCTCCCCTTCATCGTGCAATGCCTCGAACTCGATGAAGCCTTGGAACCGGGCGAAGGTGGCGGTACGAATCAACGAGGGATCGGAGATGTACAAAGCGGCGTTCTTCGGCATGGTCTCGCTCAGTCACCCCGCTCGACGGAGGCGTCGCGAAACCGCGCATTGTGGATCTCTCGCCGCAGTGCGTTGCGATCTCTCCGGGATCCGACGATCGCCGTCAGAACGCACAGGCACATCTCGTCGGTCGTATAGTCGCCGTACTTCACCCGCTCGGGCGGTGAGCTCGGGTTGGCGTGATTGCTCTCGGAGTTGTCGAAGACGGCATCCATCACGATGCGTGTTCCTTTTGGAAGCTGGATAGACTCGGGGAAATAGTACTGACCTTGCCAGCGAAAGTCCCAATCATCGATACGAATCAGGGGCACTTCGGATCCGCCGGGGCGCCGAGCCGTGACCTGCATCCCCCGACCGAGGTAGTGCATGTGAGGCGTGACGCCGATCAGCTCGAGATCGCAGGGCAGCGTAAGCTCGACGTGTCTTTGGTACTCAGCGTCACCGGCCGGAATGTCGATGTCGTACGTCTCGAAGAAGAAATGGCTGACGCGATCTTGGACCGGCTGCTTGGCGAAGTACAGCGCGAGCTCGCTGCGGTCGACCTCCTCCTTGCCCGAAGGATGGTAGTGCACCTCGAGCACGACATCGGAGCCTTTCGGAACGAGGATACCCGCTCCGTCCGGCAGGAGCGGCGGCACGGCACCGGGCGCCCACCCACCGAGAATGCCTGCGGGCCGGAAACGCGGTGAGCCGAAGCCTGGATAGCCCGGGCCATCCTCTTCGGCGTCGAGCTCGCGCGCGCGGCCGCTCACGTCCACGTAGAAGATCGCGTGATGCAGCACCGTCTTCGCGCCAGGCCGGAAGTCGAAGCCGACGAGGTCGCGATTCTCGAGGAGCCCCGAGGGGATCGGGAAGTAACGATAGATGTCATTGCCTTCCGCCGAGACGGTGAACGGCTCGGGCATCGTCAGCACGAGATCCGGCTCACCGTAGTGCCAACCCGCATCGAATGTCGCAAGTGCCGGCTGGTCGGCGTCGCTCCCTTCCGGAGCACCCGTCTCGGCCCAACGGCTCAGCACCTCGATCTCGGCCTCGCTCAGCCGCAGCTCGTCCCGAAACTCACCGAAGTGCGGAACCGGCTTCCAAGGCGGCATGTACCGCGACCGCGTCACCTCCGCCAAGAGACCGGCTCGCCGGCTCGCGCTCCGGTAGCTCGTCAGCGCGAAGGGGCCGATCTCACCCGGACGGTGACACGAGACACAGTTGGCCTGGAGGATCGGTGCGACCTCGCGGGCATAGGTCGGCTTCTCGGCGGACTGGTGAGACTCGAACAAGCAGCCCACCGCTTCGGTGACGGCATTCTTTGGAGACTTGCCATTGGACACGGCAGCGATCGCGTCGCGCAGATCGTCGCTCGTGATTTCCGCCCTCGGCTTGCCCAGATCGATGTAACGATCATCGATGCGGCCGCGGTAGACGACCTGATCCTCCGCGATCACGATCGCCTCGGGCACCCGGCGAGGCTGGAGGATTCGGGCGAGCTCGCCTGAGCCGTCGAAGAGGGTGGGCAGCGCGACCTCGTACTCCGCGAGATGATCGATCACCGCTTGGCGAGTCAGCGCAGCGTCCGAGTAAACGGCGAAGAGCTGGACGTCTTTCTCGAATGCCTCCGCAGAGACACGCTCCAGCTTGCGCAAGGTTCGGTTGCTGATCGGGCACTCGGCTCCGAGGAACACCAAGGCAAACGGCCGCCCCTCCTCCCCGAGGCGTACGATCCTTCCCTGCAAGTCGATCAGCCGTCGCCCGGCCAACCCGACACCCGGCTCGCCATCACCGGCCAGCGCACGCGCGTGCATCGAGCCAAGCGAAAGCACAACGGCCACGGCACTCAGTGCCACTCGGCAGATCACGGTTCGAGTCACGATGTTCTCCAAGGACGTCGTCTCCATCGACCTCGCCCAGTATGGGAGATCGCCTGGACCGAGCCAATGCTCGGCTGCGCGTTTCGAGATCCTCAAGCGCGCGAAGCGGATCGCTCGCGAGCTACCGCAGATCAGCCCTGCCCCCGGCGGCGGACCGGCGGAGCATAGAGGTGGTGAAACTGAGCCCGAGGGCGATGGAGCGCCCAAGCCGAGCGAGACGGTGACCGGGTCTGTCTGCGAGGGCTTTCCCAAGCGAGCTCGGGCCGGGGCGCAGCGAGACAGTGCACTCCGAATGCTCCCTTGCTCGGCGCCTCTCAATTCGATCGGTGCCACCGTCGAAGAGGCGGCTCCCGGCTCGCTGACCGCTCCCGGTTTCGGTCGCGCGGGCTCTGTTCTCGGTCGCGCTGGAGACGGCGCGAGCACCTCGCCCGGAATCACTCCTCCCCGACGTCGAGCAACTGCTTCAGTCGGGTGCGAGCGCGGGAGAGCCTCGAGTGGACGGTGCCGACCGGGACGCCGAGGGTCTCGGCGATCTCCTGGGGGCTGAGGTCTCGGCTCGCCGAGAGCGCAAGGACGTTGCGCTGGTCGAAGTCCAGCCGGCGAAGCGCGACCTCGAAGCGTTGGGCGAGCTCCTTCGCTTCGAGCGCTTCGGCCGGGGGCATTCGGGTCTCCGGCTCGGGGAGAGCCTCGGCGGTCACTTGCCAACTTCGCTTGTGGTGCTCTCGCGCCGAGCACTTCCAACCGCGGCGCAAGGCGACTCGGTAGATCCAGGTGCCCAGCCCCGAGCGGCCCTGGAAGCTCGGTAGGCCGCGAAAGACGTCGACGAAGGATTCCTGCATGGCATCGTCCAACTCGGGACCCGACCCGACGATTCTCGAGAGGACTGCCCGGATCCTGGGCGCAAAGGTTTGGAACAGCTCCGACTCCGCCGCTTGCCTCACGTCTCGATCCTTGGATCGAAGCCTCTCGAGCAGCGTGCTGCTGTCCCGGGTCATGAGCTCGCCTCGCTCGTCCGGTCGCCGTGTTCTTCGTCGCTCTTCCCTCCGACCTTCTCTCCGAGCGAAGCACACTGCCGGCTGACTCTGGGCAATCGCCAGAGCAGATGATAGGCCGCGAGCAACGCGACGATGAGCGCCGAGATCAGACCCGGGCGATAGTCCTTGCCCAGGAGCGCCGCGATGAGGCCGGTGCCGAGAAAGAGCAGCGACACGGCGGCGTGAACGAGAGCCGAGACGAATGCGCCCGCTCGCTCGAGTCGAGCTTCGCGGAGCAAGTGGGCGCGAAGGTCTTCCGAGTTGTCGAGCCCTGCCACTCGCTCGCGGCTCGCTCGAAGTCGCTGGAGGCGGTCCGGGATCACGGCGAGGACCAACCCACCGGCCAAGAGCCATCCCGAGAAGTGGCCGGCCCACCCCAACGCCACCCCGGCGATCAGGAGGGCGACCGAGCCCAGGAGCGCCAGCGCGGGTCGCAGAAGGGATCGCCGAACGTTTCGGCGAAGCGCTCGCCAGTCTGCTGCCTCGGCTCCGAGGGTGTGGGCATGATCGTAGGCGTCGAAGAAGTCGTCGAGCTCATTCATGTGGCGTCTCCTCTTCGATCTTGGAGCGGCAACTTCCAGGACGCTTCCCGAGAATCTCGACGAAGATCCTCTTTCGTGAGACTCTTCCCCCTTTGAT
The DNA here is from genome assembly GCA_040219065.1 of Planctomycetota bacterium. Classification (GTDB taxonomy): domain Bacteria; phylum Planctomycetota; class OFTM77; order OFTM77; family OFTM77; genus OFTM77. The sequence continues at coordinate 7,124 of JAVJTD010000263.1, forward strand.
ACTCGTCACCCTTCCTGGGACTTTGCTCGCGGATCGCCCCCAGGGGACTGGGTCTCGGACCGCGTGGAAGCTGAGGAGGATTCATGTCCGAGATCTCGAAGAGATTCCTCGAGCTGGCCTGTGGCATCGGTTGGGATCGCCCGGCGAGTCCGGATCCGAACGCGGCTCGGGCACTACTCGCCAGTGAACGAAGGGCGGTGCTCAGCGATGTCTGCGCTGCAGCGGCGGCCGGCGAAGCGGCGGTTGTCCGTGAGCTGATCGAAGGGAATGCGAGCCTGGCGACGTCGAGATCTGGGCCGCGAGACTGGCCCCCTCTGCTCTGGGCCGCGTTCTCCGTTCTGGGGCACGGCGATCGGCAGACCGAGCTCGGGATACGCGACGCGACGAAGATCCTGCTGGAGAACGGCGCCGACCCGAACAGCCACTACCTCGGCGGCATCCCGCCGTGTGTCTTCCCTGCCCTGTATGCGTGCATCGCCGTGAGCAAGAACCTCGAGCTCGCCGAGCTGCTCCTCGAGGCCGGAGCGAAGCCGAGCGACACGCAGTCTCTCTACCACGCGTGTGAGACCTTCGATCTGCGCTGGCTGAGGCTGTTGGAACGCTACGCGCTCGATCCGGACGACGTGTCCTATTGCTTGAAGCACGCTCTGGACGTGAGCTGGGAGGACGCCATCCGTTGGTTCCTCGATCAAGGCGCCGATCCGGACGCGATCCACCCTGAAAAGGGTGAGACGTCTTTGCATTGGGCGGTGATGCGAGCCGCCACGCCGAAGGTCGTCCGCTGGCTCCTCGAGGCGGGCGCCGATCCGAACGCCCGCACGAAGGACGGAAGGACATCCTATCTCGGCATCCTCTGCTGGACGCCGCACGACCTCGCGAGACGCCTGGGGGCCACCGAGAATGCCTCGCTGATGGAGTCGTTCGGCGCGCGACCTTCGGCAGCGACCGAGGTGGAAACACTGCTGTTCGCATGCGCACGAGGGGACGGCGAGACGGCTCGCACGATGATCGGCGAGGATCCCGACCTGCTGTCCCGGCTGAGCACGTCCGACCGCAGACTGATGCCGCACGTCGCCCAACAGCGAAACACCGACGGTGTGGTCCTGATGCTCGAGCTCGGCTTCGATGCGCGCGCTCGCGGCTGGATGAATGCGACTCCGCTGCACTGGGGCTGCTGCCTCGGTGAGGCTCGCATGGTGGATGCGCTGCTTCGAAGCGGTGTGCCTCAGGAAGATGTGGCCGGCTACTTTGGCACTCCCCTGAACACGGCCCTGTACCGCCAGTGGTCTCGGGAAGGAGACTATCCCTCGGTCTTGCGAGCTCTGCTCGAAGCCGGGGCGGAGGTCCCCGCGGACTGGAGCCCTACCGGGCGAGCCGACGTCGACACGGTCGTCGAATCCTATCGCGCTCGCTGACGGCGAAAGTCACGTCCGGCTTTCGCGAGAGCTCATCCCGATTTCGAACGACACCCCGCGCTGGGGCGTGGGCTCCCTCCTGGTCGCGCTCCTCGCCCACTTTCTTTCGTGACGCGATCACCCGGTGAACATTGACGATTCTCGCCTTGCATCGTCTCGTTCGGTCAGCGCTCGGGGATCGTGGCATGCACGTTGCCAAAGAGGTTCTTCGTCAGCGCGCCGTGGTCTCGGAGCTCGGAAAGTCCTCCGGGACTCGGCTCTCCATGACAAGAACGAACACGATAAGGAAGGATGCCATGCACCGCACGACTTGGGCACTCACGTTCACGAGCATGACGCTCGGGCTGTTCGCGAGCGCGAACGCGCAGCTCCAGTTCAGTGGCCCCACGAGCTACGCCGCCGGGACACGCCCGGAAGCCGCCGCTCTCGGCGACTTCGATGGCGACGGCGACCGCGACATCGCCGTGACCAGCGATCTCCCCGACCGGATCTTGGTCTACTCGAACAACGGCAACGGGACGTTCTCCGGCCCGCAGCAGATCTTCTTGGGCAACGGCACCTCGCCGCACGCCCTGCTCGCGATGGACATCGAGAACGACGGTGACCAGGATCTCGTCGTCTCCTTGAAGAACGTGAACCAGATCCAGATCGTCACCAACATCGGAGGCGGCTCGTTCTCGCCGGGCGCGACCTTCGCCACCCTCGGCAGTGAGCCTCGTCAGTTGGCGGCCGCTGATTTCGACGGCAACGGCTTCGCCGACGTCGTCGCATCGAACCGGGAGAGCTCCAATGTCTCGGTGTTCCTGAACAGCGGTGGCAGCTTCGGTCCGGCGACCAGCTTGGCGGCCGGCGACGAGCCACGCGGTGTCGCAGCGGCAGACTTCACCGGAGATGGCGCTCCCGACTTCGCCGTCGCGAGCCATCGCACCCGTCAGGTGCTCGTCTTCACCAACAACGGTGCCGGCGCCTTCAGCCAGACGGGCGCCCTGTCGGTCGGCGGTCAGCTCCGCCCCGAAGGTGTCGCGACGGGCGACCTCGATGGCAATGGCACGCAGGACATCGCAACCAGCACCGAGGGCAACGGCCAGAGCTTCGGCACCGTGTTCCTGAATCAGGGTGGCGGTAGCTTCGGCGGTCGCGTCGACTACTTCATCACCGGTCAGGATCCCGAGGGCATCGTCGCTCGCGACTTCGACCTCGATGGCGATCTGGACCTGGCGATGGCCAATCAGACCTCGAACAACATTTCGACGCTCTTGGGTTCGGGGAACGGCACTTTCGGCTCGACGCAGCTCTTCGGCGCGGGCGCCCGCCCGGGCGACCTGCAGAGCGCGGATCTCGATGGCAACGGCTCGGCGGACCTGGTCTCCGTCAACCGCGACAGCAATGACATCACGGTGCTGCTCAACGGCGCGCAGGGCCAGTCGCTCGACCTCGTCGGGACGCCTTCGACCGGAAGTCCGATCCACTTCACCGTCTCGGGATTGACCGGCGAGCAGGGCAATACCGCCCAGGTGCTGCTGTCCTGCAACGGCACCGCGGGATTCCCGCTGCCGAACGACGGACGCATCGTGCCTTTGACCCTCGATGGCTGCACGGCCGCCGGCCTCAACGCCGCGGTGTTCCTGCAGGGCACGGTCGATGCCACCGGCACGGCGAGCACTCCGGACGTGGCCTTCCCGAACGCGGCACCGGGCCGGACCGTGTGGGCGGCTGCGGTCACGATCAACGGTCCGCAATTCGTCTCGATCGTCGGCCCGATCAGCTTCGTCACTCAGTAAGGCGATCGAAGTACACAGCTCGAATGCAAGACCGACGGGAGCACCGCGAGGTGCTCCCGTTCTTCGTTGGTTCGGGGTGGCTGGAGGGTCTCGAGGGGCTATCGCGATTGGCAACTCGAGCGACCGAGCACGCCGCAGTCGACCTCTCTGCAGGTCGTCGAGGCGGCGCAGCGAGCTTGACGCAGCAGGCATGGGTAGATTCGGCGCCGCAGTAGATGGCTCGTGAGATATCCGGGCCAGGAGCTCGGCGTTCTTTGCCCTGAGAAGGCAGAAGTTGGGGTTCCGCAATACTTCGAAGGGCTGCCCCTCGGGCTCAAGTCCGCTCGATTGCCCTGGGCCAAGGGTTCGATTAGGTATGGTCGGTCCCAGCAGACCATGCCACCAAGGGAGCGCGGAATCGCGACTGCCGTGTTTTCGCTAGGTCTTGGTCGAAGGCTGCCAACCGCACGCATCCACCGCGAAGCGGCCCATCAACTTTCTCGGAGTGGACTCGATGAGATCGGTGGTTTTTCTCTGGGTCACCGGATTTGCGGGGTGTCTCGCCGCGACTTCAGTGGCTGGAAGCCCCCAGGTGGATGAGCCGGTGGGGCACGGTTACCACCGCCGGGGGGAGTACATCACCTTCAAGGGGCAGCGCATCGACTTAGCCGGGCGCGAGGACATCAAACGCTTTGCCCGACACGTCGGGCAAGATCTCACTATTTGTCACGACGTCGATGCGGACACGTTCACCGCCCTGAGTGAGCCGTACACGAAGGATCAGAGCTCGGTCTACTACAAGTGGATCAGCCCGGGACGGTTCTGGGTCGTGACCCTTCCAGAGGCCGATGTCGGCTCCTTCGAGGTCATCGGGTTCAACCTGGCCCGGGACGCGAACGCCGTCTGGTGGTATGGATCCGTCTTGCCAGGTCTCGATCCGTCCTCGGTGAAAGTGATAAAGGACGGCTTCGTCTGGAAGGATACTCGCCACGTTTGGTATCAGCACCAAGTCATCGTCGGGGCAAAGCCCGATAGCTTCGAGCACTTGGAGCAAGCGTTCTATCGGGATGCCGAGCGAGTGTACTGGTCATCGACACCCTTGCCGGAAGCCGATCCGAAGACCTTCCGCACCTTCGGCGATGACTCGGCCTACGGTGCTGACTCGAGCGGAGTCTGGTGGAGCTGCCGACGCGTCGAGGGAGTCGACTCTGTCAGCTTCCGGCCGATCCACCAGTTTGTGTTCGTGGATGCGAGCGGTGTTTACGAGGCTCCCGGGCGCCTCCTCGACGGGGCGGATCCCCAGACGTTCGAGAAGGTCGCCGACCTCGACACATTTCACACGGCGCTCCTGCGGGATGCCGACGCGCACTACGTGTACCTGCCGTTCTCGGGTGAGGTCTACCGTGTCGAGCCGGGAAACGCCTCACTGAGAGTCTCTCGAACGATCTGGGCTGGCGAGGACGCGCCGCGTCGCCTCGCCCAGGTCAGAGCCGAGCTCACCGAAGGCGCTTGGAGCGATCCGGTGGTGAGACTCACCGGCGAGCGAGGGAGTCGCGGCCTCAAGAGCCAAGAAGCGCACCGTCTCGAGATTTACCGTGAGCAGTTCGAGAAGGCTTGGGAGCTGGTTCGCCAAGGGCGGTGAACGTAGCTCCTCGAGCATGCCAGAAAGAGGAAGCCTCCATCATGACACTGAGCGAGCAGCGGCAGCTCCAGGAGTCTTTTGAGCTGACCGCAGCCAATGCCGCGGCAGCCCTGGCGAGCACGGTCCTGCGTGCTCAGGTCGAAGCCGCTCGCAACCCGGGACAAGGGGGAGTCTTGGGGGGCCTCCAGCGGGCGGACCGAGCCCTGGAGTCCGTGCAACGGTGGGTGCTGCGCATTGTCTTATCAGGCGTTCCGTTGATCGTCGGTGTGGCTCTGCTCGTATTCACGAGCTTCACGATGCTCGGCGTCCTCGCGCTCATAGCGAGTATTGTCCTGTGGGCAGTCGTCTCGGGAATCGAACGCTTGATGGAAGGCGTGGGCAGGTCCGTGGATGCCATGACGGACCCGGTAATCGCCCGCTCGGGTGGTGCAAGGCTTCAGTCCGCGATCGAGACCGGCAAGGTGCGAGTTCTGACGGGGCGGCTCCGGCTGGAGCTCTCCGGAGATCGCCTGCGGGTGGAATCGGACGCGGGCGTGGTCACGATCCCCTCGATCTCGGCCGCGTGGAAGGACCGCGCGCCGGGCTACCTGGTTCTGCTGCCGCAGGCACCGGGAGCCCACCCGGACTTCGGGTCGAGCGTGATCATCCCCGCAGACGGAACGATCGCGAAGGTAGTCGAGGCCGAGTCGCCGCTCCTCGGTGCCGGTTGACAGAGGTCCGTGGCTCAGAAGCTCAATCGCCCGAATGCGACGTGCCGGCACCGCGCACGGAGGAAGGTAACGCCGCGCCCTGCGCGGCGGGACGCCGCAGGCGCGCGCTCTGCGCCTGCCGTCGACCGGAACCGGCCCGGGTCACGCTCGGCTCGAGTTTGCACGCGTGCCGCAAGGAGAGGTCGCGCCGCATGGGCAGGGAGCTCGAGAGGCGGCGAAGGTGGTTTCCGAGCGATGTGAGAAGGCAGGGTAGGAACCAAAAGAGAAGGGCCCGCCATTCCCTGGCGGGCCCTGAGTAATAAACCCGGCGATAACCTACTTTCGCGGCATGGCCACTATCATCGGCTGCATCTGCTTAACGACCGTGTTCGGGATGGGAACGGGTGTGACCAGATGCATATCGTCACCGGGAAATATCAGAATAGTGGATAGTGTTTTTCTTCTTTGTCGTGCCTAATCTTTTCCAGGAGCTCTCATTGAGAGCGCGAGGAGAAGAAAAAGGTCAAGCCGATCGACTGATTAGTACCAGTTAGCTGAACACATTACTGTGCTTACACACCTGGCCTATCAACCTGGTCGTCTTCCAGGAGTCTGATGGGGACATCTATTTTCAGAGCGGGCTTCACGCTTATATGCTTTCAGCGTTTATCCTTTCCGAACATAGCTACCCAGCGGTGCCCCGAGCGGGACAACTGGAACACCAGAGGTTCGTCCACCCCAATCCTCTCGTACTAGGGGCAAATCTCTTCAGATGTCCTACACCCACAGCAGATAGGGACCGACCTGTCTCACGACGGTCTAAACCCAGCTCGCGTACCGCTTTAATTGGCGAACAGCCAAACCCTTGGGACCTTCTTCAGCCCCAGGATGCGATGAGCCGACATCGAGGTGCCAAACCTCCCCGTCGATACGGACTCTTGGGGGAGATAAGCCTGTTATCCCCGGAGTACCTTTTATCTGATGAGCGACGCCCCTTCCACACGGAAGCGCCGGATCACTAAGCCCTGCTTTCACACCTGCTCGACTTATAGGTCTCGCAGTCAAGCTTCCTTGTACCTTTACGCTCTTTGCGCGATTGCCATACGCGCTGAGGAAGCCTTTGGGCTCCTCCGTTACTCTTTAGGAGGAGACCGCCCCAGCCAAACTGCCCACATAACACTGTCCCCGGCCCGGGTTCACGGAACCGAGTTAGAATCCTAACATGGCAAGAGTGGTATTTCACCAGCGGCTCCACGAAGACTGGCGTCTCCGCTTCAAAGCCTCCCACCTATCCTACACATGCCATGACAAGACCCAATATTATGCTGCAGTAAAGGTTCACGGGGTCTTTCCGTCTTGCTGCGGGAACGTGGTATCTTCACCACGACTTCAATTTCGCCGAGTCCCTCGTTGAGACAGTGCCCTAGTCGTTACGCCATTCGTGCGGGTCAGAACTTACCTGACAAGGAATTTCGCTACCTTAGGACCGTCATAGTTACGGCCGCCATTCACCGGGGCTTCAGTTCGAAGCTTCGCCGAAGCTAACCTCTTTCCTTAACCTTCCGGCATTGGGCAGGCGTCAGTCTCTATACGTCGTCTTGCGACTTGGCAGAGACCTGTGTTTTTAGTAAACAGTCGCCAGGGCCATTTCTCTGCGGCCTCCGCGAGCTCACTGAGCGAATCAGATCACCCTCAGAGGCACCCCTTATTCCGAAGTTACGGGGTCAATTTGCCGAGTTCCTTAACGAGAGTTCTCTCGAGCGCCTTAGGATACTCACCTTGCCTACCTGTGTCAGTTTTGGTACGGACACCTGTAACACTCCTTAGAGGCTTTTCTCGGAGGCCACGCCAATCAGTTCGCGAGTAATTACGCTCCCCATCACCTCCGGGATTCCGCTGGCGGATTTACCTACCAGCCTCCCTCGGGCTTGGACGCACACATCTAGCCGTGCGCTGACCTTTGCAACCCCGTCCCCCCATCGTACAAACGCATTACAGGTGGTACAGGAATGTTGACCTGTTATCCATCGACTACGCCTTTCGGCCTCGCCTTAGGATCCGACTAACCCTGGGCGGATTTGCCTTCCCCAGGAAACCTTCGGCTTTCGGCGAGTAAGATTCTCACTTACTTTATCGCTACTCATGCCGGGATAATCACTTCTACATCGTCCAGGTGTCCTTACGGTCACCCTTCATCCTATCGTAGAACGCTCGTCTACCAAGCACCGACCCCAACGGAATCGATACTTCCGCAGCTTCGGTAACAGACTTGAGTCCCGTTCATTATCGGCGCAGAGGTGCTCGACTAGTAAGCTATTACGCACTTTTTAAATGGTGGCTGCTTCTAAGCCAACATCCTAGCTGTCATTGCACTTCCACTTCCTTTCGCACTTAGTCTGTTTCTGGGACCTTAGCTGGCGGTCTGGGCTGTTTCCCTCTTGACCACGGAGCTTATCCCCCGCAGTCTGACTCCCGCATTCCACACGACGGTATTCGGAGTTTGATTAGGTAGGGTAGGCGGGAAGCCCCCCAAACCCATTCAGTAGCTCTACCCCCGTCGCTCAGCATGCGAGGCCAAGCCGAAACTTGTTTCGACGAGAACCAGCTATCTGCAGGTTTGATTAGCCTTTTACTCCTATCCACAGCTCATCGCCTGATTTTTCAACATCAGTGCGTTCGGTCCTCCACGAACTTTTACATTCGCTTCAACCTGGCCATGGATAGATCACCTGCTTTCGGGTCTACTGCGCACAACTAAAATCGCACACTTCGCACTCGCTTTCGCTTCGGCTCCGCGCCTGAGACGCTTAACCTCGCTGTACACAGTAACTCCCCGGCTCATTAGGCAAAAGGCACGCCGTCACCCGTTGTCCAAAGGACCATAGGGCTCCGACAGCTTGTAAGTCTGTGGTTTCAGGTTCTATTTCACTCCCCTCACGGGGGTTCTTTTCATTTTTCGCTCGCGCTACTTTACGCTATCGGTTGCCGATGAGTATTTAGCCTTGGGGGGTGGACCCCCCAGATTCACGCCAGGTTCCACGTGACTGGCGCTACTCGGGAGACGACACCGAGAGAGTCTTTCCTTTCGCTTACAGGGCTATCACCTTCTTTGGCTCAGCTTTCCAGAAGCTTCAGCTAGGAAAAACCTTTGTAACTCTCGCGTCGGTTCGTGACCCGACGATGGTCGTTCCCACGACACCCCACACACAACGCTCACGAGCTTACATGCGCAGGGTTTAGGCTCTTTCCAGTTCGCTCGCCGCTACTACGGAAATCGAGGTTTCTTTCTCTTCCTAGAGGTACTGAGATGTTTCAGTTCCCTCCGTTGGCCTCCATACCCTATGAATTCAGGCATGGATGATGCGGCATTACCCGCACCACGTTTTCGCATTCGGAAATCCCCGGATCAACGCCTGCTTGACGGCTCCCCGAGGCTTATCGCAGCCACACCACGTCCTTCATCGCCTATCGGCACCAAAACATCCACCACAGACCCTTTATAGCTTGACCACATTTTTGTGAGATCAAAAAGGGCTCGACAGTGAAGATATCACTATCCACTATTCAATTTTCAAAGAGCTCGATACAACCCGCGAAGCTTTCTCAGCCTCGAGGAGAATCTCGCTGCCTCATCGATGTGTCAATCTGGTGGAGGCGACAGGGATCAAACCTGCGACCTGCTGGTTGCAAACCAGCTGCTCTCCCAACTGAGCTACGCCCCCCCACTACAGGAAGGGGTTTGGTGGGCCTAAGTGGATTTGAACCACTGACCTCACGCTTATCAGGCGTGCGCTCTAACCAGCTGAGCTATAGGCCCATCTGCTTTCGGAGGAGGGCCCAGGCCCACCTGGTTGACACATCTTGAGGTGTATCAAAAGGACAGTAAGAAGCCTTAGAGGTATGCGTCGATGATTTACAAGGTTGGCACTTATAGCTCCAGCGATGACTGAAGCCTTTCGCCGCCATCCAGGTCTAAGTAATCCTTAGAAAGGAGGTGATCCAGCCGCAGGTTCCCCTACGGCTACCTTGTTACGACTTAGTCCCAATCACTGACCTTACCGTCGGCGCCTCCCTCCCTAAGGTTGGGTTAGCGACTTCGGGCACTGCCAGCTCTCGTGGCTTGACGGGCGGTGTGTACAAGGCTCAGGAACATATTCACCGCGGCATGGCTGATCCGCGATTACTAGCGATTCCAACTTCACGGAGGCGAATTGCAGCCTCCGATCCGAACTGGGGACGGCTTTTTGGGGTTTGCTTCACCTCACGGTCTCGCATCCCTTTGTACCGTCCATTGTAGCACGTGTGTAGCCCCGGGCATAAGGGCCATGAGGACTTGACGTCATCCCCACCTTCCTCCGTCTTAACAACGGCAGTCTCCTTAGAGTCCCCGGCATGACCCGCTGGCAACTAAGGACAAGGGTTTCGCTCGTTACAGGACTTAACCTAACACCTCACGGCACGAGCTGACGACAGCCATGCAACACCTGTGTACGTTCCACCACGAGGGCGTCACTCTACTTTCATAGAGCTAATCCGCACATGTCAAACCCGGGTAAGGTTCTTCGCGTTGCTTCGAATTAAACCACATGCTCCACCGCTTGTGTGAGCCCCCGTCAATTCCTTTGAGTTTTAGCCTTGCGACCATACTCCCCAGGCGGGGCACTTAAAAAATTATCTCCAGCAGAGGGGACATCGAATCCCCACTACCTAGTGCCCATCGTTTACGGCTAGGACTACCAGGGTATCTAATCCTGTTTGCTACCCTAGCTTTCGCGCCTCAGCGTCAGTAGCGGTCCAGAGAGTCGCTTTCGCCACCGGCGTTCCTCCTGATATCTACGCATTTCACCGCTCCACCAGGAGTTCCACTCTCCCCTCCCGCACTCTAGCATCGCAGTATCAGATGCAGTTCTCCGGTTAAGCCGGAGGATTTCGCAACTGACTGACGACGCCGCCTACGCGCCCTTTATGCCCAGTGATTCCGAACAACGCTCGCTCCCTTCGTATTACCGCGGCTGCTGGCACGAAGTTAGCCGGAGCTTCCTCTCATGCTTTCGTCAGGCTCCGGGGTATTAACCCGAAACGGTTCTTAACATGTGACAGAAGTTTACAACCCGAAGGCCTTCATCCTTCACGCGGCGTCGCTCCGTCAGGCTTTCGCCCATTGCGGAAGATTCTCGACTGCAGCCTCCCGTAGGAGTCTGGGCAGTGTCTCAGTCCCAGTGTGGCCGATCGCCCTCTCAGGCCGGCTACCCATCAAAGCCTTGGTGAGCCGTTACCTCACCAACAAGCTAATAGGACATAGACCCCTCCGTAAGTGGCAGGCCCGAAGGTCCCCACCTTTACCCGGCAGAAGATGCCATCCGCCAGGACTATCAGGTATTAGTCACCCTTTCGAGTGATTATCCCGGTCTCACGGGTAGGTTGTCTATGCATTACTCACCCTTTCGCCACTCTACTCGCCACCCGAAGGTGACTTTCGCGTTCGACTTGCATGCCTAATCCACGCCGCCAGCGTTCGTTCTGAGCCAGGATCAAACCCTTCATGCTTGAAGTATTTGGATCCTACTCACAAGGCTCGTTCGCACAGAAATTTGCACGAGGTGAGCCTGCGAGGGACTTATGCTTAAAACTGAAACGCTCGCCACTCGAAGTGGCTTACGTCTCCGCATCCTCGCAGACTTCTCACTGTCCTATTTGTCAAAGAGCTTGGCGCCGCTCGACCGCTTTCACGGTTCGAACGGCAAGACGGAGAACTTACCAGCGCGTTCGCTGGCCGTCAACCGCCTCTTTCGTTTTCAGTCGCGCGGTCAACTTTCGTCGCCAGCGCGAGTCGCGCAAGATACTCACCTTCGCTCCGGGCGTCAACCCTGAGAGCGAGATTTTTTCTCGCACTCCGCCTCGCCCGTCAGCGCGGCTTGCTTCAGACTCCAAGGAGTCGTCCGCTTCCGCTCGGGGTGAAGCGCTCGCTTCCGTGCCCGCGCCGTTGCGCTGACCTCAGAAGCGAGCCCGGATTCTAGTCATTCGACCTCCCCTGTCAACGCGCTCTAAAGAAAATCTTCACCAATGCCTAAAGTACCGTTCATTTCACAGGATACGTCGAGGGAGCTCGACCGTCGTGCCAAGGATGAGTACCGAATTCCGACCCTCCTGCTCATGGAGCACGCTGGAACCGCGCTCGCCTCGGCCGCACTCTCCCTCTCGGAAGCTCCTGTCATCGTCTGCGCTGGACGAGGTAACAACGCGGGCGACGGCTTCGTCGCGGCCAGGCACATCGCCAACGCGGGACGGGATGTCTCGGTCCTGACGCTGGGCGATCCCGAGACCTTCCAGGTCGGCTCCGATTCGGCCGTAAATCTCGAGATCCTTCGGTGCATCGGCGTTCCGCTGCTCTTCGTGACCGATCCCGCGCAACTCCCCGCCGCCCTGCCGGTCGACTCTCCGTGGATCGTCGTCGATGCACTGCTCGGTACCGGACTCCGAGGGGACGTTCGCCCCCTGTTTGCCGCACTCATCGATCGGCTGAATGCCTCAGGCTGGCCGATCGTCGCCGCAGACCTGCCTTCCGGCCTCGACGGCGACACGGGCTCGATCCACGGCACTTGCATTCGAGCGACTCGCACCGTCGCATTCGGATTCCCCAAGATCGGCATGGCACGCGGCAGAGGCCCCGAGCTCTGCGGAGACGTCTCGGTCGCAGACATCTCTCTTCCCCTCGCCCTGAGGAATGAGATCCTCCTAGATAGCGGGGACCACTCTCCGAATGAGTAAATGAGCGTTACCTGCTTTTGAGTGCGGCGGACGCAGCCAGCTCCGACAACCGGCTCCTCTCTGGGTGAGCTTGCCTGCGGCCGGACCAGCGGCCTGCCCGGTAGGTAGGGTCCGAAATCGGCCGGCTCTTCGTCAGGGATATCGGTGGACGCAACGGTATCCTGACGCTCGGACGACGGAGGGCTGACCACTCCATGCGGGCTTCGCCCGTCGCATCATGGATCCGGTCCAGGGCCGGCCCTCTTGGCCCCGTCACCTCGAGCGACAGATCGCTCACGAGGCACCAGGACCTCGGCCGTTGCGTCATTCAGCGGCACAGAAGCCGGTTCAACGGCCCGTGGTGCCCAACCTGGCGATTGCGTCGACGGTCGGACCGTGAAGCCCTTGGGGGCTGACGTTGAGCCACTACCGGGCGACAGAGGGACCGGTAAGCGGCTCTGGATCGTCCTGTCGGTCGTGCCGCGGGACGGGTCGAGCGCTGTCTCAGCCTTCGATGTCGACCTGGGTCTTGAGAGGCAGCAGCTCGAACAGCTCTTCGACATCCTCGTTCTTCATACGCAGGCAGCCCTTCGAGCGGTTCTCCCCGATGGAGTCGTCCTCCCAGGTGCCGTGGATGCCGTAGGAGCTGAAGCTCCCGGAGAAGCCGAGCCAGCGGGTCCCCAGCGGATTCCCCGGCTCGCCGTAGGGCACCTTCACCCCTCGCTCTCGATCCGTGAACTCAGGGCGCTCCAATCGGGAGCCGATCGAAAAGGTCCCCTCGGGTGTTGCGTGACCTTCTTGCCCCAGGCCGACGCCCCACTCCTCCAAGTAGCAGTCCCCCAGAAGGAGGAAGACGCGATACCGGGACTTGATGCACAGCACGCGCACCGGGGAGCTGGGCACGAGGAGCTTCTGCCCTTCGTGGATGTTGTTCGAGCTCATGTCGTTGAGGTAACGGATGAAGCCGGGAGCGACGGGGATCCCGGTGTCCTTCTCCCAACGATTCGCGATCTCCCAGAGGCTGTCGCCTGGACGGACTTGGTAGATCGAAAGCAGCCCCGAAATCGCCTGACGTTGCGCCAAGTGAGCCCGAGCCATCGCTTCGAGCTTGATGCGGAGCTTGGCTTCGTACTGCTCAGGGACACCCGCCAAGTGCGCTCGGGTGTAACCGGACCACGCATCGAGTGAGCGCCCTTCTTCCTCGGCCTTCTGGGCCTCGACGAGCAGCGCGGAGATCTCGTCATCCGACAGGCTTCGCCCGTTGACTGCCGACGAGGTCGGGAAAGCCATGCTCTTCATCACGTCGTCCAGCGACGCTTGACGCTCCTCCTCCTCGTCCGGAACCGAGCTCACGATCTTGGAGCCGATCTCGGCTGAGTCCTTCTCAGCAGGCTTTGCGGACGGCTTGGAGAGTTGCTTCTCCCCTTCGGCCTTCTTCTCTGCCCCCGGCTCCTTCCAGAGCTTGTCGTAGGCGATGTATCCGACGAGACCGAAAACCAGTACGAAGAGAAGGAAGTTCTTCATGGCGAGGCCGCCTGCGCAGTTGGGAATTGCTGGGATGGAGCCAGGAAGGACGCGCTCCCGCCCAGAAGCGCACGCTCCGCGCCGAAGGTACCAAGTCGGTGGTCACGACCTCAAGTGTGTGCTCGGGGGCTCGGGTGCTCAGGTGCTCGGGTGCTCAGGTGCTCGGGTGCTCGGGTGCTCGGGTGTCCATCAGATGTTGCGCTTCTCCACTCCAGCACTCCGGCACTCGAACACCGTCCTAGGTCGCTCGGAGG
>JAVJTD010000283.1:0-3493 GCA_040219065.1 Planctomycetota bacterium
CTCAGGTGCTGTGGTGTCGTTCATTCACCAAGCAACCCAAACACCCAGGAACCTCTTCCTGGGTGCGCCACCTCATCACCTACCCAGTCACCCAGGCACCCAGTCACCCAGGCACCCAGTCACCCAGGCACCCAGTCACCCAGGCACCCAGGCACCCGAATACCCGAATACCCACTCTCACCGCCCGACAGGCGCACCCGAATACAGGTGGCAGGCGGTGACGGTTCCGCTTCCGATGTCCTGGAGGGGTGGGACTTCGGTGCGGCAGCGGTCGTCTTCGACTCGGTCTCGCTCGCGGCAGCGGGGATGGAACGGGCAGCCTGGCGGCGGTGTCAGGGGCGAGGGGACATCGCCTTCGAGGACGATGCGGCGCCGGGTGGATTCCTTCACCGGGTCCGGCTCGGGGATGGCCGAGAGCAAGGCTTGCGTGTAGGGATGCTGCGGCGAAGCGAACAGCCTCGCACGATCCGCAGTCTCGACGATGCGTCCGAGATACATCACGGCGATGCGATTGCACAGATGCCGCACCACGGCCAGGTCGTGAGCGATGAACAGGTAAGTCAGCCCGAACCGGCTCTGCAGTGACTCGAGCAGGTTGATGATCTGCGCCTGGATCGAGACGTCGAGCGCACTGACCGGCTCGTCGCAGATGATGATCTCCGGCTCGAGGGCCAGAGCTCGCGCGACTCCGATCCTCTGCCGCTGGCCGCCGGAGAACTCGTGCGGGTATCGGTTGATGTGCCGCGGGTTCAGCCCGACCGCCTCGAGCAAGGCCAGCGCCCGCAGCCTTCGGTCACGGGGCTTGCCGATCTTGTGGATCGTCAGGGGCTCACACAGGATCGAGGACACCGTCTGCCGCGGATCCAGCGACGCGTAGGGATCCTGGAAGATCATCTGGATGCGCTGCCGGTACGGAAGCCATTCCCGGCGTCCGAGCGTCGTCAGCTCTCGCCCATCGAGCGTCACCGAGCCCGAGGTCGCGCTCAGAAGGCCGATGATCGTCCGCGCAGTCGTCGACTTGCCGCAGCCCGACTCCCCCACCAGTCCCAAGCTCTCGCCGCGGCGCAACTCGAAGGAGACCCCGTCGACGGCGCGCACCACGCGGGCATCGGCGGGTCCTCCGCCGCGCACGCGGAAGTGCTTGCACAGATCACGGACCACCAGGGCATCACTCATCGCGCGCCTCCTCGAACGTCTTCCGCGGCGAGCTGCCGATCCGAGTGCAGGCACGCCGCTCCTCGTCCTTCACCGGGAACGGGCTCGAGGGGCGGCGGCGCTTTCGTGCACTCGTCCGTCCTGAGCGGACACCTCGGCTCGAAGGCACAACCGGGAGGAAGCTCGGCCAAGTCCGGCGGCTGGCCCGAGATGGTCATCAGCTTTTCATCGGGATCCCCAGTCAAGGAGGGAACGCTCGAGAGCAAGCCTGCCGTGTAGGGATGGGCGGGTGCCTCGAACAAAGGGCGAGTCGGTGCGACCTCGACCAGTCTGCCGGCGTACATCACGTGAACACGGTCGGCCATTCCGGCGACGATGCCGAGATCGTGAGTGATCAACAGGATCGCCGTGCCGTGCTCCTCTTGCAGCTTGGCCAAGAGCTCGAGGATCTGCGCTTGAATGGTGACGTCGAGCGCGGTGGTGGGCTCATCGGCGAGGAGCAGCTTGGGCCGGCAGAGAAGCGCCATGGCGATCATGACGCGTTGGCGCATGCCGCCGGAGAGCTCGTGGGGATAGGCGTCGAAGCGCGCCTCGGGGTGCGGGATCCCGACGTCCCCCAGCCCTCGGACGCAATGCACCCGCGCCTCGCGCATCCCCATTCCGCGATGGATCTCGAGCACTTTGGCGAGCTGCTGCCCCACCGTCAACAGTGGGTTGAGCGAGGTCATCGGGTCCTGGAAGATCATGCTGATCTCGTTCCCCCGAATCCTGCGCATCTCGCCGGGCGAGAGCCGAGTCAGGTCCCGGCCGCCCCACAGGATGCCGTCGCTCTCCACGATCCCGGGCGGATTCGGGATCAGCCCCAAGAGCGCCAGGCTAGTCACCGACTTGCCCGACCCCGACTCACCGACCAGCGCCAACGTCTCGCCGGGCTGCATGTCGAAGCTGACGCCCGCCACCGCTGCCACGCGGCCGTGGTGCGTATCGAAGATGACGCGCAGGTCTCGGACGGAAAGGAGGGTGTTCTCGGCCAACGGTCAGTCCTTTCCGCGGAGCTTGGGATCGAGGGCGTCTCGCAGCCCATCACCGAGAATGTTGAGCGCCAGGAGCGTCATCCCCATCGCGATCGCGGGGAACACGACCAGCCACCAGTCGAGCTTGATGGGGTTGATCCCTTCAGTCCCCTCGACCGCCAAGAGGCCCCAGCTCACCTTCGGCGGCTCGATGCCCAGGCCCAGGAAGCTGAGGAACGCTTCGAACAGCATGACGGCCGGGATGGTCAGGGTGAGGTAGACGATGACGACCGAGAGCACGTTCGGCACGAGGTGGATGAACAGGATGCGCGGCGTCGATGCCCCCAGCACACGCGCCGCCTCGATGAACTCGGAGCCGCGCAGAGAGAGCACCTGACCGCGAACCACGCGGGCCATCGTCAGCCAGTAGATCGCACCGATCACCACGTAGAAGACCGTCTCGCGGTCGATCCCGTAGTCGTCTTCCAGCTCGGTGCGGTACTCGTTGAGCAGCGTGATGAGGAAGATCACGACGAAGATGAAGGGGATCGAGTACAGGATGTCGACGAAGCGCATCATCCAGTTGTCGACGCGGCCGCCCAGGAGCCCGGCCAATGCGCCGTACGTCACCCCGATGATGAGCGAGCACAGGGTCGCGGCGAGGGCGACCAGGATCGAGGTGCGACTCCCCCAGATGATGCGGGACAAGAGGTCGCGGCCCTTGCCGTCGGTACCGAGAAAGTGCGCCGTCTGCCAGTCCCCGAAGATCGCTTCGCGCGCGTCGACGAGCCGCTCGTCGATCCAGCTCAGATCCCAGTAGTTGCGCTCGAAGCCCGGCACGAAGAGCGCCGTGACGTCGACGGCCGGCGGACGGTACTCGTTCTCGAGCTCGAGCACGACCGGGGAGGGCAAAGGCAGGATCGGCGCGAGCAGGCTTCCCAGCCCGAACAGCATGAGGAACAAGAGGCAGGCGAACGAAGTCTTCTGCGACCGAAGCCGGCGCCAAGCGTCCTGCCACAGGCTCTCGCCCTTGTACTTTTGCGACTCGACGAGCAGCAGCTCGAGCTCGCGGCCGCCGAGGTCCCAGCGCTCCGTGCTCGCCACGTCAGCTCTCCTCCAGACGGATGCGCGGGTCGAGCAACGTGTAGGCGAAGTCGACCAGCGTGTTCAGCGAGTAGACCAGCACGGTGTAGAGGATGGTCACTCCCATGCTCAGCGTGTAGTCGCGGTTCAGGGCACTGTTGACGAAATGGGAGCCTGTGCCCGGAATCGCGAAGATGCGCTCGATCACCAGGCTCCCGGTCAGGATGCCGGCCGTCGCCGGA
>JAVJTD010000284.1:0-19057 GCA_040219065.1 Planctomycetota bacterium
AGCGGGCTCGCGGGTGAGTCGTTCTGATGGGGGGTGGGTAGACCCGCTGAACATCGATGGACTGGAGTGCCCAAGCCGAAGCGAGCCAGTGATCGACTCTCTCGATAAGCGCATTCTCGAGCGAGCTTGGGCCAAGACGAATTTCGTCGGCTTTCGTTCGTGACGCGGTGACGGCTTTCCGGATTGAGCGCGAAACGCCCAATCCTCAGGAGAACCTGTCATGTCGAAACGTCTCGGCTCGCTGATCGCCTTCGCGCTGCTCTTCGCTCCCGCCGCGAGGGCCCAAATCGCCAAGGAGCTCGTCGCTCCCGACCTCGATGGCAACTCGTACTACGGCCTCTCGGTATCGTATGACCAGGATCGCGTCCTGGTCGGTTCGAGGGGCTGGTCTGATCCGGGTCGCGTCTTCTTGTTCGAGAAGGCCAAAGGCTGGGAAGATCCGCTCGTCATCCAGTCGAGCTCGCCCGAGCCCGACGGCGACGGCTTCGGCGAGTGCGTCGCGCTCTCCGGGGATCGCATGGCCGTGAGTGCGCGCTTCGAAGGGGAGAAGGGGCGCATCCACGTCCTGACTCTCGACGGCGGCGACTGGCAAGAAGAGGCCGTGCTCGACGGAGCAGCCTATCTCACCGGAAGTGAGCAGCACGCGTTCGGTGTCCGGCTGGCGCTGCAAGGCACGCACTTGATCGCGACGTCCCTGAATCAGTCCGACTTCTTCGAGCGGATCGGCGGGCAGTGGACGCATGTCCTCTCGGTGCCCGACGACCTGAGCATCCAGTCGGTGCAGAACTGCGCACTCGATGGAGATGTCGCGGCGATTGGCCGAGTGCTCGCGCCGTATGGAACGAATCCGAATCACTTCGGCGTCGTCGACGTCTACGGCTGGAACGGAAGCAGTTGGAAGCTCACTCAGCGCCTCGCCGCGACGGACTCTCCGAACGTGTCCAACTTCGGTCGCGGGCTCGACATCGACGGAGATCGCATTGCGGTCGGTGCGCGCTGGGCACTGAATGGCGAAGGGCCGCAGGGCGCGGTCTACGTCTTTCGAAGGGTCTCGCGCGGCTTCATCCTCGAGCAGAAGCTCGTCCCGCAGACCGAGACCGAGGAGAGCTTCTTCGGTCAGGCCGTGGCGCTCTCGGGTGCCCGGCTAGTCGCGGGTGCGCCCTGGAGTGAGCTGACGGGCGACTACAAGCCGGGCGCCGCGCACCTCTTCCGATTCCAAAGCGGTCAGTGGTCGGAGGCATCGACCCTGACTGATCCGAATGGCTACGGAGTCTACGACAACTTCGCAGACGAGGTCGATCTCTCGGGGAGCACGATGGTCATCGGCGCAAGCCAGGACGGTCCCAACTCACATGGCTCGGTCTGGGTCTACGAGTTCCCGCCGCCGTGGCGCCGCGTGGACCGGAGCTTCGAGCTCGTCGCCGAGATCCTGGTCGGAGTGACGGCGGGTGGCGGCGGCATCATCATCGTGCCCGGCGAAGGGCCGGTCCCGATCGATCCGGATCCCATCCTGCCGGTGCTCACGATGATCCAGCACAGTGAGGCCTCACGAAAGGCCGCCGTCGCCGAGATCGCCCAAGCGGCGCCGCGCGAGGCGGACATTCGCATGACGGCAGACGTGCGGGATGCGCTTCGCTACCCGGACTCGCTCGTGATCCTGACGACCGATCGACTCGGCAAGGACGCGAGCTGGATCGCCAAAAACCGAGACGTCCTCGAGCAGCTCCGCACCCAGCCCGTCGTCATGCTCGGCCTCGAGTCCGACCGAACCGTCGAGGCGTTGAACGCCCTCGTCGCCAAAGGCGAATGGCAGTAAGTGAGCACTCTATTCCCGGCACAAATGGCCCACTTTACACCGCAAAGTTGGCACTTTGTTCCCGGCACGAATGGCCCACTTTTCGAAAGTGGGCCATTCGTGCCGGGAAGAGATATCCCACTTTTTGAAAGTGGGCCATTCGTGCCGGGAAGAGATATCCCACTTTTCAAAAGTGGGCCATCTGTGCCGGGAACGGATATCCCACTCAGTCGAGGAGGCAGTCGAACGGCTTCAGCTCGGAGCCGTTCTCGGTGCAAACCGCGTAGCGGGCGCCGGTCTTTTGGAGAGACACGCCGGCGTAGCGGCCTTGCTTGTCGACGATGTAGAAGTTGAGGCCGAAGCTCGGGTCGCCGTTGTCCTTGCTCAGGCGCTTCTCGATCGTGTTCTCCTTGACCCGGCGGAGTGCCTCCATGCCGGCGTCCTTGGGATGCTTGCCGCGGCGCATCTCCTCGACGATGAGGAACGAGCACAAGCCGTACAGATTCGCCTCGCCGCGTCCGGTCGAGCCCGCGGCACCGACGTCGCCGTCGACGTAGAGTCCCGCCCCGAGGATGGGGGAGTCGCCGACGCGTCCGGGGATCTTCCAGGCGAGGCCGCTCGTCGTCGTGACGCCGCAGATGTCGCCGTTCGGGTTGATGCCGTTGCAGTTGATCGTGCCGAAGTAGTGGTCCGGATCGATCAGGCCTTCGCGAATCATGTCGAGGGCGGCTTGCCGGCCGACCTCCTCGCGCTTCTCGGGGTCGAGGTAGTGATTCGGGTCGATGCGGCGCTTCCAGTCGAGCCAGAGCTTGCGGGACTGGTCGGTGTTGAGATCGTCCTCGACCTCGAAGCCCATGTTCCGCGCGAAGTTCTGGGCACCCTTGCCGACCAGCAGGTGATGGTCGGTGTACTTGAGCACCGCCTGGGCGACCAGCGAAGGCGTGCGCACACCCTCGAGGCAAGCGACGCCACCGGCCTGCTTCTTGGGACCGTGCATGCAGCACGAGTCGAGCTGCACGATGCCGTCGGCGTTCGGCAATCCGCCGAAGCCGACGCTCGTGTCAGCGGGATCCAGCTCGACGATGTTCACGCCGGCGATCACCGCGTCGAGCACGTCACCGCCGGCGACGATCTTCTCGAAGGCCGTCTCGACGCAAGTCTTCTCGCCGCCGTTCTTGTGCCGATTGCCGTTGGCCGAGCTGATCACGACCGGCGACACCGCCTTGGGGATGTGGATCGTCGGCGCGGCGCCGGCGAGGAGTCCCTTGGAAGTCGCCGCGAGCCCCGCCGCGGCCCCGGTGAGAACGAACTGCCTGCGATCGAGCTTCTGGGTCATGGCGTCTTCCTTTCGAGTGCGTTGTGGTCCGGAACCCCGCGGCGATTGTAGGAACTGCCCCAGAACATTGCGACTCCCGGCCCCTCGGAGGCGGCTCACCGAAAAAACGGGATCCGATCGGGCCGGAGCTCCGTTGTCCCCGGAAATCGAGAGCAAGATTCCGTCGGTCGACCTGTAGTCGAGTCTCGTCACGCATCAGGGGGTCCTGAGCCGGCGCGCTCGCGCCGGCCGTTTACGATGCGACGAACAGGAGTGCGTGGGATGCTCGAAGTCCGGAGCTTGGTGAAGGTCTACCCCGGTCCGGTCGCGGCGCTGCAAGGGATCGACCTCGACATCGGGACGGGAATGTTCGGGCTTCTCGGCCCGAACGGCGCTGGCAAGACGACGTTCATGCGGATCCTCGCGGGCCTCCTGGAGCCGACATCGGGCTCGGTCCACCTCGACGGCGAAGACGTCGTCTCGAAGCCCGAGCACATGTGGGAGCGCCTCGGCTACCTGCCTCAAGACTTCGGCTTCTACCCTCACCTGACCGGCCGGAAGATGCTCCGGCACCTCCTGAAGCTCAAAGGCGTCCAGTCACAGAGCGGTCTGAAGGCGCTCACCTCCGAGCTCCTCGATCGCGTCAACTTGACTTTCGCCGCGGATCGCAAGGTGCGCGGCTACTCGGGCGGCATGCGGCAACGCCTCGGCATCGCGCAAGCGATCGCGGGCGATCCACGCGTGATCATCGTCGACGAGCCGACCGCCGGCCTGGATCCTGAGGAGCGCCTCCGCTTCTACCGGCTCCTCTCCGAGCTCGCCGAGAATCGGATCGTGATCCTCTCGACGCATATCGTCGAAGACGTCGCCGTCCTCTGTCCGCGCTTCGTGATCATTCGCTCCGGACGCTTGGTGACCGAGACCACGCCCGGTGAAGCCCGCTCTGCGATCGAAGGTCACATCTTCGAAGGGACGGTGGACGCCGACCGGCTCGCCGAGCTCCAGTCCCGCCACACCGTGACCCAGTCCATCCTCGTGGAGGGGCGACACCGGGCGCGCATCTACTCGCCGCACAGCGAGGTGCCCGATGGATTCCATGCCGCCAGCGCCACGCTCGAGGATGCCTACTTGCTCGAGATGCGGGACGCCCGTTCTCCCGACTCCGAGGCCGCATCGGACTCTGCCGCGCCGCAGGGGGCGCTCTCATGAGCGCGGCCCGCACGATCGAGGTCGCGCGGCTCGAGCTGTTCCGCAACGTGAAGCGCCCGCTCTTCTGGATCCTGGTCACGGTGATGACGCTCATCGCCTGGGGATTTTCGGAAGGCAACCTCCGCATCTCCTCGGGAGACAGCGACGTCGGTGGCGTCAAGGCGTGGATCACTTCGGAGTTCGCCGTCGCGCAGTGGATGAGCATGATGACGGCGCTCGTCTTCTCCTTCTTCATCGCCGTCTCTGCTGGCATGCTGCCGATCCAGGACAAGGACCTCAAGCTGCCCGAGCTCTTGCTCTCGACACCTTTGCGCACGGGCGAGCTCGTCCTGGGCAAGGCGCTGGGCGTCTTGGGCATGATCCTGTCCGCGCTCGTGATCTGGATCCTCGCGGCGATCCTCTTCAACCACGTCGTGCCCGACGCCGCTTCGGCCGAGTTCCAAGGACCGCTCGACCTGGTCAACTACCTTCGCCCGCTGGCCCTCATGGCGTTGCCCTACGTCCTCTTGATCAGCGGCGTCTCGTACCTCGTGGGTCAATGGACGCAGCGGCCGATCCTCGTTTTCGTCCTGCCGATCGTGATCGTCCTGGGCTCGGTATTCTTCCTCTGGGTCTGGTCGCCGAGCGACATCTCCGAGAGCTTGAACGCGTTCCTCATGCTCATCGATCCGGCTGGCTTCCGGTGGCTGTCCGAGACCTGGCTGAAGGTCGACCGCGGCGTCGAGTTCTACAACCTCTCGCCGGTCGGCTATGACGCGGCCTTCCTCGTGAGCCGCCTCGTGATCGCAGGGATCGGGGTGGGCGCGATCGGCTTGAGCGCCCGGGTGTTCCGCAAGGAGATGCGCGGCGAGCGTGGCCGAAGGAGAGCGCCAAAAGTGGCTCCGGCCACCCTGCTCCCCACGAGCCGAGCGGCGACCACCCTCGCCGAGCTCGGCATGGTCACGAGGCCTATCGGAGCGACCCGCGGCTTCCTCACCATCCTCCGGGCCGAGACGCGCGCGCTCCTGACGCAGCCAGGGCTGTACCTCTTCGTGCCTTTGATCATCCTCGAGTCGGTGCTGATCAACCAGACGCGCGTCGGAGGCTTCGACGAGCCGCTCCTCTGGACACCGGGCACGATCGCCACCGGCTCGTTCAATACCTTGAGCCTGCTCGTGTGCTTGCTGCTGCTCTTCTACAGCGTCGAGTCGCTCGACCGCGAAAAGCGCGTAGGGCTCTCGCCCCTCGTCGGTGCCAGCGCCATCAGGACGGGCTCGCTCCTCGCCGGCAAGGCGCTCGCCAACAGCGTCGTCGCGGCCGCGATCCTGGTCGGCGCCTTCCTTGGCGGCGGCATCGTGATCGCGCTCCAAGAGAAGGTCGCGCTCGACATCGGCCCGTTCCTGCTCGTGTGGGGCCTCTTGCTCATTCCCACCTTCATCCTCTGGACGACGTTCATATCATTCCTTCAAGCACTCACGCGCAGCCGCTATACGACTTACGCCCTGGCCCTCGCCGCGCTCGCCTGGTCGGGCTACCGCCAGCAGCAAGGCGATCAGACCTGGCTGACCAACTGGAACCTGTGGAGCGCGCTCCTCTGGTCGGACTTCGGCGCCTTCGAGCTCGGGCGGCGCGCATTGATCCTCAATCGGCTGCTCGTCCTGGCTTTGGCAGTCGTCTTTTCTTGGGCGACCGTCCAACTCTGGGCCCGGCGTGAGCGAGACGTCTCGCAGACCTGGCATCGGCTGCATCCCAGGCGCTTGCGCCGCCACGCGGTGATGCTCCTCCTGATGCTCTTACCCGTCTTCGTCACCGGCGTCCTGCTCAACGCCGAGGTCGACGGAGGCTTCCAGGGCGAGGTCTCCGAGAAGGCGCAGAAGGACTACTGGCGCAAGAACATCGCGACCTGGCGCGACGCCAAAGATCCGACTCCCACCTTCGTCGAAGCCGACGTGCGCCTCGAGCCGGCGGAGTCGTTCCTGAAGGTGAAAGGCCGCTACACGCTCGAAAACCACCACGACGTGCCGCTGCGGCAGATCGCGCTCACGCGCGGGCTGCATTGGCGCGAGGTGGGCTGGACGCTCGATGGCGAGGACATCACGCCCGATGATCGGGCCGGCCTGATCGTGTTCACGCCTGAAGTGCCGCTGGCGCCCGGCGAGAAGGTCGACGTCGGCTTCGCCTTCGAGGGCCACTATCCGGGCGGCGCGACCAAGAATGGCGGCGGTACCGGCGAGATGATCCTCGAGTCCGGCGTCGTGCTCACCGGCTTCTCGGCGTCCTTCCTGCCGATCATTGGCTTCTCGGAAGGGATAGGCATCGACGACGACAATCGCTCCGACGCGAAGGACTTCGAGCCCGAGTACTTCCGGGGCATCACCGAGTCCGGCTTCGGCGCCGCGCGGCGGTATCACGCGCGCATTCGGGTCGACGTGCCCGAAGCGTACACTGCCAACTCGGTCGGACGCCGCGTCGAGGAGCGCATCGAAGGTGGGCGGCGCATCGCTTGGTTCGAGACCGACTTTCCGGTCATGCTGACGAATATCGTCGCGGGGAAGTGGGACGTGCGCCATGGCGTGGGCACCGCGATCTACCATCATCCCGATCACACCTACAACCTGGATGAGATGATCGAGGCGCTCGACGCGGCGCGGAAGTACTACTCCGAATGGTTCTTTCCCTACCCCTGGGCCGAGCTGAGGGTGAGCGAGTTCCCCGCCCTCGCCGGATACGCTCAGGGCTTCCCGACCAACATCACTTTCTCCGAGGGGATCGGGTTCCTCACCGAGAGCGATGCGGACTCGAGCCTGGCGTTCATGGTGACGGCGCACGAGTCGGCGCATCAATGGTGGGGCAATCTGGTCGTGCCGGCGGAAGGGCCAGGCGCCAACCTGCTCTCCGAGGCGATGGCGCACTTCTCGACGCTGCTCCTGAGCGAGCAGGTTCGCGGTGTAGGCGCACGCATCGACTTCGCCCGCAAGATCGAGGATCGATACGGCGAAAACCGGGTTCAGGATTCTGAGCGTCCACTCTACTGGATCGACGGATCGCGTCCCGGCGACGCGACCTGCACCTACGACAAGGGCGGGTTCGTGATGTGGATGCTGCTCAACCACCTCGGCCGCGAGAAGATGCTCGAGGGCCTGCAGTCGTTCATCGCCCACTACCTCGACGACCTCGACCACCCGGTGTTGCAAGACCTCACGCGGCACCTGCGGAGCTTCGCGGCGGATCCGGCCGCCTACGACGCGTTCGTCGCGCAGTGGTTCGAGTCGGTCGTCGTCGCCGAGTATCGCATCCGAGACGCCCGTAGGTCCGAGGCGGACGGCGGTTGGCTGGTGACCGCGGAGGTCTCGAACGTCGGGACCGCGCACGCGCCGATCGAGATCGCGATCTCGCGGGGCGTCCGGTTTCCCAGCGACGACGAGGACACAGGGCCCTACCATGAGGCGCGCGTGACGGTCCCGCTGGAGGTGGGGGAGACGCGCACGATCGAGATCCACAGCGACTTCGAGCCGGAGCGGATCGTGATCGACCCGGACGTGCGCGTGCTGCAGCTCCGCCGCAAGTTCGCTCACCAAGACCTGTGAGACCCGAGGACAACCCGTTCGAAGTGGCACGGAAAAGCGCCTGCGCATCGATAGCAGGCTCCGTATCACGTCAGTTCAGTAAGCACTGACCTTTCTCGTTTCCGCGATGGAGGAGCTCCCTTCGATGATCCGCCCTGCGATGACCGCCGCACTTTTTGCGGCTTGGCTCTCGGCGAGCGCGCTCGCCAGTGAAGGCCCCGAAGCCGGCATGTTGCGATTCCCCGATGTCAGCGCGACGCACGTCGTCTTCGTCTACGCGAACGATCTTTGGGTCGTGCCGCGCGACGGAGGCCAAGCCATACCGCTCGCCAGCCCGCGCGGCGCCGAGCGCAATCCCAAGTTCAGCCCGGACGGCTCGCAGATCGCGTTCATGGGCAACTACGAGGGCGACACCGACCTCTACGTCGTTCCCGTCGCGGGCGGCATCCCGTTCCGCGTCACGCACCATCCCTCGACCGAGCTCCTCTCCGACTGGTCGGAGAACGACCGCCTGGTCTTCTCGAGCAGCGCGCTGAGTGGCCAAGGCCGGGCGCCGGACATGTACACGGTCAGCGCTCGGGGCGGCATGCCCGAGGCTCTGCCGATCCCGTACGGCCTCAACGGCACGCTCAGCAACGACGGCCGCTGGCTCGCCTACACGCCCAATGCGCGCGACAACCGCAACTGGAAGCGCTACCGCGGCGGCATGGCGACCGATGTGTGGATGTTCAACGTCGAGACCAAGGAGTCCGAGCGCCTGACCAATTGGGAAGGCACCGACTCGATCCCGATGTGGCACGGCAAGAACGTCTACTACCTCTCCGATCGTGGTCCCGCCCATCGCCTCAACATCTGGGTGCGCGAAGGTGAGAGTGGCCAGCATCGTCAGGTCACCTTCTTCGAGGACTTCGATGTCAAGTGGCCGTCGATCGGCCCCGGTCCGGAAGGCCAAGGCGAGATCGTCTTCCAGAACAACTCGGGCCTGTTCCTCTTGGACCTCGGCACCGAGAAGCACCGTGAGCTGTCCGTCAGCATCCCCGGCGTTCGTGACAAGCTGCGTCCCGAGACCTTCGACTACTCGAGCTCCATCGTGAACGCCGACATCTCGCCGAGCGGCAAGCGCGTCGTCGTCGAGGCCCGCGGTGAGATTTGGACACTGCCCGCCGAGAACGGCTTGCCGCGCAACCTCACGCAGACAGACGGTGTTGCAGAGAGGGATCCGGCCTGGAGCCCCGACGGCCGCTGGATCGCCTACTTCGGTGACGAGACCGGCGAGTACGAGCTGTACGTGACGCAGTCCGATGGACGCGGCGAGACGAAGCAGCTCACCAAGGACGGCAAGGGCTACCGCTACGGACCGAACTGGTCGCCGGACTCCAAGAAGATCGCCTTCAGCGATTGCACCGGCTCGATCACCATCCATGACATCGAGTCCGGAGAGAACACCTTCGTCGACAAGCACGAGACCGCCGAGTGGGGCGTGCCGGTACAGTGGGCGCCCGACAGCCGCTGGATCACCTACTCGCACGTCGGCCTGGACTCGCGTCAGAGCGCGATCAAGATCTACGACGTCGAGAAGAGTGAGGTCCACAAGGTCACGAGCGACATGTTCGGCGACTCGAGCCCGACCTTCGATCGTCAGGGCGACTGGCTGTATTTCAGCAGCGGCCGCAACTTCAACGGCCTGTCGATGTCGTCGATCGACTCGAATTACATCCACGAGAACGTCGAGGTCCTCCTAGCCGTTCCGCTCCGCAGCGACGTCGAGTATCCCTGGATGCCGAAGAGCGACGAGGAGACGTGGAAGGACGAGAAGGAGAAGGACGAGGAGTCCGACGAGTCCGAGAAGAAGGACTCCGAGGAGAAGCCGGGAGATGGGCCTGAGGAGAAGAAGGAAGAAGCCGCGCCCGCCGATGACGGCGTGAGTGGTGAGTATGAGGGGACGCTCGAGATCCCCGGTATGGGGACCGTCAATTTCACGGCCTCCTTGAAGGTCTCCGGCGATCAGCTCACGGGCTCGATCATGGTGCCTGCTCTCGGTGGCGGGTCTTCCGTCAGCGGAACGTACGACGCTGCTTCGGGCAAGTGTGAAGGGACCATCACGACCGACGACGGCGAGACGATGAACTTCAAAGGCACTCTCGGAAACGGGACCTTCGACATCGTGGTCTCGACGCCTGATGGTGACGTGCAAGCGAAGGGACAACGGACCGCGGCCGCGAGCAGCGGTGGCGACGACAGCGGCTCCTCGGACGAAGAGCCCAAGAAGAGCGACAAGACCAAGGTCGCCAAGAAGGTCGAGATCGAATTCGAGGGCTTCGAGCGTCGTGCGATCCAGCTCCCGGTGTCTCCGGGCTCCTTCGGCAACCTCCGCGTCAACGACAAGAACCAGCTCCTGTACGCGCGGCGCGGTCGGAACGGCGGCATCAAGCTGTTCGATCTGAAGGACGACAAGAAGGCCGAGAAGGACGTCACCGGAGGCGGCGGCTTCGCGCTCTCCGCCGACGGCAAGAAGATGCTCGTCTTGCGCGGCCGGACGCCGGCGATCGGCAACGCGTCGGCGGGTAGCTCGCCGAAGAACGTCGTCACCAGCGGCATGACCGACACGATCGATCCGCGCGAGGAGTGGCCGCAGCTCTTCACCGACGCGTGGCGTCTCTTCCGCGACTACTTCTATGCCGCCAACATGCACGGCGTCGACTGGAAGGGTATCCACGAGCAGTACCGTCCGATGATCGACGCGTGCGCCAGCCGTGAGGATGTCGACTACGTCATCCGCGAGATCATCGCCGAGTTGAATTGCGGACATACCTACTTCCGCGGCGGTCCGCTCGAGCGCGGTCCCAACGTCGGTGTCGGCTTGCTCGGCTGTGACTTCACCTTCGAGAACGGTGCGTACCGAATCGCCGAGATCATCGAGGGCGGCATCTGGGACGCGGACGCGCGCGGTCCCCTCAGCATGCCGGGCGTCGATGTCAAAGAGGGCGATTACCTCCTCGCCGTCAACGGCATCCCGGTCGACACGAGCCAGGATCCTTGGGCCGCATTCATCGGCTCGGCGGGTCAAGCCGTGGAGCTGACGGTCAGCGAGAAGCCCACCCTCGACGACGACGCTCGCCGGGTCTGGGTCGAGACGATGCGATCGGAGTCGGATCTCCGGTACCGTCACTGGATCGAGCAGAACCGCGCCTACGTCGAGGAGAAGTCCGGCGGCAAGGTCGGCTACGTCTACGTGCCCGACACCGGTGCCAACGGCCGGAACAACTTCTTCCGCCAATATTATGGTCAGGTCCACATGCCCGCGCTCATCGTCGACGAGCGTTGGAACGGCGGCGGCTGGTTCCCCGGTCGCGAGATCGAGGCGATGAATCGGCCAGTCACCAACTACTGGGCTCGCCGCCACGGTCGTCCGCTCGCCACGCCCGCCGACGGTCATCAAGGCCCGAAGTGCATGATGATCAACCGCGACTCGGGCTCGGGTGGCGACATGTTCCCCTACCTGTTCAAGCAGGCCGGCCTCGGCAAGCTGATCGGGACCCGGACCTGGGGTGGCCTCGTGGGTTACTCCGGCAGCCCGTCGTTGATCGACGGGGCAACGCTCTCGATCCCGTCCTTCGCGTTCTACGAGCGTGACGGGAGCTGGGGCGTCGAGGGACACGGCGTCGATCCCGACATCGAGGTGATCGACGATCCCGCCAAGATGCAGAATGGTGCGGACCCGCAGCTCGACGTCGCCGTTCGCCTGATGCTCGAGGAGCTCGAGACCGGCGCCTACCACGCGCCGCCGCGCCCCGCCGATCCCGACCGTCGCGGCATGGGCCTCCCCGAAGCAGATCGCAACCAGTTCCCCGAGGGCATCGGCCAGAACAACTGATCCGACGAGACGCCTTCCTTCTTGAACGAGCCCCGAGGACGCCGCGCATCCTCGGGGCTCGCTCTTTGACCACTGGGAACGCGGGCGTCCCGCCCGCCCGTATCCCGAAAGACGCCGGCTTACTCCATCCCGGCTGAAAGCCGGGGAGACAACCTGACTGAAGTCAGGGGATACGACGACCCGGCTGAAGCCGGGGAGACAACCTGACTGAAGTCAGGGGATACGAAGTCTCGTGGACCCACGGAACCACGAGGATGGACACGTTCGCGGCCAGGCCCGTATCATCGAGACTTCGGCCCAGGAACCTGCCGGACCTGCCGTCTCTCGGAGCTCGACATGCCGATTCTCTGGCTGCTCTTGGGCGCTTTGTACCTCGGGCCCTTGCCGGAAGACCCGACGCTCGATCTGCGTCAGTTCCTCTCGCGCTATCGCACGGGCGTGATCGACGCGTCGGTGATTGGAAGATTGAAGCCGAGCGTCAATCCGCCGGCAGCGTTTCCCGCCTACGAGCGGGCGCGTGAGAAGCTGCGCAAGGAGCCGACGGTGAAGGGCGCGACGGCCTTGCTCGAGGCGGCGACCTTGCGGCTCCACGAGAACCCCGAGCGCGAGCTGATCCGGTTTGCGGCGCAGCAGCCTTGGGTGATTCGAAGGCGAGCGATCGACGAGCTGCGGCGGTACTTCACGGATGAGGAGATCCAGCTCTGGGCTGAGGAGCTGCTGCGGGATCCCGAGACCGACGTCGATCGCCGGCGCGTCCTCGTCGAGTACCTCGGTGCTGCGCAGAGGCGCTTGCCGCGGGACTCGGCGAGAGAGCTGCTCGAAGAGTCGATGCGGCACCCGGACGCGGGCGTGCGTGCTCATGCGGTGGGAGCGCTCGGCGAGTGGGTGCGCGTCGATGGGCTGCCGACCCTCCTGAGGGCCTTGTACGATCCCGAGGCGTCGGTTCGCCTTCGAGCGGCGACCGCACTGCGCAGCACCGTCGACCGTTTGGGTGACGAGGTCGATGGCGAGCGAGCGCGCCTGGTGCCGCTCATGTCCCATCGACTCGGGGACGAGGACCCGATGGTCCGGATGCTCATCGCCGAGCTCATTCGCGACCTGCCGCACGGTAGCGCTGTGCCGCGCCTCATCGAAGCCCTCGCCGACGAGGAGAGTCGCGCCGGCACGAAGGACGCTCGCCTTCGCTTCCGCGTCGCAGTCGAGGACTCGCTGCTGAAGATCTGCGGGACGGGCTCCCTGGAGTGGAACGCGGGACAGTGGCACCGCTGGTACGAGAGCTCGGGGAAAGAGACGCTCGAGGCCGGTAGCATTCGCGGCCGCACCTCGGACGTCGCCTTGAAGCGCACCTACCCCGGCTACTTCGGCCGCGAGGTGCCGTCCGATCACGTCGTCTTCGTGATGGACTTCTCCGGCTCGATGCGACGTCGCCCGGGCACCGATGCTCATGACAAGGGCGAAGGCGATCGACTCTTCGGTAGCCGCATCGCCCTCGCCCGCGGCCACTTCAAGCGCTACCTCGAAGCGCTCGATGAAACTCATTACTTCAATGTGGTGATCTTCGCCGTCGGTGCCCAAGCGGCCTTCGACGATTTGGTGCCGGCCACGCGCGAGAACCGCGCGCGCGCCTGGGCCTTCGTCGAGCAGGTGAAGCTCGGCGGCGAGACCGACCTGTACGCCGGCCTCATCAAGGGCCTGCGAACTGCCGGGCTCGATGCCGAGATCCGATTCGCGACGGCAGCCGACACGCTCTACCTCTTGAGCGACGGTGTCCCGACCGCGGGCGCCGTCACCGATCCGGGTGACATCGTGCGCACGATCACGAAGATGAATCAGGCCTCCGGCCTGAAGATCAACGTCGTCGACCTGGGCGCGCGTCACAAGGCGTTCCAGGTCCACCTCCGCGACCTCGCCCTCCAAAACGGTGGCGAGTACATCCGGCCCGAGGGGAATGCGGAGAGGTAGGAGAGACGAGCCGGGCGGGCGAGCAGGCCGAGTGGCCCGCTCGCCTCGAAGGCGTTCCGCCGCTCAACCCATGTGCGGGTAACCGTAGTCGGTCGGCGGCACGAAGGTCTCTTTGATCGTGCGGGGCGAGGCCCAGCGAATGAGGTTGAGCCAGGAGCCGGCCTTGTCGTTGGTGCCGGAGCCGCGGGCTCCACCGAAGGGTTGCTGGCTGACGACCGCACCGGTCGGCTTGTCGTTGATGTAGAAGTTGCCGGCCGTGTGGCGCAGGCGCCGGCCGAGCTGCTCGACGGCGGCACGGTCGCGGGCGAAGATGGCGCCGGTCAAGGCATACTCGGTGTCGTTGTCGAGGTGGTCGAGCGCGTCGTCCATCTTCGCGTCGTCATACACCCAGAGGGTCAGCACCGGGCCAAAGATCTCCTCGCACATCGTCTTGAACCTAGGATCCTTGGCCTCGATCACCGTCGGCTGGACGAAGTAGCCGACCGAGTCATCGCACTCGCCGCCGAAGACGATCTCGGCGTCGGAAGAGCTCTTGGCCGCGTCGATGTAGCCCTTGATGTTCTCGAACGAGTCCTTGTCGATGACGGCGGACATGAAGTTGGAGAGGTCCTTCGGGTCGCCCATCTTGATGTCGGAGAGCTGCGCGAAGAGCGCCTTCTTGATCTCGTCGGCGCGCGAGGCCGGCAGGAAGGCCCTCGAAGCCGCCGAGCACTTCTGTCCCTGATACTCGAACGCGCCGCGCGTCAGGGCCGTCGCGACCTGCTTCGCATCGCACGACGGATGGGCGAAGACGTAGTCCTTGCCGCCGGTCTCTCCGACGATGCGCGGATAGCTCTTGTACTTCTCGATGTTGCCGCCGATCGTGCGCCAGATACCGCGGAAGACGCCGGTCGAGCCGGTGAAGTGGACGCCGGCCAAGTCGCGCGCGGCGAGGACCGGGTCCCCGACTTTGCGTCCCGAGCCGGGGATGAAGTTGATGACGCCTGCCGGCAAGCCGGCTTCCTCGAGGACCTGCATCACGACCCAGGCGGCGTAGACAGCCGTCGAGGCGGGCTTCCAGAGCACCGTGTTGCCCATCAGGGCGGGGGCGGTCGGGAGGTTGCCGCCGATCGAGGTGAAGTTGAACGGCGTGATGGCGAAGACGAAGCCTTCGAGAGGGCGGTACTCGAGACGGTTCCACTGGCCGGGCGGCGACTGCGGCTGGTCGCGGTAGATGCGCTCGGCGTAGGCGACGTTGAATCGCCAGAAGTCGGCGAGCTCGCAGACCGCGTCGATCTCCGATTGGTAGATCGTCTTCGACTGGTTCATCATCGTGACGGCGTTCATCGTGTCGCGCCACGGACCGGTCAATAGGTCGGCCGCCCGCAGGAAGATCGCGGCCCGCGCCTCGAACGGCATCTCCGACCACGTCTCATAGGCCTTCGCCGCGGCACCGATCGCTTGCTCGACCTCGCCGTCTTCGGCCTGATGGAACGTGCCCAGGACCTTCTTGTGGTCGTGCGGCTCGATGAGCTCGCCCGTGCGCCCCGTCTTGACGCGCTCCCCGCCGATGACGAGCGGGATCTCCACCGACTCCCCGCCCAGCTCCTTCAGGCGCTTCTCGAGAGACGCACGCCGGGTGCTGCCCGGAGCATGGTCCTGCACCGGTTCATTGCGGGTCGGTGGCACGTTGAATATCCCGTGGATCATCGATCTCCCTCCAGTGGAGCAAAAGTCGTCGTCCGAGGCGGTGCGCTCCGCCGTTGCGCGGCCCACATCATAGGTACTGACGACTCGAAACGAAACGAGCTCCTTTCAGCCGCGGGCCTGGCTCCGGAGCATCGAAAAACCGGGGCCGTCCTGTAGAATCTGCGGTCTCCCAATCCCGAGCGAGCTCGCCGACGGAGTCGGGTGAATGCACTCCACCACTCACAGACACGAGGAAGACGATGAACGTCAAGGTCGCCGACGTCATGGCGAAGCAGGTCATCACCGCCC
Organism: Planctomycetota bacterium; assembly: GCA_040219065.1. Classification (GTDB taxonomy): domain Bacteria; phylum Planctomycetota; class OFTM77; order OFTM77; family OFTM77; genus OFTM77. Next base: position 15,678 of record JAVJTD010000284.1, read on the forward strand.
AGCCGCATCACACGATCGGCCATGTCCGAGACATCATGACCAGGAACGGGATCCATGCGATCCCGATCGTCGGCCCCGAGGGAGAGCCCGCCGGCATCATCACGACCTTCGACCTCGCCCGAGCGCAGTCGGAGACCACACCCGTCAATCACGTGATGACCGAGCACGTCTACACCATCCCGCAGTACAACGACGTGCACCATGCGGCGAGGCTGATGCGCAACCACCGAGTGCATCACGTGGTGGTCACTCACGAGCAAGAGATCGTCGGCATCCTCAGCTCGTTCGATCTGCTCCAGCTCGTCGAAGACCACCGCTACGTCGAGAAGCCGGCACCGACCCCGGCGAAGAAGTCTCCGAAGCGAAGCTGAGGCGGAAAGAGCCCGCGCGACCGTCCAACCAGAGCCCGCGCGACCGATACGGAGAGTTGCCTTCGATGTGGACAGGCCACGGAGTCTCGGATGCGGGGACCGTGTTCTCTCCGAGTCGTCGGAAGGGAGGCACGGAGACCGGCTGAAGCCGGCGGTCCGAAAGTGGTCCTGTGGGACACGGAGACCGGCTTAAGCCGGCGGCCCGGAAGGGGGCCGCAGGCGGACCGAAAGGGGCCGGCCGGCGGCGATCCGCCGACCCCTTGCTCAGCTACTGAAGCTCAGCGTTGGCGGACGAGGTAGAGCTGCTCGGTCATCGGGGCGGCCATGGCGCCAACCGAGCCGGTGGCGTCGAAGCCGAGCATGGCGGGCGCTGACGGCGTCTCGATCTGGTACGAGACCTGAGACTTCTGCGTGTCGATGAGGGTGATCGCGCCTTCGAGCGTGATGCTGATCTTGTTGCCCGGGCCGAGCGCGACGCTCCATCCGCCGGAGATCGCCCAAAGGCAGCTATCCCCGCTCGTCAGGTTTAGTCCTTGCGCGTTGTAAGGCAGCGGAATCGTCTGGACCATCGTGCCGGTGATCAGGTCGACGACGCCGATGTTCTCGTCGAGATAGTTCGCGACCCAAAGAGCCGAGCCGTCTTGGGAGACGACCATCTCGAAGGGCTGGTCCCCGACCGCGATCGTGTTCGTCACGCTCCAGGTGGCAGCCTTCTGCAGCTCGGAGATCGTGTCGGCATTGCGATTCGACACGTACATCCGGTCGCTCGTCGCGTTGAACGCCGCTCGTACCGGGAAGTCTCCGACGGCCACGGTCTGGGCCACCGACCAGCTCGCCGTGTCGATGATCGTCAGCGTGTCGTCGAAGCTGTTGCACGCGACCAAGGTCGATCCGTCCGGGCTGAGCGAGAGGCCGCTCGCCTGCGAGAAGTTGAAGCCGATCGAACCCATCTGCCCGGCGTTGAGGCGAGGACCGGCGACGGTGTTCGTCGTCAGGTCGATGCGCCAGACGCCGTCGGACACGACGACGGCCACGTAGGCGTATTGACCGTCGGGTGAGATCTCGACCTCGCTGCCGCGCGTCGAGATGTTGACGTTGGTCACGGCACCGGTCGCCATGTCGATGATCGAGGCGAACGTGGAGTCGAGGTTGGCGACGACCGCCTTCGAGCCGTCGGGCGTGATCTCGACATCGGCCGGGCGATTGCCGACCTCGGAGACGAACAGCACCTGACCCGTCGTGAGATCGAAGATCGTGGCCGAGTCGCTGAGGACGTTGGTCGTCACCGCGCGCGTGCCGTCGGCCGACACCGCGACCATGCGGTTCTTGTCGGCTTCTGGGATCGGACCCGACATGGTCTGATTCTCGAGGAAGCCCAAGGCGCCGTTCGTGTTGACGACGAGCATGTCTTCGCCGAACGAGTCGGCAGTCATGACGGCCCTGGGCTCGATCGGAGAGACGGCGCCATTCGAGACGCTGACGACGTTGTTGAGCTGCTTGACGACCGTCTGCGTCGCGAACGAGATCAGGCTGCCGCTGAATCCCACCGCGAGAGCATACTGCCCGTCGGCAGTGGTGATCAGGTCGTTGACCGAGGCCGTGTTCAGGGTCGACGAGACGGCATTGGTCACGAGGTCGATCACGACGCAGGCGTTCTGCACCGCGCAAACGGCTTGGCCGCCGCTGGGCGACAGGCAGACCGGGCCCCAGAGATCGATGCCGGTCGCGATCACCTTGCTGACGGTCTGCGTGGCGGTGTCGATCACGGTGAGTCGTCGTGCGCTGAAGGTGTGCGCGATGACGGCGGTGCTGCGATCGGGCGTGATCGCGAGGCCGCGGGGCTGGTCGTTGATCGCGATCGTGTTGACCGCGCCGGTCGCCAGATTGAAGAAGTCGACTTGATCGTTCCAGTAGTCGGGCGCGATGGCCGTCGTCTCGTCGATGATCTCGAGCTGCGAGGACCGGGTCGTGATGGCGCCCGGCTCGAAGGCGATCGTCGTCGAGTTGACGAAGCCGGCTCCGGCGATCACGCGCGTCACCGTCGCCGTCCCGATATCGATCACCGACAGCGTCTGGTCGACCAGGTTCCCGACGACGGCCGTGCTGCCGCTCGGCGTGATCCGCACGACGCCTGGCTGATCGCCGACGGTCACCACGTCCGTCTCGGTGCCGGTCGTCAGGTCGACGATCGAGGCGGTGTCCTCGAAGAGGTTCGCCGTGACCGCCGTCTGTCCGTCGCTCGTGATGGCGACGGCGACGGGTCCGCCCGATAGCTGGATCTCACGCACGAAGGCTTGGGTGCTCGCATCGTAGACGATCAGGTTCTGGGAGTCGCGGTGCGCGACGAGGAACTGGCTGCCGTCGGGAAGGAAGGCGACGGCGCTGGGCGTGTCGCCCTCGACGCCGAACCCGTTGGAGAGGAAGTACGCGTCGAACTTGCCGCAGGGACCGACGAAGATCGGCGGGCGTGGACCGGGGAGCTGAATCGGGTTGCTCGAAGCGGTCCCGGTCGGCGTGGGCGTCGAGGAAGTCTGCATGGACTCGAGCGGCACCATCTCGACTGCGGCATCGCCATCGGGCGAATCGACCGGACGCGGCACGTGCACGGTCTGCGCGGCGAGCGTGCCGGAGAGGAGGAGAGAAGTGGCGAAGGCTGGGATCCAGCGTGCGGTAGGCATCGATCAGGTCTCCGGGAGCGCTTGGGGGAAGCCGCCAAGGCCGGGCGGCAGTCCGCCCATTCTATGGGAGAACCGGAGTCGATGGGAGAGTGGGGACGGGCGGGTGCCCGTCCCCGTCTGGCTCAATTCAGCGGCGCCCCCGGGCGCGGCGCCCGGAGCATACAGGGGTGAAACTGGGCCCGAGGGCGATGGAGTGCCCAAGCCGAGCGAGCCAAAGACCGAGTCTGTCGGTGTGGGCTCTCCCAAGCGAGCTTGGGCCTCTTGGAACGTTCAACGGCTCAACGTTCAACTTTCGACTCTCAAGTTTCCAGACGCTCACGGTCGCGCGTTC
>JAVJTD010000297.1:0-23776 GCA_040219065.1 Planctomycetota bacterium
GTGATTGCCGGGTATCTCATCGTTCAGCGCATCAGCCTAACAATCGCCAGCCGTCGCGAACACCGGGGATTCGGCGCGGGGCTCGCAGGTGTGCCTCGGTGTTGTGGTGCCTTGGTGGCTGGGGTGAACCACCTGTTCGCATGTTCACCAAGGCACCAAGGCACCACAACACCGAGGCACACCTGCGAGCCCCGCGCCGAATCCCCGGTGTTCGCGACGGCTGGCGATTGTTAGGCTGATGCGCTGAACGATGAGATACCCGGCAATCACCGCTGGGTGTGGTATCCCCCTTGGAATCCACGGCGAGACCCGAGAACAGATGACACCGTTGGAGCAGCGAATCCTCGAGCAGGTCGAGCGGCCGACCGATTCGCTCGACGACACCAGCCGGCAGGTCTTCGAAGAGCTCATTCGCGAGCTGGAGCGCGGCACCGTGCGCGCCGCCGAGCCGAAGGACGACTCTTGGGAGGTTCGGGCCTGGGTCAAGCAGGGTATCCTGCTCGGCTTCCGGCTCGGATCGATGATCGACTACTCGGTCGGCGACCATTTTCACTTTCGCGACAAGAGCACCTTCCCGCCTCAAGACGTGACGCAGCACGGCGTGCGCGTCGTCCCCGGCGGGACGATGGTCCGCTCGGGGGCCTACGTCGCCGCCGGCGTGGTCATCATGCCGCCCTCCTACATCAACGTCGGTGCCTACGTCGACGAGGGATCGATGGTCGATAGCCATGCTTTGGTCGGAAGCTGCGCCCAGGTCGGTCGCCGCGTGCACCTCAGCGCCGGCGCTCAGCTCGGCGGCGTGCTCGAGCCCGTCGGCGCTCGGCCGGTGCTCATCGAGGACGACGTCTTCGTCGGTGCCTTGAGCGGCGTCTTCGAGGGCGTTCGGGTCTGCAAAGGTGCCGTCATCGCTTCGGGTGTGATCCTGACGGCGTCGACCCCGATCTTCGACTTGCCCAACCAGCGCTGGATCCGCTCGGAGAGCGGGCATGCCCCCGAGATTCCCGAGAACGCCGTGGTGGTGATGGGCAGCCGCCCTGTCGATTCGGGCGAGTCCGGTGTGCTGCTCAACTGCCCGGTGATCGTCAAGTACCGCGACGCCGGCACCGACGAGCGCACCGCTCTCGAGGAGGCCCTCCGTTGAGAGGGCTCGCCAGTCGCACCCGCGGCTTCGAGCGCACGCTCATCCGCAAGATGTACGACGAGGCACCGAAGCAAGCCATCGACCTCGGTATCGGTCAGCCCGACCTCGATCCGCCCCAGGCCCTCCAGCGCGCGGCCGAAGAGGCGGCTCACGCCGGGGGTGCGTACTCGACGAACCCGGGCTTGATCGAGCTGAGAGAAGCCATCGCCCGGCGCTACCCGTTTCGGAGCGGCGCGGACGAGATCGTCGTCACGGTCGGCTCGGCCGAGGCGATCAGCCTGGCCTTCTTCGCCCTCGTCGAGCCGGGCACCAAGGTCCTCGTCCCCGACCCCGGTTATCCGGCCTATGCGAACCTCGCGCGCCTGCTCGGCGCCGAGCCGGCCTCTTACCCCCTTCGAGCGAACTACCAGTACTCTCTGCAAGCGGACGACATCCTCGATCGGTTGGATGAAGAGGTCTCACTGGTCATCTTCAACTCACCCGGTAATCCTACGGGGGGAGTCCATGCCGAGGAGCAGCTCGCCCGCGTCGTGTCCGAGCTGAAGTGGCAAGGCATCCCGTTCGTCTCGGACGAAGTCTACGAGGCCTACTGCTACTCGCCCGCCAAGCACTTCTCCCCCGCCTCACTCGCACCCGAGCTCGGCATTACCGTCACCAGCCTCTCCAAGTCCCACAACCTGATGGGCTGGCGGATCGGCTGGCTCGCCGCTCCGGCACCCTGGATCCCATCCCTGGTCGCATTGCATCAGCACGTCGTGACCTGCGCACCGACGCTCGCCCAAAGGGTCGCCATCGCCGCACTCGCCGGTGCCGGTGCCGACGAGATCGAGCGCAACCTCGAGCGCTTCGCCAAGCGCCGCACCCTCGCCCTCGAGCGGCTAGCCGACATCCCGCAGCTCGAGTGCGTCTGGGCCGAGGGTGCCTTCTACTGCTTCGTCAATGTGCCCGGCTGCGAGAGCAGCCTCGAGCTCGCGCGATTCCTGATGCGCGAGACCGGCGTCATCACGATCCCGGGCATCGGCTTCGGCTCGCGGGGTGAGGGCTGCCTGCGGGTGTCGTACGCGGTCGACGAGCAGACGCTCGAGCGCGGCCTCGAAGCGTTGGCTCGGGGGCTCGAGAAGGCGCCCGGGCTGTCGGTTCCCTCATGAGCGATCGCTTCGACTCGCTGCTCCGGATCCTCTCGGTCGACACGACGACGGGTGTCGAGCACCGAGGCGAAGCCGCTTTGCGCACCTTACTGCCGGAGCACGGTTGGCATCTCGAGGAGCAGCCCGTCTCCGACGACCGAAAGAACCTCCTCTGGACGACGGACGAGGCGCCGCGCGTCTTGCTCACGACGCACTACGACACGGTGCCACCCTACGTCCCGCCGCGCATCGAGGACGGCGTGCTCCATGGCCGAGGCGCTTGCGATGCCAAGGGCATCCTGTGGGCGATGTGCCAGGCCGCCGAGGCTTGTCGAGCTCGCGGGGAGCACCGCGTGGCCGTTCTGGCCGTCGTCGGAGAGGAGACGCACTCCGATGGAGCGAAGGCGGCCGTGAAAGCGCTCGAAGGCCGTTGGCCGGATCTCCGCTACGTGATCGACGGCGAGCCGACCGACAACGGGTTCCTGCGCGGCGCGCTCGGCGTGCTCGGGCTCGAGATCGAGGCGACGGGCTGCGGCGGTCACTCAGCGTACCCCGAGCGCGGACCGTCGGCGGTGCATGATCTGTTGCACGCGCTCGAGGTGCTCCGCTCGGAGAGCTGGCCGGTCGATGAGACCTTCGGACCGACGACGCTCAATGTCGGCTTGATCTCCGGCGGCGATGCCGTCAACGTCTTGGCGCGCGCGGCGAAGGCGGCCTTGATGTTCCGGGTCTCGGTCCCGGGCTCGCAGGTCCTGGCCCGCGCCGAGGAGCTTCTGGGCGACCTGCCCGTGTCCTGGCGCCAGACGACCAGCTCGGACCCGCTCCGGTTCTGGACGCCAGAGGACGTGCCGACGGAAGTGGCGCGCTTCGGCAGTGACCTTCCCTACCTGAAGGCACTCGGCGCGCCGATCCAGATCGGTCCCGGCTCGATCCATGTCGCCCACACCAGCCACGAGCAGGTCGTGCTGACGGACCTGGAGCGAGCCGCCGAGATCTACGCCGATCTGACGCTCCGGCTCGCGCAGTGAGTCAGGGCCTGCGGCATTTGGAGTCTTTGATGGATCCTTCATTCGTGGCCACCGAGCGCTCCGACCCATCGCCCGGTTTCGGCCGCTTGCCGGGCTAGCGGGCGACCGCTATCCTGGCCGCCGCCGGGTGGTGAGGTCGGACTCGCCGCCCGATTCCAAGAAGTTGGCGCCCATCGATGACCGAGCGTAGACGTCCTCCGATCGAGGAACCATCGCCCGAGCTCCTCATAGCGAGAGAGACGGAGCGGGACCTGACGCGCGGTCCCTTGTTGTGGACGGTTCTCAGCTACGGGCTGCCGCTCGTGGCGGCGATGGTGTTCTACGCGCTGTTCAACATGATCGACCTCCTGATCGTGGGGCAGCTCAGCTCCTCGGCGGTCGGAGCGGTCTACATCGGCGGCACGATCAACACGATCCCGATGGTCGTGTACAACGGCATCAGCATGGCCTCCGTCGCTTTGATCTCGTTCGACTTCGCCCAGGGACGCCTCGAGCGGGTCTCGCAGCTCGTCCATCAGTCGATGAGCATCTGCTGCTTGCTCGGCGTCGGCATCGGTGTGGTGAGCTGGATCTTCTCGACGCAGCTCGTCGAGCTCTTCGGCGGAACGGGGGCGATCACGCAGCCCGCCATCGATTACCTCGAGGTGCTCTCGCTCGGCACGGTGTCGATGTTCCTCCTGATGCAGGTGACCAGCGTCCTCCGGGCGATCGGGGACTCGCGCTGGACGATGTACCTGCTCGTCGGCTCGAACGTGCTGAACATCGTGCTCGATTATCTTCTCGTGTTCGGCATCGGCCCCTTCCCTCGCTGGGAGGTGTACGGGGCGGGCATCGCCACCGTCATCGCGCGAGGCCTCGGGGCCGTGATCGGGCTCTTCGTCCTGTGGCGAGCGAAGCACTCGGCGAGGCTTTACCTGCGCAAGCTGTGGCCGCTCACTTGGAGCATCACCCGAAAGCTGGTCGGTTACGGCCTGCCGCACTCGGCTCAGCTCGTGATTCGACTGACGTCGATCCTCCTCGTGACGCGTATCCTCTCACGCTTCTTCGGAGAGAGTGCCGTCTCGGCCTTCGGCCTGGGCTTCCGGCTCGACACCCTCGCTCTCTTCGCCGCGGTCGGTTGGGGCTCGGCGATCGCCCCGATCATGGGACAGTGCTTGGGTGCCGGCAGACTCGACCGGGCCGTGCGCGCGACCTGGGCCACCGCCATCTCGTCAGCACTGATGCTGGCGCTGCTGGCCGCCGGTTACTGGACCTTCGCCAAAGAGCTGATCCTCTTCTGCATCCGCGATCCCGAGCCCGACGTTCTGCGTCTGGGCACGGCGTACCTCCGCATCTCGTGCGTCTCGTACCTGTTCCTCGGCATCACGGTCGCGATGGCCTTCGCTTTGAACGGCGCTCGCAGCATGCGCCTACCACTGCTGATCGATGCGGTCGTCTGCTTCGCAATCCAGCTTCCCTCGGCGCACCTCGCCGCCCGCTTCGGCTCCAGCCCCAGGCCCGTCTTCTGGACCCTCGTGGCCGTACACGTGATCCTCGCCGTGATCTACGTCGCCGTGTTCATCAACGGCTACTGGAAGAACACGCGGCGGGTGCCTGACATCGTCCCCGAAGCCTGAGGGCAGGCCGCGCTCCATGCGCATCGTCCAGCCGACTTACTTCGAGGGTGCTCCGGTGCGACCTCGGGCGATGGTCACAGCGCGCTCGATGATCTTCGTCGGGCTGAACGGCTTGATGATGTACTCGTCGGCGCGGCAGGCGAAGGCCTTCTGCTTGTCGGCTTCCTGACCTTTCGCCGTGAGCATGATCACGTGAGTCGAGGCGAGCTCGGGATCCGACTTGACCTCGCGACAGACGTCGTAGCCGTTCTTGCGTGGCATCATGACATCGAGGAAGACCAGCCCCGGCCGTTGGGCGCGCAGCACCTCGAGCGCTTCTTCCCCGTCGTGTGCTTCGAGGACGTCGAAGCCGGCCTTGCGGAGCACGAACGTCAGAGATTTGAGGATGAAGGGTTCATCGTCGACGACGAGGACCTTGTAATCCATGTTCCGGGCTCTCCGACGCAGTCAAACTCGGGACTATCGAAACTCGGCCACGACCAGTGTGGTGTCGTCATCCGCCTCTCGGCCGGCGCGAAAGCCCCGCACCGATGAGGCAATGGCTTCATGCCACCCGTGGGCGTCCTTTCCCGTCTTATCGGCAAGAAGGCCGCGTAACCGTGCCTCTCCGTACAAACTTCCATCAGGCGCCCGGGCTTCGGTCACGCCATCGGTGTACAGGACGAGCGAATCACCGGGCTCGATCGGCACCCAGCCCTCGACATACTGCGCTTCCGGCGAGAGCCCCATCACCAGCCCGCGCGCATCGAGCGTCCAAACCTCACCGCCTTGCCGCCTCAGGATCGGTGCCGGATGTCCGGCCGCCGCGAAGCACACTCGCCGCGCCTCGGCGTCCCAGACGATCGCCACCAGCGTCAGCAGATTCCCCGCGGATTGAAGATCCCCATGGAGCTGACGGTTCACTCGCTCGAAGATCACCTCGAGGGAGTCCTCGCGCTCGGCCTCTCGCCGGAAGACCGTCCGCGCGGTCGCCATCAGGAGCGCCGAGCCGAACCCGTGACCCGAGACGTCCCCGACCACGACACCAAAGCATCCCGACGCCGTCTCGAAGTAGTCGAAGTAGTCGCCGCCGACGAGACCGGCCGGGATGCAGCTCGCCGCGACGATGACATCCGCGCGCTCGGGAGCCCGATTCGGCAAGAGGCTCCTCTGAAGCCTTCGGGCGACCTCCATCTCGCGGCCGAGCTCGGCGGAGCGGAGACCGCGCACGAGCGACGCGACGTGCTGAGCGAGCAACGCGACGAGCTTCAGGTCCCCCGCCGTGAAGTAGCCACCGCGGCGGTCCTGGAGGATGATCGCGCCTCGCGGACCCGCCGCCGCGCTGCCACTCGGAAGCGGGACGATCAACAGCTCCTCGCGCGCCCCGGCCTCGAAGCCCTGCCGGGCCCTCGCGTCGAGCTGCTTGCGCTCGATCTGGATCGGCCGATTCTCTCGCAGCGCGACGCCGGCCCAGGCGTCCTCGATGGCCAGAGAGCCAGCCGGCATGTCGCCGCACACCGCGACCAGCCGCAGCCTCGACTCGGCCTCGTCCGCCAGGACGACGCCCAAGCCTTGAGCCGGCACGACGCGAGCGATCCGCTCGAGGAGCTGGTCCCAGACGCCCGACGAGCCCGGATGGGTCGCTACGTCCTCGCCGATCTCGAAGAGCAGGTTCAGCTCCTCGTACATCAAGGCGAGCTCGGCGGACAAGCTCTCGATCTCGAGCCGCGTCCTGAGGAGATGAGTGACCAGTCGCTCGAGCTGATCCCCCAGCCGCTCGAGCTCACTCGGCGAGGCGTGCGTGGTCGCCAGCTCGAGCCGACCGAGGTCCTCTCCGTACAGCGAGCACTGCCTCTCGAGGAGGCGCACCGCTGCCCGCGAGCTCCCGGATCTCGAGGTGGCGCCCAGCGAGACGTTCGTCCGGCCGTCGCGACCGATCCAGCGAACTTGCACGTCGGGCAAGGGCGATGCCGCGATCGCGTCCTCGAGGAGACCGACCATCTCGCGATCGATGGTGGGCCGGCTAGGACGTCGTGGCGAGAGCGTCATCTCGTTCGATCCTTCGAAGGCACCCAGCCCGTGTCGAGGATCATCTCCAGCCTCGCGCCGCGGCGATAGCGGGTCAGCTCGGTCTCGACGTCGTCATCCAGCCCGGGCGACCAGGCGTCGGGCAGGTCGAGCTCCGTCGGAGCGGCTCTCCGGACGACCAATTCGACCTTGACTCGCGAGGCCTCGATCCCGACACCCAGCAAGAGCTCCTGCCGCTCGCCACGCGCTCTCTCGAGCAAGGCCGATGTCGCGCGCTCGACGGTGCGCTGGATGCGGAGCAGCGGCTCGGATCCGTCCTCGAGCCCCAGACGCTCTCGCACGGTCCCGCGGGCGATATTGCCGAGCAGCCGTGGACTCTGCGAGTCCGAGGTCAGCCGACAGGTCACCAGATGGGTCTTGGGCAAGGTCCCCTCCCTCGGGGCACGTCGATGGTATCTCTGAAGGCTTTCGGATCCCCGTGGGTTGATTCTTGACCCTCTTCTCGGCACTCGATACAAGCTGTGGTGGGCGGGAGTCTGGGCGGCGAGCCCGGACCATCTATTCATTGGCGCACTTCGACCCTGGGAGTGTGCTGGCAACGTTGGGGAGGTGCTCAGATGCTCTCACGCATCGGTTGGCGGTCATTCTGGATTCTGGGAGTCACCTTCCTGACGGCGTGCGTGTCGGTGGACCAGCCCCGTCCGAATCCCCAGACACACCTCGAGGCCGCCCGCGACCTCCAAAGGGAGGGCGACATCCGAGGCGCCATCAGCCAGTACCGGCTGGCGCTCGGAGACCTCCACGGCGAGCGTCGCTCCCAGATCGAAGGGGAGCTCGCCGGCTGCTACCGCGAGGTGGGCATGACCCGTCTCTCGCGCGAGCACTACCAGCTCGCCCTCAGCAGCACGACGCGCTCCGAGCGGCGGGCCGAGTACTCGATCGCCCTCGGCGAGCTGGGCCTCGACGAGAGCAACCTCGCAAGTGCCAGCTACTACTTCACCGAGGCCGAGCGCCTCGCGCCGAGCGACCCCGACCAAGCCGATCGGCTCGCCTTCGGCCTCGCCTACCTCGCCTACGAGAAGGACGCGCGCAAGACGGCTCGGGCACACCTCGACTCCATCCGTCGCCTCACGCCCTTCCGCACCGCCAGCCTGGCCAGGTCCCGAGACTTCCACGACTTCGTCTACGGCGCCACGCCACGCACCGAGTCGAAGCCGACCGCCCCGAGGACCTCGAACTACCTCGCCATCCATCCTCGTCGAGAGTGGGGAGCCCGAGCGATGGGCGCCAACCATGACCGCATGGAGAAGATCTGGCGAATCACCGTCCACCACACCGCGATGGCGACCTGGGACGTCTCCCGAGCCGGCGCGGTCGACTCACTGCAAGGCATCCAGCGCAATCACCAGCAGACCAACGGCTGGGCGGATATCGGTTATCATTACCTCATCGATCGCGCGGGACGCATCTGGGAAGGTCGCCCGGTCACCGTTCAGGGTGCCCACGCCGGAAACTCCGAGCTCAATCGCGGCAACATCGGCATCGCCCTGCTCGGCAACTTCGACACTCAGCGCCCCTCCGACGAGCAGCTCCGAACGCTCCAGGGCCTGCTCGTCCAAACGTGTGACCAGTTCTCGGTTCAGCCGGAGAACATCACCGGTCACCGGCGCATCGCCGCGACCGCCGGTCGCCCCACCGAGTGCCCCGGTGAGAACCTCGAGTCCCTGTTACCGGGCCTGATCACCCGGGTGCGGTTGGCGTTGAACGATCACCCCGCCCGGACGACGTCCCCTTCGGGCGTGCAGCTCGCGCGCTCGGTCGAAGGCCCACGCCTGCCAGAGACGACCGCGCTCAGGAGCGAGGAGCCCCGCTGAGCCGCCGCATCAAGACCTCGTCGTCGGAGCGCTCGCGCCACTCGACGAGAAGGTCATAGAGAGTCTGCCGCAATGCGAGCTCGGGTCGCCACCCGAGCTCGTCGCGTGCTCGCTCGGCCTCGCCCACCAGATAGGGATTGTCGTTCGCCCGACTGAGGGACGGATCGCGTACGATCTCCACCTCGAGGTCGGTCTGCTCCAAGAGGAGCTCGAGCAACCCTTGCACCGACGTCGGTGCCCCCGAGGCGACGTTGTAGACCCGTCCGCTCTCGCCCGTCTCGCTCGCCAGCCAGTAGGCGCGCACCACGTCGCGGACATCGCTGAAGTCGCGAATGACCTCGAGGTTGCCGGTCTTGAGCTGAGGCGGCTGGAGGCCCCGCTCCATCGCCACGATCTGCCGAGCGAAGCTCGAGGAGACGAACGCCGGCGCTTGCCCGGGACCGATATGATTGAACGGACGCAGGATCATGACCTCGATGCCGCGCCGCGAGAAGAGCTTGGCCGTCTCCTCGGCCATCCACTTCGAGACACCGTAGAAGGTGACCGGATAGAGCGGCGATGCTTCGGTCAAGCGGTGCCCCGGCTCACCCGGGCCGTAGACCTCGCACGAGCTGGCGAGGACCAGGCGGGCGTCCAGGTCTTCCTCCGAGAGCGCCTCGAGCAATGAGAGGACGCCTCCCGTATTGATGGCCAGCGTCTGGCTACGATCGCGCTCAGCCGCCGCGACCGATGCGATCGCCGCGAGGTGAAAGATGCGATCGGGCCGAGCGTCACGCAAGAGCTCCCGCGCACCGTCTCCATCGCGCACGTCCCAGGCGACCCACTCGACGCCGGGATCGGACGGTGGCTCGGTGCCGGGACGGTAGGTGCCGGTGACCTCCGCCCCACGCTGCTTCGCCCATTCGACCAGGTGCCGACCGACGAATCCGCGGGCCCCGGTGACGAGAGCCCTCATCAAGCGGGCGTGACCGAAGGCCTGGCGCCCGAGAGGCGTGCGACGTCGGCGTCCACCATCATCTCGATCATCTCCTCGAAGCTGACCTTGGGCTTCCACCCCAAGCGCGCGTGCGCCTTGGCGGCATCGCCCAGTAGCTGATCGACCTCGGCCGGGCGGACCAGGCTCTGGTCGGTCTTGACGAACTGACGCCAGTCGAGACCCTTGTGCGAGAACGCGATGCGAACGAGATCCTCGACCGAGTGCATCTTGCCCGTGGCGATCACGTAATCGTCGGGATCGTCCTGCTGCAGCATCAGCCACATCGCCTCGACGTAGTCGCCGGCGAAGCCCCAGTCGCGCTGCGCGCGCAGGTTGCCGAGCCTCAGCTCTTCGGACTCGCCGAGATAGACGCGCGCGACGCCGTCGGTCACCTTGCGGCTGACGAACTCGAGGCCGCGCCGCGGGCTCTCGTGATTGAAGAGGATGCCTGAGCAGGCGAAGAGGTCGTACGACTCGCGATAGTTGACGGTGATCCAGTGGCCGTAGCACTTGGCGACACCGTAAGGGCTGCGCGGGTAGAACGGCGTGTCCTCGGTCTGCGGCGAGGTGCGCACCTTGCCGAACATCTCGCTGCTCGATGCCTGGTAGAACCGGATGCTCGGATCGGTCGCGCGGATCGCCTCGAGGACATGGGTCACGCCGACAGCGGTGACCTGCGCAGTGAGGACCGGCTGCTCGAAGCTCGTCGGGACGAACGACTGCGCGGCGAGGTTGTAGACCTCCGATGGGTGGTACCGGCGAAGGACGTTGATGAGCGACATCTGGTCGAGGAGGTCCGCTTGGATGATCTCGATCGCCCCTTGCAGATGCTCGACGCGCTCGAACTTCTCCGTGCTCGACCGGCGAGCGACACCGATGACTCGATATCCCTTGCCGAGGAGGAACTCGGCGAGATACGAGCCGTCTTGGCCGGTGATCCCCGTGATGAGCGCAGTAGGCATGGTTCGACTCCCTTTCGGACGCGATGAACGGTCGCGAACTACGGCAGCCACCAGAGCCGCGCACTCGCACCCTTCGAAATCGTCGGTCCCTCCACCTCTTGAACTTGAGGCAGGGCCGGGCGGAGCCCGAGGCTCTCGTCCGCTCGACGCGCCGAATCGTGCTGTCAGATGTCTGTTATACGAAGGCGGCCGTCATCCGGCCACCGTGATCAGGACCGTCGCTGCGCCGACGGCGAGGCAGTAGTAACCGAAGCCGACGAGTCGGCCGTGCCGCAGGAGGACCATCAGCCAGCTCAGGCAGGCGAAGCCGACTCCGGCCGAGACGAGCACGCCCGCGACCAAGCTGAAGGTCGAGAGCCCGGTTCCGGTCTCGAGGGCGTCCTTGCCCGTCAGGATCGTCGCGCCGAGGATCACCGGCAAGGACAAGAAGAACGAGTAACGCCCGGCCTCGGGTCCTCGGAGCCCGAGCCACATGCCGCACGCGATCGTCGATCCCGAGCGGGAGATGCCGGGCATCATCGCCATCATCTGTGCAATGCCGACCGCCAAGGCCCCGAGCGGGCCAAGCGTCTCGAGACCGCGCTCGCCCGGCTTCCAGAAGCGTGTGCTGAGCAGCAGCGAGCCCGTGGCCATCAATGCCACCCCGGCCAAGGCCGGCGCGTCGAAGAGCGACTCGATCTGATCCTTGAACAAGAGGCCCACGATCGCGGCCGGCAAGGTGCCGACGATCAGGGCAAAGGTCAACTTCCACGCCGAGCGCCGCTCCGCGTCGGGCACGCGCTTGGAGACGAGATCTCGGCCGAGCTTCAGAAGATCCCTTCGGAAGAAGAAGACGACGGCCAACAGCGTGCCGAAGTGCAGCGCGACCTCGAGGAATGCGCCTGGATCCTTCAGATCGAGCAAGGCCCCGAAGAGGACCAGGTGCCCCGAGCTGCTGACGGGCAGGAACTCGGTCAGCCCCTGCACCACCGCCAGCACCAGCACTCGCCAGAGCTCGTCGATCTCGTCCTCCTGTCCGCCCGCGCCGGGTCGCTCGTCAGAGCAGGGACTCGAGCGGGGTGTAATCGAGATCGAAGTCCTCGGCCACCGCGCGATAGGTCACTTGGCCGTCGACGATGTTCACACCTTGCGCCATGCCGGGATCGTTCTGCGCGGCCCGTTGCCAACCCTGGTCGGCGATGCGGCGCGCGTACGGCAGCGTCGCGTTGGTGAGCCCGAAGGTCGAGGTGCGGCTGACCGCGCCCGGCATGTTCGCGACGCAGTAGTGGATCACGCCATCGACCTCGTAGGTCGGCTCGTCATGCGTCGTCGGATGGCAGGTCTCGATGCAGCCGCCTTGATCGACGGCGACGTCCACGATGACGCTGCCGTTCTTCATCGACTGCAAGTAGCTGCGCGGGACCAACACCGGCGCGCGCGCGCCATGACGCAGGACCGCGCCGATGATCAGGTCGGCGTCCTTGACCTCCTGGAGCACGGTGTAGGGACTCGAGTACAGCGTCACGACGTTGGCCGGCATGATCTCGCTGAGAAAGCGCAGCCGGTCGAGGTTGATGTCGAGGATCTTGACCTGGGCGCCCATGCCCGCCGCCATGAGCGCGGCATTGCTCCCGACGACACCGCCACCGAGGACGACGACCTTGGCCGGCTCGACACCCGGCACGCCGCCGAGCAAGACACCGCGTCCGCCGTGAGTGCGCTCGAGGCAAGCGGCCCCGACCTGGATCGACATGCGACCCGCGACCTCACTCATCGGCGTGAGCAGTGGGAGCGTACTGTTCTTGCCCTCGATCGTCTCGTAGGCGATGCAGGTGCCACCGCTCTTCATCATCGCTTCGGTCAGCTCACGCGACGCGGCGAAGTGAAAGTAGGTGAAGACCGTTTGCCCCTTGCGAATCAGACCGTACTCATCGGGCAAGGGCTCCTTGACCTTCACGATCATGTAGGCCTCGCCGTACACCGCGCTCGCGGAGTCGACGATCTTCGCGCCAGCGTCGACGAACTCGTCGTCGGTGATGCCCGAGCCGAGCCCGGCCCCACGCTGCACGAGGACGGTGTGTCCCGAAGCCACGAGGGCATGAGCGCCACCGGGAACCATGCCGACCCGGTGCTCGCTGTTCTTGATCTCTTTGGGAACGCCGATGATCACGCAGGAACCTCCGTCACCCCGCTGGGCCGCCCGCCGACAAAATGCTTGATACTACCGACTTACGCTCGCCAATCGCGGGCTACGATTATAGGGAGGCAACCCGGAAGGACAATCAAAAAAGACCGGTGGCACCAAACGTCATGCGTGACCCGCGTGCCACGGGCAAGCGCCCTATGCTCGACGAAGGCCCAACCAACGGATCCCGAGGTCCGAAGGACCGGCGCAGGACATCCCAGTGCGGAAGCCCTGGGTGCACTCAACAGTGATTGCGAAGCATCAGCTCCCGCGGATTCGGCTCGAGGTAGGTCTGGCCTGCGAGGTACTCGACGCGGTGCATCTTGGTCAGATGCTTCAGGAGCGTGATCGGGACGATCAACGGCACCAGCCGTTGCCGGTAATCCTCGATGAGCTCGCCAAGCTCGTCGCGCTCTTCCACGCTCGCGACGTCGCGGAAGTGCCCGGCCATGTGCTGCAGCACGTTGACGTGACGCTTCACCGTCGCTTTCGTCCCGAGCGCTCGCATGAACCCCTCGCCGTACTCCCGCTCCACTTCTTCCCGCGGTCGCTTCTTCGCGCCGGCGACGAGGCGTCCGAGCTCGCGGTAGATCTCGGTGTCGTGGGAGAGCAAGAACAGCTTCTCTCGGGTATGGAACCGCACGAGATCCCCCATCGACCAGCTCCCGTCCTGGAACAGGTCCTTCAAGCGCCGATAAGCGAAGACGCGCTCGAAGAAGTTCTCGCGCAGCATCGGATCCTGCAGGCGACCCTCCTCCTCGACGGGCAGCAGCGGCATCCTTCGTATCAGCGCTTCAGCGAACAAGCCGCGCCCTTCGCGCGAGGGCATTCCCGAAGGCTCGTACACCCTCACGCGAAACGCGCCGCAGCTCGGGGAGTCCTTCTTGAGGATGTAGCCGCACAGGTTGAGCGCTTCGATCTCTGCGACCCGGGCCTCCGCGTAGCGCTCCATCTCCTCGGTGATGTCCTTGCGCGTCTTGTTGCCGACCAGCCGGACATCGCCCGCCTCACCGCGCTCCAAGCGGATCGTCTCACGTGGGATGCCTAGCCCGAGCTCGACCTCCGGGCAGACGGGTGTGAACGACACGAACTCCCCGACCGTCCCCGTCAAGAACCGGTCGTGCTTGTGCCCGCCATCGAATCGCACCTCGTCTCCGAGCAGGCAGGCCGAGATCCCGATGCGAATCTCACCGTCGCTGGCGTAAGGCTTCGAGCTCATGGAGCTCCTTCCGTGGGCAGTCGGTCAATTCGGGCGAATGATCTGGACGTCTTCGATATCGGGATCGATCGGGATGCGCGCGACCTCCGTGCCGTCTCCATCGAGGAGCACCGCGCGGCGAGCCGAACGGGTGACCCGAAGCGGACCGGCTTGGTGCGACTCCAGATCCAAAGACTTCGTCGATCTCCCCGTTTCCATCAGGATCCAGACAGGCTCACCGGAACCATCTTCGACGATCAGAGTCCTGACCGACTCGGTATCCGGCCATTCCACCCGGAGCGTCAACAGATCGCCCTCGGCCGCCCCGAGCGAGCTACCACCAGGAATCCGCGCGGGCGCCTGCTCGAGCTCACGCGGCGCCGAATGATTCGAAGACAGCCGATGAACGCCGAACGCGATCACCAGCACGGCCACCGGCCAGGCGATGGGCCGAAGTGATCTCGACATGGAAGACCTCTCGAAGTGATCACTCATCCCAATAGAGCTTACAGCCCCCTCAAGCTCCGTGGAACCTCTCGCCGATAGCCGAGAGGTCTAGGCGCCTCCTGGCAGCACGATTGGACATCCGGCGATCCGCGGCGAGAGAGAAGCATGGCGAACACGGTCAAGACGATACTCGGTGACGAGAGCCTGACGATCCTTGTCACCGGAATGTTCACCTTTCCGATCCACCGCGAGTTCCGCGATGCGTATCGCACGGCCCCGAACACCGTCAAGAACTTCGTGGTCGACCTCGCCGCCGCCGACAACCTCGACAGCTCGGCCCTGGGCATGCTCCTCCAACTCAACGAATTCGCCGCCGACCAAGGTGGCCACGTCGAGGTGACCAACTGCAACGAGCGCGTCCTCGCGGTTCTGAAGATCGCGCACTTCGAGACGATGTTCGACATCACCTGATCGTTGGGCGGCCGCACGCAGCCAGAGCACGCGCGACCGAAGCGGGATGACGCCGCAGCCCGAAACCCAGGCCTTCGGCCTGGGCTACACGCTGCCGGGCCTTCAGCTCGGGAGATTCGAGGAACGTTTGGTCCTGTGCGTTGGCTGACGGACAGTCTGGCCCCAGGGCCCGCAGGGCCGGCAGCGTGGAGCCCCTGGCGTGGCCGGTCCTCCGGCCCGAGCCTGGGGTGGGAATGCAATGATGATGTTTTCATCACGCGCCCTGAAGGGACGCAGGCGGGAAGGGGTGTCCACCGGGGGGTAAGACAACGCCTGGGGATGATCTACGATGCGGGCGCATGCCTCATTTGAACGTGACCGTCATCGGATCCGCGCCCACCTCGATGCCGCGCGTCTCGAGCAGCTCCATCCCGTCGTAGAGCCTCACGACGTACCGGCCCGCGACCAAGCGAAGGCCGTCCGGATAGTACCTCGCCCAGAGCTCGCCATACCAAACGGGCACGTTATCGGAGTCGAGGATCTCGATGACCGGCCACTGGAGCCGTTCGCGCTCGACCGCGAACGTGACGAGCGGACCCGATTGCAGGACGATCTCGACCGGACCGTCGGTCTCGGTGTTGTCGTGGAGGACCGGCCGGATCGCGTACTCGGAGTGCCACGGGCCCTTGGTATGCTCTTTCACCTCTTCGAGAACGGACGCGAAGATCAGTAGCTGCCCGCGCCCCTGCTCCTCGAGCTTGAACCTTCCCTCCGCGTCCGTCGTGATGAGCCAATTCGCATACAGAGGTTGAGGAAAGCGCCGCCGATCGAGCCGCTCGCACCAGACGACTGCATCCTCGACCGGCTCACCGGCCGCGTTCTTCACGACACCACGCACCTCGGTTCGCTTCGCCAGACGGACCTGGCCCAGGTCGTGGAATCCGCTGGACGGGATTCGAACTCGATAGGCATACGGCTCGAGCGACTCGTACTCGGGATGGAAGAGCGACAGATAGTGAACGCCGGGTACCGCCTGCTCGATCTGTATGACGCCTTGCTCATCGGTCGAAGGGTGCGCGCCACCGAGATACCAATTCTCGCAACGCAGCCCCACCTTGACGTTCGGAATCGGACTGCCCGTCTCGGCATCGATCGCCTGCACCTTCACCATGGTGGCCTGTTGCCCGAGCTGCGTCGGATCGACGGTCAGGAGCACGAGATCCTCTGGCTGCTTCGGTATCTCCTCGAGATGGGCAGAGGCGATGATCATGTCCTGGAACGTCAAGTTCACCCAGCATGGTTCGAGAGACTCGAGCTCGAGCACTCCGGAGCAACCGGGCGGCATGGGGACTTCGGGAGTGCCGACGAACCTCGTGCCCAGCTCGTAGAAGCGCCGTTGGTGGTACCTCTCGTTCCGCCAATACAGGTCACGTCCAAATCGCGTGAGAGGAAAAGGGACCGACTCGAGTCGCTTGGGCGACACGACGACATTGATCTGCGCCGAGCCGATCCGCGGCCAAGGAAATGGCCAAGGTCCATCCGGCCTGTCCGGAAAGAGCTCCTCCCATTTGAACCAGTCATTCAAGACGTGCCGCCCCTTCACGGTCTCGAAGCGGAGCCCGACGCGGATTCTCTCCATCAGGATCTCGAGCGGTGGCAGGTCCTTCTCGCCGACGTAGAGCACCTCTTCATGCGGCCAGTACCAAGGCGCCTCGGCCCGCAAGGTCCACTCGCCCACTCCGACATCCTTCAGGTCGAACCAGCCGCTGAAAGCCTCTTCGCGATGCTCCTCACCTGCCTCGTTGGTGAGCGTGACGACGACATCGTCGATGCCGGTGCGCAGCGAAGTCATGACTCGCCCGAAGACATCGTTCGTCGCTTGCGCGGCCTCGTGATCCTCGACTGCGGTCTCTTGTGATGCGGACTCCACGAGCACCGGCATGGCCGCCAAGGTCGGAGCGACCACCTCTCGGGGCACCGTCTTCCCTAGCGGCATCGCTCTTCCTTCTTCCGACATCAACCAATGCATCGAGACGAGCGCGACCCCGATCGTCCCCGCGACCAGTCCCAGGCGAGCGGTCGCCGACGCCTCGAGCACTGCGGGCCGCGTAGTGCTCCGCCAGAGGGACTCGACCCAACCGATCGGCAAAGCGAAGACCGACCACCGACGCCGAGGATCGTCGCCGAGGTTGGCGCGAAGCTGCTGCCGCGCACGCCGGAGCCGCGTGTGGATGGTCTCGACGCTCACATCGAGCTCTCGGGCGATGCGACGCGGCGGCAGGTCGTGGAAGTAGCGCAGCAGGATCGCCGTGCGATAAGGCTCCGAGAGGGCCAAGACGGACTCGACGACAAGGCGCCGCTGCTCCTCGCGCTCGAGCACCACATCCGTCGACACCACTCGCCCAGCACGTGCCACTGCCATCTCGCGGCTCGCCGCACGCTTCATCGACCGCTTCGCCTTGCGCGCGAGGTTCCGAGCGACCGCGGCAAGCCATCCTCGCCCGGCGCCGGCGACCGGGGGCCGGCGAAGCGCCTCGAGCAAAGTCTCCTGCGCCACATCCGCGGCCGCATCTCGGTCCGCGAGCAGTGAGCGACACAGCCGGTGAACGAAGTCCGAATGACCGAGCAAGACGTCGGGTCGCATGGCTCCTCCTCATGAACAGCATCCACGATGAGGAGTCCCGCGAGAACCGTTTTCGGTTCGAAGTCTGGTCCTTCTTCCTGCCCCTAGCCTGGGGAGTCGATCACGAAAAAAGCCGCGTCCGACTCGTCGGATGCGGCTTTCGTGGGTCTTGGTGGGCGATACTGGACTCGAACCAGTGACCCCCAGCTTGTCGAGCTGGTGCTCTAGCCAACTGAGCTAATCGCCCTCGTTGAGAGACGCAGAGCTTATCAAGCGAAGGCTCGAAATCAAGACCGAAAATGGACCCGGAATCTCGCGGCTCTCTGGCGGGGTCGGCGGTAAGTCGGCTGGTGGCCTGTGCGTTCGGAGGGCTGTCCCGGAAGGTCGGGCGCGTCGTGTGTTCGACCCTCGCTCGGACTCTGGACGCTCGTTCGTCTTTGCTGACGAATCCCATCAGCCGACGCACTCTCGGCCCTGACCGCATCGGTCGCGCGGGCTCTGGTTGGTGGTCCTTACTCAGCCGGGATGCGGGCCGGAAGCCCGCGCTCCGTTCCGGCAACCCTTGCTCGGAGCGCTCTCGTTCGTTGGTCCGCGATGACGATTCACATCAGCGAACGCTCGCTCGGCCCAGGCCGCATCGGTCGCGCGGGCTCTGGTGGGACGGCTCCGTCACTTCTGGTCGAGGATCTCGGCGCCTTTGGGGAGGTCTTTCGTCATCATCGCGGTGACGGGGGCCGCCGTTCCGGGCTTCAGCCTCACGAGGGCTGTTGCCTCGGCTTGCTCGATCAGTGGCCAGCGCTGCTCGAAGTGGCCCTCGTCGTCGGCTCGGACCAGGGGGCCGAGGGTCCAGGTCCCATCCGTCCGCCAGATCGCGAGGTGGACGGCGGCGCTTTCCTTCAAATGAAGGGTGCCTCGGACCACTCCCCCATCCCGGCTGTCGATGCGGCCACTCTCGATGTCGGGCACGGCGAGGCGCTCGCGCTGGGCCTTTGACAACCGCCTCAGCTTCTCGGGGTCGAGGGGCTCTTCGAAGGTCGCTCGCGTCGTTTCGTCGCCGAGATACACGACGCTGAAGGGGCGCTCGGCGCGCAGGATGTCCGTGTTCCAGAAGGTGTAGACGATGGCGTCGCGCCGATCGTCGTCGACCCATTCCCAATGGTGCAGGCGGTAGTCGCCGAGCTCGACGACGGGATCGAGAGCCCGGATCGGGAACTTCTTCGCGCTTACGATGAGCTGGTATCCCCAGGGCCTGAGCACGACGGTGCCGTCGCCCTGGATCTCTCGGTGCGGCTCTTCGAAGGCGACCTCTTTGAGCTCCCAGCCGGTCAGCTCGAGCTGCTGCGGCTGCTTCAGCTTCGAAGGCTCTTGCCGACCGCTCTGCGCCCGGGCCGACGAAGCGACCAGCAAGACGAGCGCGAGACACAGGCCGCTCCGACGGGAGACGGGCGAAGTCTGGACGTTCTTCATCGGGGTCACCTCGTGAACTGGATGTCGTCGATCGCCACGAGACCGGTGTCTGGCAACGTGATCTCGATCTTCTGGATCTGCGTCAGGTCGAGCTCGGAGTTGTTCTGACGGAACGCTCGCAGCGGCACGCGCACGCTGCTGAGCATCGTCTTCCAGCTCGTCCTCGGGTGCGGATACGGATACGGAACAGGGTCGAAGGCCTCGCTGTCGATCTCCAGCCTTTGCGCCCGCCCCTGAGTGTCGACCAGATTCAGGCCGAAGCGCTGGGCGGCCAGGACGGGGTTCTTGTCGTTGTCGTGCATGACCGCGATGCGCAGCGCCACGTGCGTGTACGGCGAGAGATCCTGGGAGCCTTGGGGCAGCACGGTCGAGTAGAGCGTGTCCTGACGCCAGCCGATGATCAGCCCGTCGGTGTCGTGGAAGAAGCTCCCGTCGAAGGCGCCGGCCCGAAAGCTCGACTCGAGGAAGTCCTCGGGTGCCGGCAGCGCGGTGACCGCCCCACCGAGCGAGTTCGAGGTCGGATCCGCCGGCCCGTTCTGGAAGTCGTCGACGTCGACGTGCTGCGACGACTCGTAGGACCAGTAGTACCGCACATCACCCAATGACGGCACGTTCAAGCGGTTGCGATGGAACTCGAGCATCTCGAGCTCGCCTTGGCACCAGGCCTTGATCCAAGACGTCAGGAACACCTTCCCGGTGAGCTGCTGCTGCTCGGCCGAGATGCGATCGACGCCCACGCCGTCGTCCCCACCGAATCTCCAGTTCGGATCGATCCAGACGGTGTTCCAGCTATTGTGATTGGCGCCGTAGATGAACACTTGCGACTTGTCGGCCTCCCGGCCCGCCGGCGCCGCGCGGTCGAACAGGCGAGCGCCTTGCATGTTGATCACGTCGCCGTCGCTCGAGCCCATCATGTTGAAGAGCGGCACGTCGCCGAGGACGAACTTCCGCGGCACACCGCCGGGCGGATTCGAGGTGTTCTGATCCGTGGGTGCGATCGCTCCCACGCAGCGGATGTTCCAGCCGAGGCCGACCGCGTCGTTGAGGATCTCGGCCGCGACCGCTCCCTCTCCGCCGCGCGAGTGGCCGATCACCGCGATGTTCTGAATCTGCACCCTCTGGCGGAAGCGGCCACCGAAGACCGGATCGATGAAGTAAGGAAGGTTCCACTTCCTCCACCTTTGCAGGTGCTCGATGATGAGCGCGCCTCGCTCGAGATAGCGGTTGTTCTTACACGTCACGTCGAAGCCATCGACCGACACTGCGATGAACCCGTGGCTCGCCCACAAGTCGAGGAGGTAGTCGTAGCCCTCGTGATTGGGGATCCGACTCGCCGGCGCGCAGTTGTTCGAGCAGCCCGTGCCGACGTTGCAGATGGCGTGATTGCCGTGGAGGATCACCACCAGCGGGAACCGCTCATCGTTCGAGACCACCGGCACGTCTTCGCCGTCGGCATCGGCCGGGTAGGCGACCACCGCGCGAATGTCGGTGTTGTTGTCCGCGAACGCGCCGTACTGCAGCTTGACCGCATCCTCGAAGTTGTACGACGTCCGCCCCACCGCGTACGGCCCAGGCTGCGAGGGATCGTCGACCAGAATGAAGCCCTCACGATCGGCACCGTCGATCAGATCGATGCCGGGCGTGTACTGATCGTCGAACTGCGGCGGCCCGCCGAGGCGAGAGGCGCCGAGGTCGACCACGACGTCGTACCGGTTCGGTCCGCGCGTCGCCGGGTCCGGCGACGTCCAGATGGGTCCGGCCGTCACCTCGAGAGTCCCGGCCTTGATCGGGCGCACCTCGACGACCTCGGTCACATCGACCAACGCCTGGTTCGTCGCCCACTCGGCCGCCGAGCGATCGTCGACGACGTGGAACGCCGCCCACCGGAACACGGCCGCATCGCGCGGCGCCGCGCTCCGCAGATCCGCCGGGTCGACCGCGCCCGCGACCGGCACCGACCGCAGGAACGCGGGCAGGTGCTCAAAATGCGGATAGGAGCCTAGCTGCCGTCCCGCGATATCGATCTCGCGGCTCGCCGCAATCGAAGGCGCCGACGGCTCACGCAGCACGATCGCCGCCTCGAGGCTGTAGCCCGGTCGATCGGCTCGACGAAGGCGAGGCTCGGCGGCGACGGCGGTCACTTCCCGAAGGACGAAGTCGAATCGCCCCGGCCGCTGCATCGGCGCTGGCCAGATCGGTCCGACGATCTGCACCGCCTCACCGCTCGCCGTGAAGCGCTCCACCGAGGAGCCACCCTGCCAGCCCGAGACGTCTTCCAGCAGATCGCCGACTCTCCAGTGGTCCCGATCCGCCACCGTCCAGGCCTCGAAGCGCTCGCCCTTCGGCAGGCCAGAGGCCGCGAGATAGATCGGCTCCCTGCCCGCCTCGAACGACGTCCGGAACCGGCCGCGCGCGTCGCACGGGAACGCGGTCCTCGCCGGCTTCACTGGAATGGCGAACCGCCCCACGAGGTCTGCGGCCCGATCCTCTCCGACCCGGCTCAGCTCGAGCGACCAGCTCGTCGAGAGTAAGAACGCCTCGGCGCTCGCCAAGTCCTGGAACCCGGGGCCCGGAAGCCCATCACCCGCAGGATCCGATCCCGTGATGCCGCTCTGATACCACAGGATCTCCGGCCCCAAATGGCCCTGATCGTCACTGGCCAAGCGCAGGTAGCCATGCAAGGCGCCCGAGCCGTCGAGGAGCGACAGCTCATAGGCAACTCCTGGCTCCAAGCCGTCCAATGAGACGATCCAGCTCTCCCCGGCCACGATCGCATCCGTCGGCTCGAGCAGCACATCATGCAGAGTGAGCTCAGGACCTTGGGCCACGGCGGCGAGGGTGAGGAAAGGGGCGGCGGCGATGAAAATGAATGAGAAGAGGAACGATCGCGCGGCAGCGCGACTGGCGAGGTGATCGGAAGTCATCCGAGATTCCACGTTTGGGAGGGATACGTGTCCAGGCCTGGCGGCCCGATTCTCGCCGAAGATCGCCGGACCGGCAAGGGCTGGTGCTTGGGTGCCTGGGTGCCTGGGTGCCTGGGTGCCTGGGTGCCTGGGTGCCTGGGTGCCTGGGTGACGTCATCTCCCGATCACCAAGAAACCAGAGCACCAAGGAACCAGGGCACCAAGGAACCAGGGCACCAAGGAACCAGGGCACCAAAGAACCAGAGCACCAAAGAACCAGAGCACCTGGACACCTCCTTGACACCCCCGATCAGCTCCCTAATATCGGGAGTTTTGGATGGAATGGTCGCGAACCGGGGAGAACGCATGCGATCATCGTTCGTTTGGACGTGCCTCGTCCTGCTCGCGACCGCCGGATGTTGCGGCCTCGAGTGCGACGAGATCCCACGCGACTACGACACTCCCGAAGGCACTCTCCGAACTTTCATGCGCGGCTTCTTGGAAAACTGCAACGAAGTCGAGTATCGGTGCCTTTCGAAGCGTCTCGTCGCCAAGGAGGAGATCTCTTTCACCGCCTACCTCGTCTTCCGGAATCGCCTGGAAAACGAGTACGGCTTCGAGATCGGTGTCCTCCGGTTCCTCGATATCGAGGGAGACATTCACGACCCTGTATACGACCCGCAGCGGCCCGGCGTCGCGACCGTGCAGATGACGGTCGCCGGCCAGGGCGTCGAGTTCGACTTGGTGCGGGAAGCCAATATCCTGATCGAAGCCCCTGACCTCTGGGAAGGGAGCTACGCAGATATCCTGTCGGCGTTTCGCGTGGTGGGAGGCAGCGATGGCAGCCTCTTCCTCCAGATCGCCGACGCGGACGCCGCTCGAGAGCTGGACCCCGAAGAGCTCCAGCTCCTCAAGCGACCGGGCGCCATCAGCGGCGTCCGCGTCCAGCCCGAATGGAAGATCGATTCGTTCCCGAATCTGATCGGCGCGGAGAAGCCGGCCGAAGCGCCGGAGACCGTGCGAACTGACGAGGCTCAGTGAAAACGAGCCACAGCAGGAGAGAAAAAGGACATGTCGACGAAGTACGTCTACTTCTTCGGTGAGGGCAAGGCCGAAGGCGACGCGACGATGCGGGACCTTCTGGGCGGCAAGGGAGCGAACCTCGCCGAGATGACGAACTTGGGGATCCCGGTGCCTCCGGGGTTCACCATCTCGACGCAGGCGTGCGCCGAGTACAGCGACGGTGGCGGCAAGTGGCCGGCCTCGCTCGAAGCCGAGGTCAAGGAGCACCTCGCACGCCTCGAGAAGACGCTCGGTGCCGAGTTCGGCAGCACCGAGAATCCCCTTTTGGTCTCCGTCCGCTCGGGTGCGGCCGTCTCGATGCCCGGCATGATGGACACGGTCCTGAACCTCGGACTCACGCCCGACGCCGTCGAGGGGCTGGTCAAGCGCACCGGCAACGAGCGCTTCGCCTGGGACTCCTATCGCCGCTTCATCAACATGTTCGGCGACGTCGTCCGCGGCGTGCCGCACGAGGAGTTCGAGCGCATCCTGAGCGGCATGAAGGTCGAGCGCGGCGTGAAGCTCGACACCGACCTCGGCGTCGACGACCTCAAGCTCCTCGTCGAGCAGTACCTCAACCTCTACGAGGAGAAGACCGGCGAGAAGTTCCCCGAGAAGCCGAAGACCGCATTGATCGACTGGACGAGCTGCTCCCACGGCTTCTCGGGGAACTTCTCGCCGGTCTTCTCCTCGTAGAGGTTGAGGTACTGCTCGACGAGGAGCTTGAGGTC
>JAVJTD010000298.1:0-4852 GCA_040219065.1 Planctomycetota bacterium
ATGGCGGAAAAGCTACCAACCTCTCGCCTTCGCCGCCAGCGATTTCCCCTAACCGTTTGCCACGGCTCTCAGTGAGATTGAGAAAGACTGAGCCCTGGCGGTCGGCCTGGCTCCGGGGCTCGGCGGCGGTGGCCGGATCGACTACCATGGCGGCCCAGGTCGGTCGATCGAGAGGATCCCAGCACATGCCGTTCGAGCTCGTCAGTGACTTCGTTCCCCAGGGGGATCAACCCCAGGCCATCGCGGGTCTGGCCCAGGGGCTCGCCGAGGGTGTCCGTCATCAAACCCTGCTGGGCGTGACCGGCAGCGGGAAGACCTTCACGATGGCCCACCTCGTCCAGGAGTGCCAGAAGCCGACCTTGGTGCTCGCGCCCAACAAGATCCTCGCGGCTCAGCTCTACCAGGAGTTCCGCGAGCTCTTCCCCACGAACGCCGTCGAGTACTTCATCTCGTACTACGACTACTATCAGCCCGAGGCGTACGTCCCGACCAGCGACACCTACATCGAGAAGGACGCGCGCATCAACGAGAAGATCGATCGGATGCGCAACTCCGCCACGCGCTCGCTCTTCGAGCGCCGTGACGTCCTCATCGTCGCCAGCGTGTCCTGCATCTACGGCCTCGGCTCGCCCAAGTTCTACGGCGAGCTCAGCGTGCCCTTGAAGGTCGGCGGCGAGGTCGATCGCGACGACGTGTTGCGGGACCTCACCTACGTCCAGTACCAGCGCAACAACCTCGATCTGCAGCCCGGGACCTTCCGTGCGCGTGGCGACGTGGTCGAGATCTTCCCGATCTACGAGGACAACCGCCTCGTCCGCGTCGAGTTCTTCGGCGACGAGATCGAGGCGATCGCGATCGTCGATCCTTTGACCGGGGAGGTGCTCGAAGAGGTCGACGAGGTGACCATCTACCCGCGCAGCCACTACGTCACGCCGCAGGAGAGCCTCGAGCTCGCCTGCCGGGGGATCGAGACGGAGCTCGAAGAGACGCTCACTCACCTCCGTCGCCACGGCAAGCTGCTCGAAGCGCAGCGCCTCGAGCAGCGCACCAAGTTCGATCTCGAGATGATCCAGGAGATGGGCTTCTGCTCGGGCATCGAGAACTACTCGCGCCACCTCGACGGCCGCGCGCCGGGCGCGCCGCCAGCGTCCCTGCTCAACTATTTCCCCGAGGACTACCTCATCCTCATCGACGAGTCACACGTCACCATTCCGCAGGTCCGTGCCATGTACAAGGGCGATCAATCGCGCAAGCGGACCCTCGTCGATTACGGCTTTCGGCTGCCTTCAGCGCTCGACAACCGCCCGCTCTCCTTCCCCGAGTTCGAGAAGCTCGTCAACCAGATCGTCTACGTCTCGGCGACGCCGTCGGACTACGAGCTGGAAAAGAGCGAAGGCAAGATCGTCGAGCAGGTCGTGCGCCCGACTGGCCTCATCGATCCCGAGATCGAGGTGCGCCCGGCGAGTGGACAAGTCGACGATCTCCTCGCCGCGATTCGTCAGCGAGTGGGGGAGGGCGATCGGGTGCTCGTGACGACGCTGACCAAGCGCATGGCGGAAGAGCTGACCGACTACTACCGCGACCTCGGCGTGCGGGTGAAATACATGCACTCCGACATCGACGCGATGGAGCGCAGCCAGATCGTGCGCGATTTGCGGCTAGGCACCTACGATGTCCTCGTCGGGATCAACCTGCTCCGAGAAGGGCTCGATCTTCCCGAAGTGTCCCTCGTCGCCGTGCTCGACGCCGACAAGGAGGGCTTCCTTCGCTCCCGGACTTCCTTGATCCAGACGTGCGGACGTGCGGCGAGGAATCTGAAGGGCAAGGTGATCTTGTACGCCGACCGGATCACCGACTCGATGCGAGCGTGCATGGACGAGACCGAGCGCCGTCGTAGCCTGCAGACGGCCTACAACGAGGCGAACGGCATCACGCCGCAATCGGTGCGCAAGTCCATCCGCCAGATGCTCGAGTCGATCTACGAAGCGGACTACGCGCCGCTCCCCGGCTCCGAAGAAGAAGCCACCGAGCCGATGCCGTCCCCCGAAGAGATCCCTCCCAAGATCGAGGCCTTGAAGAAGGACATGAAGGCCGCCGCCGACGAGCTCGACTACGAGCGCGCTGCCACCCTCCGCGACGAGATCTTCCGCCTCGAGAAGCTCGAGCTCGAGATGCGGTAGTTCGTTGAGTAGAACACCTGGCCGGTCCGTCACCGAAGCGCGCCTTGCGGCTCATCGCTCCGACCCGGACAATGCGCGTCCTCGCTCCCATCCCGCACACGGAGATGCTCATGTCCCTCTGGACCTCGCTGCTGCTCGCCTTCAGTCTGCCTTCTGGCCAGGAGCTCGGGTCGATCGTGGTCGCCGCTGGCGATCTCGAGCGTCAGGACGCGATCGCCTCGATCGAGCTGAAACCCGCGATGGCCGGGATGCCGCTGCGACTCTTCGAGGTCCAAGGCGATGAACGCACCGAGATCCCTTGTCAGGTCGAGCGAGGTGAGCTCGCCCGACTCTGGTGGGTGATGAGCGGCGAGACGGCGGCTGGCGGCGAGAGGCACTTTGCTCTGGAGTCGGGCGCTCCGATGCGGAAGGACGGGCTGTCCCTCGTCACCGATGACCGCGACCTGACGATCCGGCGCGATGATCAGGACGTCTTGGTCTACCACCACGGGTTCGTCGCTCCGCCTGAAGGTGTGCACGAGAGCTTTCTGCGCAACGCCTACATCCATCCGCTCTCCTCGCCGTCGGGTCGGATGCTGACCGAGGACTTTCCGGCCGATCACTTCCATCACAAGGGCGTCTGGTTCCCGTGGACTCGCACCGAGTTCCAGGGCAAGAAGGTCGACTTCTGGAACCTGCGAGAGCAGCAAGGCACCGTGCGCTTCGTCGAGTACGCCGGTCAATGGAGCGGCTCGGTGTTCGCCGGCTTCCGTGCGAAGCACGAGCACGTCGTGTTCGCCGACAAAGGCGAGACCGTTCCGGCGCTGAACGAGACCTGGGATGTTCGCGTGTGGAATGTCGGCGGCGATGAGTACTCGCTGTTCGATCTCGAGGTTCGGCAACGATGTGCCGGCGAGAGCCCCTTGAAGCAGCAGAGGTACCATTACGGCGGCCTCGGCTTCCGCGGAGCGAAGGGCTGGAAGGGCGAGGACTACCTCGCGGTGACCAGCGAGGGAAAGACCCACCTGGACGGTCATCAGACGCGCGCCAAGTGGTGCGGGCATTCGGGGCCGGTCGATGGCGAGTGGGCTGCGGTGGTCATCTTGTGCGACCCTTCGAACTTCCGCTTCCCCGAGCCGATGCGAATGTGGAATCAAGGCGGTGCCTTCTTCTGCTACTGCCCGAGTCAGCTCGGAGAGTGGTCGATCGAGCCGGATCAAGAGCACCATGTTCGCTATCGCTTCGTGCTTCAGGACGGTCGCATCGAACGTGAGCAGAGTGAGCGCCTCTGGCAGGACTTCGCCCATCCGGTGAAGGCCAGGTGGTCGAAGTGAGGCCTGGGGAAAGGATCCTCTCGTGAGCCAGCAACTCGTCGTCGCATTCGTATCCGATCTCTCGCCGAGAGCCGCGGCACGGCCACGCTCATCGCGATTCGATCGCGACGACCTCGAATCACTGCTCTCGAAATGGAGCCCGAGTGTCGAGCTCGGTCAGCTCGGAGCCGCGACGTTTCGATCCCTCGAAGACTTCACGCCGGATGTCTTGGTCGATCGCCTCCCGGCGCTCGAGGCCTGGCGTGCTGCGGCGGAGGAGGCCGGCTCGCCAGAGAGGGCGAAGAAGATCCTGGAAGCGGCGGGCGAGCGCTGGCCAGCCAAGGCGGCGTCGTCCGAGAAAGAGCCGTCAGCTCCTCAGACCGTCACCGAGTCCGAGCTCCTCGATTCGATCCTCGGCGGCGATGGCGGCGAGGAGCCGGTTCGCGTTGGGCCGAAGGGCACCGGAGATGAAGTGTTCGATCGCGCGATCGACGCGATCATCGGCGACACTGGCGTGCCACCCGAGTCGCTGGACACCAAGAAGCGGCGCGAGCTCTTCCTGACGATCCTCGCGGCTCGGCTGCGGGACGTGCTGCACCGGCCGGCCTTCGAGCATGTGGAGTCGGCCTGGCGCGGCCTCTTCAACGTGACGCGCACCGTGCCGACTTCGGCAGGCGTCGTGATGCACGTCGTCGATGCCGGGGCGGACGATGCCCGCGTCCTGGAGGCACTGCAGGCCATCGATGCGATGCCCGGCTCGGACGCGCTTCGAGTGGTCTTCCTCGATCGCCGGTTCGAGGACCGTCCCGAGGATCGGTCGGTGCTCGAGCGCTGGAACGACTGGGCCCGAGGAAGGGCGACGACCGTCATCGCAGCCGCGGGAGAGTCGCTCGTCGCGGCGACACGCTCTCCCGAGTGGCAGGAGTCGTGGCAGACATTCGAGTCCGTCGCTTTGACTTGGCCGCGTGCTCTGACGAGGCTGCCTTACGGCGCGAATTCGGAGCCGGTGGATGTCTGCCCTCTCGAAGAGATCGAGGGAAGCGAGGGCTACACCTGGCAGAGCCCGATCTATCTCGTCGCCCGGATTCTCCTCGGTGGCTACTGCGCTCGATTGACCGATCCTGACCAGACCGTCGAAGCCGTCCTCGAGGGGCTGCCGCTCCACGCCCGAACAGCCGACAGCGACCCTCCGATCGTCGGCCCCCTCGAGCATCTGGTCACCGCCGACGAGGTCACTCGCCTCGCCGACGCGGGACTCCTGCCCCTCGCCGGCTTCGTGAACCAGGACCGCGTCGCCCTGGCGGCACTGCGGACCCTGGGAGGCCGGCCGCTGTTCGGTTGAGAGGCGCCAACCACAGCCCGCGCGACCGAAACGGGAGG
>JAVJTD010000319.1:0-6887 GCA_040219065.1 Planctomycetota bacterium
GACCGTCCCCGACGGGCCGTTCAGGGTCACCACGCTCACGCCGCGCTTGAGCGCGACCGGAAGGCTCTCCCCGTTGCCGCCGGCGCCGATGGGACCGACTTGGCCATCCATCACGATGACCGTGTCTCCGGAGCTGACCTGGGTGAGGGCGTAGGCGATAGTCTTCCATTCAGTGCCGATACCGCCACCTCCAGGACTGTCGAAGCCGCTTACTGGGTCTACGTACTTCGTCGCCGCATAGACCGGCATAACGCTTGCGATTACTAACGCCGGAAAGAACATCGCTACAATAAGGCTGCGGACCATGGACATGTCAAGACTCCTTCGTCCCAGTGTTTCAACTTTGTGCCTGAGAACCCGATATCCGAACCTGATCGAGATCGAGAATCTACGTGAACTCTGTCACTGTCATTGTGTTGTGAAGCGAGTGTTGCCACTTACGGCATGAATCTGACCGGTGCCCGGTTCCCAGATGATGGCGGCGCCGTGAACAGTTATGCCCGACGGCACTGTCGGAAAGTGTATCGTCGCCGTCTGGCCGCGTCCCAAAAAATCAATTGGCGCGGTCAACCTGCTCGAGAGCGCCAGGC
This sequence comes from Planctomycetota bacterium, assembly GCA_040219065.1. Taxonomy (GTDB): domain Bacteria; phylum Planctomycetota; class OFTM77; order OFTM77; family OFTM77; genus OFTM77. Next base: position 591 of record JAVJTD010000319.1, read on the forward strand.
TTAATAAGGTGCAGGAATCGACTGTGATAGGGAGTACGTAGCCCCCGGAAAGCCAAGCTCCAGCCGATCCGGTCCGGCTCAGGATCACTTGCGCGACCGTCGCGGCGCTCCCAGTGGGCGCCGATGTCACCGTGTAGTTTACAGGTTGGCCGGCAGCAGGGACTCCGTTGAAGCGCAGCCACGGTCCGACCCTCAGCCGGCTGGCGAACGTGTCCACCTCGCCACCATTGAACGAGCTGTCGAACCTGCCCGATGTGGACGGAAAGTCGAATGACCCGGTCGTGCCCGTCACCAAAGCATCGCCTGTTGAGCTAAGCTGGAGAAAATAACTTGCGTCTAAGCCAGCACCACCCAGAAATGTTGAGTAGACGAGAACGGTTTTTTCGGCGTTAAATCTTGCCACAAAGCCGTCTGCCTCCCCTCCTCTATAGCTCGGGCACAACGCTCCCTGTGTAACGGGAAAATCTTTGGACTGAACCTTCCCTGCTATAATTGAATCACCATTTGGCCCGATCTGAATACTGTATGCCGTGTCATTAGAAGTTCCACCAATATAAGTCGCTGACGTGAGCATGGCGCCATTACTATTTAGGCTTGCCACAAAGCCATCGCTGCCCGCAAGGGTCGAGTCGTAGGCACCTGGCGTCACCGGGAAGTCGGACGAGGATGTCCAGCCTGCCAGATGAGTGGCACCTGAGTCATCGATCGCCAGGGCGAGAACGCCCTCCCAGTCAGATCCTCCGAGAAACGTCGAGAACGCAATGCGATCCCCAGCCGGCTCGAAGCGTGTGACAAAACCGTCATAGCTTCCATCAAGCGTTCGGTCCCATGCGCCATGACTTGTCGGAAAATCGAGAGACGCAGTCTGACCCACTACGGTGACTCTTCCAGTTGACTCCAACGCAAGGGCTGCCGCGTAGTCATCCTGGCTCCCACCCAGGAATGTCGAGAACGAGAGTTGGCTCGACATCAGGTCGAGGGACGTGACGAAGCCATCCCGGCTTCCGCCGTATTGCTGACTGAAGCTTCCTGGTGTCGTCGGAAAGTCGGGAGACCACGTGATCCCGGTGATGACCACGAGTGAGGGACCTGCGATGCCGACATCGAAGGCTGCCTCGTTGCTATCCCCGCCCAGAAACGTGGAGTACAGAAGCTGTGCACCAGCCGAGTCGAGTTTCGTGATGAAGGCATCGGTCGGTCCGCTAAGGGTGGGATCGAAGGATCCGGGAGAAACTGGGAATCCCGACGAGTGTGTATGTCCAACTACCACGATTTCTGTTCCATCGAGGGCAAGGGCTTCGCCTTGTTCCCCCGCGGTTCCACCGAGGTACGTTGCCCAGGCAAGGTTTTTCCCATCGGCCGTGAGGCGAGAGACGAACGCGTCCCCTTCAGCGAACGGTGGTCCTCCGTTGTAGGTCGTATCGAAGGCTCCGGCCGTCGCCGGGAATCCTATCGACAGCGTCGTGCCGGCAAGGAGGATATCCCCGGTGATAGGATCTTCGACGATCCCCTCCGCAAAATCGGAGTCCTCTCCTCCCAGGTAGGTAGACCAGTCCATCTTCGGATCGATGACGAGGAGCCAGTCGCGGTTCTCGGCTCGTCCCTGGAGCTCGAAGCCGAAAGTACGCTTGCCCAGGATGCGAAAGTGGCATCGCGCTTCTTGCCGCTCGCCCGACGGCAGGACCCACCAGGTGGCAGGAATGGTCTGAACGATCTCGCCCGCATCGGTCTGCACGACCAGGTCGCCCCGATCGTCGAGGCGCAGACCGTTGGCCCCCTCACATTGGACGCGCAATTGCGAGAGATCGGCCCCGGGCTGCAGGACCAGGTCGTACTCGACGAGGCTGCCCGGAGGGAACTTGACGCGAACATCGATTCCCGGGTACAGCTCTCGAAGAACCGCCAGCTCATAGCCGGGCACGTTCGACCGCCAGTGCGCCGGGTCATTTCCAAGGAAGAAGTTGTGCCGGCCTCGCTCTTCGCCCGAGCCTTCGACCCTCGCCTCGGCATTGCTCTCCAGGAACCGCATGCGGAGCGCCCCCCGCCTCGATCCGAGGGCCAGCACACCTGCTTCCAGCCGGATCGCTCGCCCCGGCCGGCTCGCCCCGGCGAGCACCTCGGGCGACCACTGCCCGTGGTTCAGCACGAACGCCGCCGGCAGCCGCGTCGTGAAAGGGGCAGGAGCTGGTGGCTCTGTAGGGTGCTGGGGCGCATCGTGGCGACGGCCCTTCAAGTGGGCTCCAGGATCGGGCGCACCATCGCTTGGCTCGCAGGTTTTCGGACCCGAAGGCACTCCGAGGCCGTTGTCGCGACCGTTCGGGAGGCAAATGAAACCAAGCACTACGAGTGGAGCCAGGGCGGAGAGAAGGACGCGGGCTTTCATGAGATGGCTTTCCAGGGACCGGAGGCGTGAGAATGATGGGGAACTGAAGCAAGTGACCCGAAGCGCCGAAGGATCTCGCAACTAGCGGCCCATTCGGAGAAGCTCCCTTTGGAGCCAATCCGGAGGCCCTGTTAGAAAGAGCAGTTGCGCAGGTTCCCGAGCTGTGACGGCCCGGACCCCTTCATGGTCGGGCAGGAACCTGTAGGTAACCCCTGTCCACGACGTGGACAGTCGCTCCGGCAGTCGGGAATCGAGTTCGCGTTCATGGAGCCTTCGCTCTGCATATGAAGCTTCGAGGCTAGGTGCCTCAGTACGACATTTGAGCCTTCGTCCGGACGTTCCTGCCACCCAAGTTCAGGGCCACATCGTGCACCACCTCGCAGGAGACGACCACACCGAGCTACCTCCCCTGGGTGCTGCGGCCCGGGGGGCTTCTTCGAGCGCATCGAGTTCGGGCCAACCGAGTTGATCGAGACGGCGATCGAGGACTTCCTGGCAACCCAGGAGACTCTCCAATGTGCTTCGAAAGAAGGCGGGGACCCAACCCGGCTGAAGCCGGGGGATACACCTATTCCGCGTTTCGACAGCACTCCCTACTCCAAGCCGGAGTCGAAAAACGGCGACCCCTGACCGTCGTAACTTGTTGCTATCACTCACCGTGACTTTTTGGCGAAGTCACGGCGGAACGGAGACGGAGAGCGGAGAAGGGCGGTCTGGAGGGCGTTTCGGGTGTTCTCGCGTCACGGAGGGGGCATTGGCGCAGTGACCGGGCGGCTCGCCAAAAGCCTTTGGTGTCACGCGTTATGTGTGCGGTGGCCGCTGTAGTCCGAATTGCAGGTCCACACCCATCCCGCAATTAGACAAACCCTCGGTCGTGGAGGGAAGCGGAGTCGAACTCCGGTCACGAGCCCATCTCGAATATCCGGATTGATATGCAAACAGGCCGCGTCCCTTGTCAGGGATGCAGCCTGTTTGCTCGATGCTTTGTGAGTTGTTTGCGGCGAAAGGTCGGTTACCTTTGGCTTTAGCCTGGCCGACATCGCCCGTGGATGCGGCTCAATTGTCTTGAAGGACGAGTACGCCGTAGTCGGTGCTGGGAGGATCGGGTTCGACGAAGAGGGCTGTGTAGATATCCTGATCCCCGAGGGCGATCTGGGCGGAGCGGGCCAGCTCGTTCTTCGTGCCGGCGTCGGTCACGATGATCTCGTAGTTGCCCGCGTTCCGGCCGAAGTAGCCGAGCACGTCTTGGTACTCGACATCGGCGACGGTGGGATTGCGGGTCCCGATGTCGGTTCCGGCCGGCACGAGGTAGACGTCGACCGCGTTGCCCACGGTGTGGGCGAGGTCGATGATCTGGATCCTGCCATTACCCTCGATCGGCAGCGAGTTCTCTTCGAGCACGAGCAGAGGATCGATTCCGTTGGCGACCTCATTGGAAAAGGTGATGGTGTAGAACGCGCTCGGCTCGATGTCCGACATCACCTCGGCCAGGATCGAGTTCGTCGTCTGGTTACGGAGGGTGAGAGTCCGGTCACCCGAGAGGAGCTCGAAGTACTCGGTCGACTCCAAGAAGCTGAGGTTGTTCGCCACGTTGTCGCCGTCGATCTCGGCCTTCGCGCTCGGTGCGTCGGGCGAGGCTGCGACGAATCGGACGAAGGAGCGGGTGTCGAGGAGCGTCTCCGATGAGGGCGTCGCGCCGCCGTCGACCATCATCATGCGAATCGGCGTCGGACCGAACGGGTCGTCGAGCACGATCAGGGAGAGGATCTTGCGCGCGACGAAGGCCACCGGGCCCGAGTCGTAGAGCAGGTCCTTGGTGCCCTCGGTCGTGATGCGCAGCCGGTAGAAATCTGCTGGCACCGATCCGTAGCCGGTCGCTCCGGCGAAGGGGATGCCTTGCACGAGCGGCTGAACAGTGTTGATGTCGATGTCCGGCGTCGTGAAGTAGATGTCGACGGGATCCAGGTTCGCGCCGGCGTGCACGAAGGTGTAACGCACCTCGTTCGCTCCCGGCGCTCGCCGGTCGTCCCGCAGGTACAGCATCTTGATCGCGTCGAAGTTGTCGACCAGCAGCAGCGAGTAAGACGCGCCGCCAATCACCTCGATGTTCTGATCGATCAAGACCTGCAGGGTGCCGCTGGGCACGACCTTGACGTTCTGACGTCCGCGATCGATCCGGCTGTAGGGAGTGGCTTCACTGAATCCGACTCCGCCGACCTCGATCCGGTCCTCGACGAAGATGTCGAGGTCGGGCGAGCTCGTCGAGGCGTTGATGAACGACACGAAGCCGTTCGAGGAGATCGCCGAGCTGCTGCTCTTGCTGCACCCGACGAACATCGGCAGCACTGCCGCGAAGAGCAAGGCCAGGTATGCGGTTCTTTTGACCAAGGGTCTCGAGTCCTTTGAATCCGAGTCGGTGGCCGAGGCCTAGCCTCGGTTTTGGGGGGCCGCGCACACCGAAGTCTCGCAGCCGAAGCCGTCGAGTTTGACGATGGCTCGTGGTGATGTCAACGCGTGGGAGGGGAGGTGCTTGGGTGCTTGGGTGCTTGGGTGACTGGGTGACTGGGTGACTGGGTGACTGGGTGACTGGGTGCTTGGGTGACTGGGTGACGGGGTGACTGGGTGACGGGGTGACGGGTGCTGTGGTGCTTGGGTGCTCGTGTGGATCGAGCATACAGGCGCTTCAGGGATTGCCGGAGCAGGCCCAGCTTCGCCTGTGTGACTCTCCCCGTTGTCCCGAGGCAATGAGACCATGACCGGCTTTCTCGGTTGCCGGAGTGAGCGGGGGAGCACCCACGGGCTCGAGATTCTGGTATCTTTCGACGCTGCCGTACACCTGCCGCTGGCCGGAGATGCACCATGAATGCTGATCAGCTCGAGACGTTGCTGGCTCGGACGTTGGACGACTTCCGTCTCTCGCGCGGTGAGAAGCGTGCCCTGCGGGCGACGATCGACGATGCGCAAATCGACGACACGGTCCTCGCCGATGCTCGCCGGCGAGCGTTCGAGCTGGTTCGTCAGCGTCTCGCGGCTTCCGACCACGACCTCCTGGACTGGCTGGAGGATGCCGTGCGCGTCCTGGTGCCGGCGAATGGGGATTCCTCGGCGACGATTGCCGAGTCGTACTTCAGCCCGGGTGAGGAGTGTCCTCAGCGCTTGGTCAGCCTGATCCGTCATGCGAAGCGCTCGATCGACGTTTGTGTATTCACGATCACGGACAACCGACTGAGCAGCGCTCTTCGGGAAGCGAAGGAGCGTGGTATTCGACTCCGCATCCTCACTGACAACGACAAGGCCGAAGACCGAGGCTCGGACATCGACGATCTCATCCGCTCGGGGATCTCCGTCCGGTTCGATCGCACCGAGAACCACATGCATCACAAGTTCGCGGTCTTCGATCGCGAGGTGCTCGTGACGGGCAGCTACAACTGGACGCGCAGCGCCGCTCTCCACAATGAAGAGAACTTCATCGTGACCGACGAGCCTCGGCTAGTGAAGGTCTTCCTCGCCGAGTTCCAGAAGCTCTGGGATCGGTTGGCGGATTGAGTGCCAATCTTCACCCGTCGCACCCGGTCGACAGCCCCACCCGCCGGCGCCCCTTCAGGGCGCGTGATGAAAAAATCATCATTGCATACCCCACCCCAGGCTCGGGCCGGAGGACCGGCCCCGCCTGGGGCTATTCGCGGACGGCCCTTCGGTCGCACGGGCTCTGTCTTGGCGGCACGTTTCAATTCAGCGGCGTCCCCGGTGAAACGCGTTGAGCCAGCCTATGCAAAACGTCCAAGGGCTCAATCTTCAACGTTCAACGCATAGGGTTCTAGCCGTCCTGGCTCCGCAGAAAGACGCTACCTCCCCGGTCTTGGCCACGCCGGAGCCAGGACGGCTAGAACTTGTTGGACGATGCCGCTTCGGGC
>JAVJTD010000320.1:0-1618 GCA_040219065.1 Planctomycetota bacterium
ACGCCGGGGAGCTTCAGTCAGCAGTATGGCGGAAACCGAGATGGCTTCGTCACGTCCCTCGACATGATGTCGAGCCAGCTCTCGTTCTCGACCTTCCTCGGAGGAAGTCATGATGATTTCGTCCCCGGGATTGCCGTCGAACCATCTGGGCGAATCACCGTTGTCGGTAATACTGAGTCTCCCGACTTTCCCACGACGCCAGGCGCGTTCGATACATCCTTGGACGGCACAGTCGACGGTTTCGTCACGCGACTGGAGCCGGCCGGAGATCGGCTCGTCTTCTCGACATTTCTCGGAGGCTCGGATTGGGACTCTGTTGCCGCGCTGGACCTCGACGAGACAGGTGCCGCGCATTTGGCAGGCGTGACCCGGTCGGTCGACTTCCCGGTGACGGTCGGCGCCTTCGACAGCACCTTCGATGGTGGCCCGCAGCGACATGACGCATTCGTAGCCAGCCTGGATTCCACCGGAGCGAAGCTGGTCTCGGCGACGTATCTGGGTGGCTCGTCCAACGAGTGGGTGCTCGGGATTCGGGTCGGACCGAGTGGAGATGCCGTCGTCGCGGGGTCGGTCTGGTCGAGAGACTTCCCCGTCACGCCGGGCGCCCTGTGGCCGAACTATAGAGGAGGAGACGCGGACGGGTTCGTAGCGCGGTTCAACGCCGAAAAGACCGTCCTCGTCTACTCAACGTACCTAGGTGGCGCTGGTCTTGACGGGTGCGATTCCTTACAGCTTAGCGCAACCGCGAACGCGTTGGTGACTGGCCTAACCGGCTCATCCGACTTTCCCGCCACGCCGGGCAGCTTCGACACGTCGTACAACGGCGGCGAAGTGGATGCTTTCGCCAGCCGGCTGAGTGTCGGGCCTTGGCTCCGATTCAACGGGGTACCCGCCGCCGGACACCCCGTGAGCTACACGGTGACATCGGCGCCCGTGGGAGGCTCGCCGGTGATCGCGCAGGTCGTCCTGAGCCGCAGCGGGTCTGCTGGGGCCGCACTTCCCGGTGGTCATGTGCTCCCCATCACTGTCGATGCTTGCACGTTCCTGAGCCTCTCGTTCTCCGGCCTCCTGACCGCTCCGATCGACGCATCGGGAACAGGTCAGACTCCGACCATTCCTTTCCCCGTGGTACCGCCCGGCATCACCGTCCACGGCGCCGCCATCGCCTGGGAGCCGTCCACAGGCCAAATACACGCGGTAACCGGTAACACTCGCTTTATTACTCAATGACAATGGCTCACGTGAACGCGCTACCGTTCGTGATGCCAGGTACGATGTCGACACATTGGGACGAAGGAGCCTTGAGATGATTATGGTTCGCGGTCTCGCCGTGGCTTTTCTCTTCACGACGCTCTTCAGCACGAGCACTATGCCGGTCTATGCGGCGACGAAGTATGTACACCCAGGAAGCGGTGACGACACTTTTGGAACTGGCGAAATCAGCCTGCCCTGGAAGACGATCGCCTACGCCCTCACTCAGGTCAGCTCCGGAGACACGGTCATCGTGATGGATGGCCAAGTCGGTCCCATCGGCGCCGGCGGCAACGGGGAGAGCCTTCCGGTCGCGCTCAAGCGCGGCGTGAGCGTGGTGACCCTGAACGGCCCGTCGGGGACGGTC
>JAVJTD010000322.1:0-23910 GCA_040219065.1 Planctomycetota bacterium
CTGTCCCTGAAGGACTTCGTCCTGAAGATCCGCGATCACATCGAGAAGGGTGAGGCGGCCCCGGTCCTCGATCTCTCGAAGGAGAAGTACCTCGAACATCGCCGCGCGCTCCTCGCGATCGAGACCGTACGCCTTGGCGACCTCGAGGTACTTCTCCTTCGAGAGATCGAGGACCGGGGCCGCCTCACCCTTCTCGATGTGATCGCGGATCTTCAGGACGAAGTCCTTCAGGGACTGCACGGTCTCCTCGTCGAGCGTGATCGGATCGAGGGTCGTCCAATGCACCGGGCCGAACATTGGGCCCAGGTCTTCGCTCCTCGATACCCATTTGGGGAAGGGCTGCTCCTCTTCCCGGAGGCTTCGGAACTCGTCATAGGCTCGCCAGTGCAACTTCACGAGCGGCACACCGCTGCCGTCCCCGACCACGGCGTCGACCGGGTACTTCATGATCGCGGCGCGGGCATTCATGCTCGGGAGAGCGGCGAGGCCGCGCACGCTCCAGACGACGTGCTCGAGGCCCCAGTCGGGATCCTCGTCGGCGGGGGGCTCGACGGGATCGCTGCCGTCGGCGGGTGGTCCGGGAGGCGCACCCTTGCCACTGAAGGATCGGGACAACGGGGACTCGGGCGGCTGGGCGTACCAGGCGGGCCGGCGCTTTCGGCTGGGGCGGCGCCAGTTGGCCGGCGAGTCGCCGGGATTGATGAGGAGCCCGAGCTCGTTCGGACCGTCGAGCAGGTACTCGTGGATCGGGCAATGGAACTTGGGCTGCTCGCCGAGGCCGGCCAGGCCGAGGGGGATGCCGTTCAGGACGACCTCGACCGTGCAATCCTCGGCTTCGGCCTCGATGACGAGTCCGTGCTGGCTGATGTCCACCCTGGATCTCCCTCACTCACCGCGGCGAATGCGGCGACGGTTCTTGGTGCGGCTCGCTTCCGACTTGGCCGACATGACCTGTGCCTCGTGGATCGCCTCGGCCGTGAGCGACTCCATCTCGGCGTTCTGCCGCTCGAGGATGTCGGCGTCGGTCAGATCCGGCCACCGCTTCTCGGCGATCTTCTTCTCCTTGCAGAACTTCCTCTCGAACTCCCAGCCGCCGACCAGGATGAGGCGAGCGGTGATGAAGGCGGTGACGCCGGTGAAGGTCGCGTCCCATTTCACATGGGGGCCTTCCTCGTGCTGCGTCCAGGCGATGAGCTCGACGTCGATGCCCGTCCGCACTCCGACCGAGGCCGAGCACCAGTCGGCTTGACCGACGACGAAGCGGATGCGGACCGTCGCGCCGATGCCGCCGGTCGGGCCGAAGCCGCGGTTGCCCTTGACGACGGCATTGGGATGCGCCGTCTCCAACTCGCCTTTCACCCCGACCTTGCCGCTGACGATGATCTCGACGACTGCCTTGAACTCGAACATCAAGAGCTCGAACCAGACGCCGCCCCACAAGGTCAGGCTGGTCTGGAAGCACACGATGTCGAGCTTCGCCTTCGAGTAAGGGTACACCCGGCTGTCGATGTGCTCGCGCCACTGCTTGTAGTAAGAGAAGTGTCCCGAGAGGATGTCGAAGGTGAAGTTGAAGCCGAAGCCGTAGGCCGGCACCCAGTTGCTCAAGCGCCCGGCGAAGGCGGCGGCGTTCCTCGTGATCCAGATCAGGTTGCCGACCGCGCTCTTGATGTGCTGGGTGAACTCGTCCTCGAGGTCGTTCCGCTTGAACGAGATGTCGACGGGGCAAAGTGGGAAGAACGTCGAAGGATACGGCGGCACGCGCTTGACGCGCTCGGCGTCCGGCGCCACGGCCGCGTCGTCGTAGGAGAACGACTGCGTCTCCATGTCCGAGCGTCCGCGATACTCCTCGTTGGTGACGAGGTTTCCCTCGTCGTCGGTGCGCGAGACGATCTTGCCGGTCTCGTCGAACCGGATCGACTTGTCGGTGCGCACGCCGCTGAAGTCGGACGTGTCGGTCTGATGGTAATCGAGAGAGTAGGCCTCGCCCTCGAAGGTGTTCTGGTGGCTCGGGTCGGTGTAGCGGTGGGTCTCCTTGGTGAGGCCGCGCTGCTGCACGTCCTGGATGATCACCAGGTCCTTGTCGACGCCGCCCGAGCCCTCGATGCGGGTCACGGAGTGCGTGTCCCGCATCGTGCCGAAGGCCGCCTGCATCGTGAACGTCTCGGTATCGGTGCGCTCGTCCTGTGAGCCTGAGCTCTCGTACTGGGCCTGGCCGGTCTCGGCGACCGGTGCCGAGGCGTCAGCGCGAGACACCTCGCGGGAGTAGCCGATGCCGGCGAAGGCCGAGGTGTCGACCGAGATCTCGAAGCTGTCGGAGGGGTACACCTCGAGGTCGGCCTGGAGATCGCGGCTCACATTGTGGGTGCGGCCTTCAGGCTTGTAGCCGCAAGCGCGGGCACGGATGGTGTAGCGGGCGATCCGAGGCTCTTTCGAGAAGACCTCCTTCACGACGCGAATGACCCGCACGAACATGTTCCAACCGGCGAGGAGGATCTGGCCGACGACGGTCCGCGCGGTGACCTGCAAGGTGTCGTCGAACTGCTGCGCCTGCCAGACCTCGAACTCGAGCTGCTTGCCGCGTGCCTCTCCCGTCGGAAACGGCCATGGATCCTGCTTGCGCTCGGGCAGGATCGTGACGTCGACATTCGGGTGGGGCCCCAGTTCTTCCGAATCGGGCTCCGCCTTGGTGCAGTACGACCCGATCTTGGTCGGGCCCCAGGGCAAGCCGTCGGGGTGCGGGGGATCGTCGAGAGGATCGTTGTCGGGGTCGATCTCGACGGTGACCTTGGGAGTCCCATCCTTGGGCTTGCCGGCCGCCTTGTGATGCCGCTCGCCTTTCTCGTCCATGTGCGAGCGGCCTTCGAGGTTCTGGTACCAAGGGACCTTCGAGCCGGCGACGACCTGGATGATGGCGGGGCTGACGAGCGTGTTGCGGATCTTCAAGACCAGCTTCTCGATGGCGTCGATCTCCGCGATCTTGGCGTCGATGCTCGTCTTGATGCCTTGGAGCTGCTGGTAGACGGCGGGCTCAGTGGCATCGAGGTCGTTGAACTCGTCGACCTTGGCATCCCAGGCCGCCTCGGCATCTTGGTACTCCCGTTGCCGATCCTGCTCCTTGGTTCGCGAGCGATCGAGCTTCTCCTCGGCTTGCCGGCGGCCGCGCTCGCGCCAGCGCTTCTTGAGCGAGCCGTCCTGGGACGCCTCGACCTTGGCCTCTTCGGCTTCGAGCTCGTCCTCGCGCATCTTGGTGCGCCGGCGCCGCCGCTCCAGGGCCGCCTTCGCCTTCTCCTTCTCGCGGAGCAGCTCTTCGGTCTCCTTGTTGAAGACCATCAGCCGTGCCTTGAGCTCTTCGTGCTCTTGGTGCTTGGCGTCCCAGTCCTTCATCAGCTTCGTGAGCTGCCCGGTCAGGGTCTTCATCTCGCGCTGGGCCGTGCCCAATCTCGCGACCCACTCGCGGGGCATGTGGCGAACGACCGAGAAGACGCGGTCCTTGGACTTGGGACGCTTGGCCGGCGGCTTGGCGTCCGCGGCATAGAACTCGATCAGGAGCTTGACCGTTCGCTCCTGCAGGTCGTCGCGCCGCTTGCGGAGCGCCGCCAGCACCTTCTTGTCGGCCTTCTTCTTGGTGTGCTCGGCGTCGATGTCCTTCTGGACGTCGAGCAGCGCTTGGTCGGTGTCCTTGATGTCCTGCTCGATCGCCGCGCGCGCGCGCTTCGGCTTGGGCTGCTTGGGCTGCTCCTCCTTCCAGCGCTCAGTGATCTGTATCTTGTAGAGGAAGCAGGGCTCCTTGTTGTCTTCCTGATACTCGCAGGTGGTCGCAGGCTCGTTCGTGCGCGCGTGACGTCCAGTCGAGCGCTTGTGGTGATGGTGATGCTTCTTCCGCGCGCGGCCCGCCGCTTCGGGGTCGCGCCGAGAGCCGACCGATTCGCGATGCCCGTCCCGCAATGCCATCAGCTCGCGCTCCCTTCGCCGGCGATCTCGCCGAGCACCTTGTCGGTCCAATGGCGAAGCGCCGACGCCTTGGCAGTTCCGTTCATTTGATCATCACGCAAGATGCGCGGCGCCCAGGGGTAATCGGGATTCGTGTCGAAGTCGTCCCCCAAGAGGAGCCAGGTCTCGGTGAAGGTCACCACGTCGCCTTCGATCTCGAGGCCGTAGAGCTCGGCTCGGTCCCTGGCGGCTCTCAGCAACGCGTCGAGCCCATCGTCGTCCAGCTCGGCGCACTCCTCCGTCCAGTCGCGGCGAAAGCGCCGTCTCTGTCGCGGCACGTACTGCTCGCGAAAGGACTCTTTGAGGATCTCGTATTGCTCGCGGCGGATCTTCAGCATCGTGTGGTCGTCTCAGTGCCGGCGAAAGAGGGGGCGATCTACCAGGCCTGGGTCATGCGACGCAGCCGGTGGGAAAGGGCGCGGGCGAGGTCGAGCAAGAACGCGGCGGCGAGCTCGGGATGGGACTCCCGCATCTCGCGGAATCGCTTGGGGCCGATGCCGAGCAGCTCTCCGCCCTCGAGCCCGATGATCGACGCCGCGCGGGCGTGGCCATCGATGAAGGCCTGCTCGCCGACGACCGTCCCGGCCGGCAGCTCGCCGAGGACGCGCTCTTGACCATTCTGATCCTTCACGCGGATCTCGAGGCGCCCCGATCGGATGAGGTAGAGCGTCCGGTCGACGTCCCCTTGCTCGATGAGCCGCTCCCCGGCCGTGAAAGTCCTCGGCTCGGTGTGCTCGAGGAAGACCTGCCATTGGTCGTCGGAGAAGTCTTCGAGGAGTCCCGGCCCGGCGGCGTCGTCGATCCACTGGGCGTTCGGCGCCTGTTCACTCATTGCCTGGTCTCCCGAAGTGCGTCGGAGGGGACACGGCTGCTCGTGCAGCGGGAGGCGATCATGCCAAAGGCGGACACCCCGGCAAAGGGGCCTTCTGTCGGCTCTTGTGAGGGGCCGAGTCCGAAGTATACTCGCACGTCCCGAGACATGGCTCGAGGACTTCCCATACCTCGGCCGCACCCGGGGCCGAGCTTCGCAGGTGGCCTCTCGCTTCACGTCGGACGGCCATTCGCCCGAGTCTCGCCGACCGTGCTCATCGCCGTGGGTCGACCCAACCGCCTTCCAGAAGAGGACCGAGCGTGCCCTACACCCATGAAGGAAGGCTGGCGAGCATCGCGACGCCGCTCGGCGATGATGTCCTGCTGCTCAGCAAGGTGGAGGGCTTCGAAGGCCTGTCCCGCCTGTTCCAGCTCGACGCCTTGGTCCTCGCCGAAGGCGAGCCGATCGACCCGAGCCAGCTCATCGGGCAGAACGTGACGATCGCCCTCGATCTGGAGAGCGGCCAAGAGCGCCGATTCCTCAACGGCATGGTCGCTCGCCTCGGACAGGGAGGCGCCGACGAGCGCTTCATCACGTACCGGCTGACGATCGTCCCCTTCGTCTGGCTGCTGACGCAAAGGCGAGACTGCCGCATCTACCAGCACCTCTCGGTGACGGGCATCGCCGAGCAGATCTTCGAGGAGCTGGGCGTCCGTGACTTCGAATTGCGATTGTCGGGAAGCCCCCCCGAGCGCGAGTACGTCGTCCAGTATCGAGAGACCTACTGGGACTTCCTCGCACGGCTCTTCGAGGACGAGGGGCTCTTCTACTTCTTCGAGCACCAGGACGGGAAGCACGTCCTCGTCATCGCCGATCAGCCGTGGCAGCCGGCGGCCTTCGCCAAAGACCCGCTCGTCTTCTACAAGGCGGGTCTCGCCTCGAAGGAGGCGCCCGAGGCGTTGAGCGAGTGGGACGTCGAGCGCTCGGTCACCTCGGGGCTCTTCTCGCTCACGAGCTTCGACTTCGAGCAGCCGCGTCTCGACCTCGAGGTCTCCTCGCAAGCGCACACCTTCGACATCGAAGCCGAGCTCGAGGTCTACGACACCTCGCCGGCCGACTACAAGTCGGTCGCTCGGGGCGACGAGATCGCCCTCATCCGATTGGAAGAGGCGGCGGCTTCGCGAACGGTCATCCGCAGCCGATCGCGGAATCGAGGCCTGCGCGTCGCGTCGACCTTCCGACTGAGCGGGCACTACGACGCCGCCTTCGACGAGAAGGACTTCCTCATCACCGAGCAGAGGTTCCAGATCGACCAGTCCGACTCGTTCCAGCCGGGGGCGCCCGCCGAGGCCATCTACGAGTCCCGCTTCCACTGCATCCCCAAGGACGTGCCGTATCGTCCGCCCCGCACGACGACCAAGCCCCGGATCGTCGGCCCGCAGAGCGCGACCGTCGTCGGGCCGGACGGCGAGGAGATCCATGTCGACTCGCTCGGCCGGGTGAACGTGCTCTTTCATTGGGACCGTCTCGGTGCCGGAGACGACTCGAGCTCGTGCCCGGTGCGGGTGTCCCAGGCCTGGGCGGGCAAGGGCTTCGGCACCTGGCATCTGCCGCGCATCGGTCAAGAGGTGATCGTCGAGTTCTTGGAGGGCGATCCCGACTGCCCGCTCATCACGGGCAGCGTCTACAACGGCGTGCAGAAGCCGCCGTACGATCCCGCGGCTCAGCCGACCGTCTCCACCTGGAAGTCGTCGACGAGCAAAGGCGGCCAGGGCTTCAACGAGATCCGCTTCGACGACAAGAAGGACAATGAGCAAATCTTCATTCACGCCCAGAAGGACGCTCATCTGAGGGTCGGCAACGATCGCGTCGAGCACGTGGAGCAGGATCACCATCGCCGCGTCGTGCGCAACGAGAAGGTGATGGTCGAGGGTGACCGGCATCATCACGTGAAAGGGGATCGCCTCGAGAAGGTCGCGTCCAACTTCGGCCTCGAGGTGGAGGGCGATCGACTCGCGAAGGTCACGGGCAACGATCACAAAGAGGTCGGCGGCGACGCCATCAGCCAAATCGAGGGCGAGTGCTCCTTCACGGTCACGGGCGACCTGCTGGGCAAGGCGACCGGCGACATCGCCTTCGATGGGAAGGACGTCCACATCAAGGCCGGCGCGAACGCCGTGATCGAAGCCGCCACCCAGCTCACTCTGAAGGTCGGCGGCAACTTCATCGTGATCTCGTCGTCCGGGATCGACATCCAGGGCAGCATGCTCAAGCTGAACAGCGGCGGCTCGGCGGGCTCGGGCGCCGGCTGCTCGCCGGGTAAGCCGACCGCCCCCGACAGCCCCGAAGAGCCGCTCGCGGCGATCGAGGGCGAGCCAGGAGAGGTCTCCGAGGCCGAAGCCGAGCCCGGCGCGGTCAATGGCTCGGTGGCCAATTCGACGCCGGCGACGCAGAAGCAAGCGCGCGTCTTGCAGGAAGCCGCCGACTCGGGCGCGCCGTTCTGCGAGAAGTGCGAAGAGGCCCGCAAGAAGAAGGAAGGCGGAGGGAGCTGATGAACGTCGAAGCCGAGCCCCGGACTCTCCGCAAGCCGCCCTTGTTCTCCGTGGAAGGGCTTGCGGTGTTCGCGATCCTCGATGGCGCCCGCCGGCCCGACTTGCTCGATCGCCTGAAGGCGCAAGACGAAGAATGGGCGTGCCTCTTCTCCGGACCCCTGGCACCCGAGGTGGCGGCGAGGAGCCCGTATCTCGTCCGGCTGAGGCCCGAGGCCGAGCTGACGGCATGGGTGCTGGACGGGTGGGGTCAGTCGGGAGGCATCTTCGCCGCGATCGATGACGAGCTGCCGTTCAAGAAGGTCCGCAACCATTTCCGCGGGTTCCTTCAAGTGAAGGGACCCGACGATCAGGTCCTCTTCTTCCGGTACTACGACCCGAGAGTCTCCTCCAAGTACCTGCCGACGATGAACGCCGCCGAGATCGAGATCGTGTTCGGTCCCGTCCGGCATTACGCGCTCGAGTCCGACACGGGGGAGGCGATGCTGCGATTTCGGGTCCGCGATGGCGTCGTCGACGAGGAGCGCATCTCGTTGACCCCCGATCGGGACTTTCGATTCCGACTCTGAGGCGAGAGCGACCGATGCCCCATCTCAATATCCAACCTCTCGGCGGTGGCAGCCCGTTTCGATTCACGCTCGAGGAGGCGCGCGTTCAGCTCGGTCGGACTTCGGGCTGCGATCTCCAGATCGCCGACGACCGTGTCTCTCGGCATCATGCGGCCTTCGAGATGCGCAATGGTCGGTGGGGCGTCGAGGATCTCGGCAGCAACAACGGCACCCTGCTCAACGGCAAAGCGCTCCGAGCGGGCGTCTGGACGCCGCTTCGCACCGGCGACTGGCTACGGCTCGCCCGCGAAGTCGCCGACATCGAGTACGTCGATCCCGATCCGCCGGACACCGTCGTGCGGCTCTCCAAGACCGCGCTCGAAGAAGGCAAGACGGTCTGGAGCGAGCCCGATCAGATCTGGCTCGAGAAAGAGCAGGACGCCGCGCCGATCGCCGACGAGTCGAGCACCGCGCGTCTCGAGCGGCAGCTCGCCCGGGTCAAAGAGCGCGCGACGCGTCAGGCGCAGCATCTTCAGCTCCTCACCGAGTTCTCGAGATCACTCAGCGCCGAGTTCTCCCTCGACGAGGTCTACGACCGCTGCTTCGAGCTGATCTTGCAGCTCACGCCCGCCGACCGGATCTCGATCCTCCGCCTCGCCGATGGCGAGGAGCTCGAGCCCGTGCTCCGCTGCCGGTCGGGGCGCGAGGCGCTGCGGCAGGTCGCGGTGAGTGAGACGATCGTGCGCCGCGCGATCTCGAAGAAGAAGTCGGTGCTCTGGTCGAAGAACCTCGATCAAGAGTCGCAGGTGCCGGGCTCCCTGATCATCAATGGCATCCACTCGGTGATGTGCGCGCCGCTGCTCGGCCGGACGCAGGTGCTCGGCGCGATCTACGTCGACCGGCAATCGCCGCTGCATGCGCTCGACCTGCAGCACCTCGAGGTGCTCAATGCGGTCGCGGGTCCCACGGCCATCGCCGTCGACAACGTGCTCAGCGTCGAGCGCCTGCGGCTCGAGGAGGAGCGTCGGCTGTCGTACAACCGATTCCTGCCCCCGCACCTCGCCAGTCGGCTCCAAGCCGAGCCAGACTGCATCGAGCTGGGCGGCGTGAATCAGGAGATCTCGGTCCTCTTCTCGGACATCCGCGGCTTTACGCACCTCTCGGAGAGACAAGATCCGGTGCGCGTGCTGACGCTGCTCAACCGGTACTTCTCGGACATGGTCAACATCGTCTTCCAGCACGGCGGAACGCTCGACAAGTTCCTCGGTGATGGAATGATGGCGATCTTCGGCGCCCCCGAGGTGAACCCCAACGATCCGCTCCGCGCGGTCCGCGCCGCCATCGGCATGCAGCAGCGCATGGAGCACCTCCGTGAAGACCTCGAAGAGCTCGCCGAGGCACAGGTCGAGATCGGTATCGGCATCAACACCGGCATCGCGACCGTCGGGTTCTTGGGCACCGAAAGGCGAACCGACTACACGGCGATCGGCGACACCGTCAATATTGCGGCCCGCCTGGAGAGCGTCGCCAAGCCCGGCCAGATCCTTATCAGCGAAGCCACCGCAAGAGCCGTGTCCGGCACGATCGAGCTCGACTCCCTCGGCAAGACCCACCTCAAGGGCCGCACCGGCGAAGTCGAGATCTACTCCGTCCGCTGGGGCCAAGTCACCGGCATCACCCGCTGAAACCACTGGGAGCGCGGCATTCGGACCGCCGGCTTCAGCCGGTCTCGGTGTCCAACCACTGGGAGCGCGGGCGTCCCGCCCGCCTCGATCGCGGAAAGCGCTCGATCCGGCAGCTTACGGTGCGCCCCGGCCCAAGCTCGCTTGCGAGAGCCTCATCGACAGACTCGGTCTTTGGCTCGCTCGGCTTGGGCACTCCAGTGCACTCGAGTACGTTTCACCACCTGATTGCTCCGCAGGTCCGCCGGCGGGGCTCATCTGAGCTCCCAGCTACTCCACATACAGCAGTTGATCGATCGCGGTGGCGCCTTCGAGGACGACGGATTCGGTCAATGCCGCGCCGGGATTCAGCTCGCCGGCGACCCACGCTGCTTCGTTGCTTCGGAAGAGCGGGGAAGCCGGGTCTTCGGAGATGCCGGGCGGGAGGACGCTGCGGGAGCCGTCGAGGTCGGCGAAGTTGACCCATTGCGAGTATGAGTTGCCCTGCTGCGACAGGATCGTGTTGCCCATCGTCACCTGCAATGGACCGGCGGTGAAGTCGAAGGCCGGATGCAGGCTGCAGTCGTTGCCACCGCCGCAGACGGTTCCGCAGAGCGGCTGACGGAGTCGACCGAGATAGAGGACATCGAAGCGTCCGTCGAGCGGACCGCCTGAAGAGTTGCGCCAAGCATCATCGAGGAGCGACTCGGCCCAGGCGATCGCCGCCGGATCGCCGGTCCAGCTCCCGAAGCTCTGCTCGACGTTCTTGAGGAAGTGGCTGAGACCCGGCTGCCCGCCGCCGAAGGTGACCGCGAAGGACAACGGCTGACGGAAGGTCGAGACGAGCTGGTTCTCCAGTCGTTGGAGCAGGCTCGCGATCGGCAAGCTCGTGTAGACCGACCACTGGGCATCGGCCGGAAGGTGCACGTTCCAGTCGTTTGCCAGCGCGCTTGCCGCCTTGGAGGCGTCACTGCGCGGAGAGAAGGCGCCACCTTGCCACATCTGGATCGCGAGCTGGCTGAAGACTCGCAGCGCCGGGTTGACCGCATCTTGGTGCACGGCGAGCACATCTTGGGGCGTCATTTTGTTGCCGCCGCTCAGGCCGCGGCTGATGCGCTCCCGCAGGCGCCAGCTTCGGAGCGTGTCACCCGAGGTGCCGATCACCAGATTCATCGGATTGCAGGCCGGGTCGGCCGCCATGTTGTTCGCCGAGACGATGAAGCCGTCCGTCGGGTCGAAGGACCAAGGCATCTGATCGAGCGGGATCGTGCCTTGCCAGTCCGAGGTGATCGTCGAGCCGTCGAGCGGGATCGCGCCGAAGCATGGATCACTCGGCGGTCGCACCGGGATGTGGGTCAGTGCCGTGTAGCCGATGTGCCCGTCGGCATCGGCGTAGAGCCAGTGGATCGCTGGCGAGCGGTAGTCACGGATTGCGAGCCGGGCCGAGCACCAGTCGCTCGCGCGATTGAGCGCGACGAGCCCTTCGAAGGAATGGCGATCGTCCTCGAGGGCGAGGTGCTTGACGGCGACCTCGCGCGCCGACCCGCTCGGGATGTGGCAAGTGGCTTTGAAGTAGTCGGTGACGACCGGTCCCCACACCGTCTCGCGGTACGTAACTTGGACCGGGCTGCCGCCCTTGACCTGGATCGTCTCGGTGTGGACGTTCGTCATCGGCGTCTCGACACCGTCGAGCACGTAGGTGTTCGGGGCCGAGCCCGGCTGCAGCTCATAGAGATCGGAGGCATCACCGCCCAGCGCCGTGGCGCCCCAGGCGATGTCCTGGTTCCAGCCGACGAAGACAGGAGGGAAGCCCGGCACGCCGATGCCGCGGCAGTCGAAATCACCGCCACTCAGATGATACTCATACCAGAATGAAGGTGCCTGGATGAAGAGCTGCGGGTCGCTGTGGAGCACCGCCTCTCCGGTGGTCGTGTGCGAGCCGGCGACCGTCCAGGCATTGCTCGCCTTGAGGAAGGTCTCCTCGCGCGTGGTCAGGGTCGCCAACCGTGGCAAGAGGCTGCTCGAAGGAGCGCGGCAGGTCGAGGTGCCGTAGGGACAAGGGACGGTCGCGCCGCTGGGGTCGATGATCGGGGAGCCGTTGTTGCAGGACGTCTTGTTGACCTCCTTCTCCCAGGCCGAGTCGAAGGCGTCCTGCACGCGGAGCCAGACCACGAGGCAGTCACCCGGCGTCCACGGGTCGAAGCGCGGAATGCCGAAGGACGCGAACACCGGCGGCAGCTCGCCGTTGAGGCTGGCGACGTAGTCGTTGACGCCTCGGCTGTAGGCCACGAGAAAGCCGTGCAGCTCCGGGTCGGTCATGTTCGCGGCCAAGTCGTCGGCCTTGGCTCCCCAGCCCACGAGGCGAGCGCGCTGGTCATGGATCAGCGCCCGGGGAAAGGGTGCTTGCGTGAAGACCTCACTGACCTCGCCGCGACCCATTCGCCGCTGGATGTCCATCTGGAGGAGACGGTCGCGCGCCGTCGCCCAGCCGAGACCGTAGAAGGCGCCCTCGGACGACTTGGCGAAGACGTGCGGCACACCGACGTCGTCCCGCACGACGCGGACGCGATCGCCGAAGGGAAGCTGCTGCAGCGTTTGAGCCTGGCCGGACGCGACCAAGAGGACGCAAGGAAGGAGCGGACGCAGGATGCGGGCGAACATGGCGATCTCCTCGGGTTTCTTGGCGAAGTTGAGTGGCTAGCTCGGTGTTCGCGTTCTGCGGACCGCTCAGAGTTTCGCCGATCCGAGCTCTTTTTTCGATCGAGCAGCCCATAGAAGCCGTCGAGCGTCTCGAGGGGCCCAAGCTCGCTTGGGTAAGCCCTCGCAGACAGACTTGGTCACTGACTCGCTCGACTTGGGCACTCCAATGCACTCGGGGGCGCCGCTGATCTGAAACTAGCTCAGCAGGAATCCCTGTATCCCCCGACTTCAGTAGGGTTGGTTCCCCGGCTTCAGCCGGGAGGTGGCCCAAAGCGGCCAGTTTCACCCCTGTATGCTCCGTCGGTCCGCCGGCGGGGGCGCCGCTGAGCTGAAACATGAGGCGTTCGATGCGCCGCATTCGGACCGCCGGCTTCAGCCGGTCTCCGTGTCCTCCTTCCGAGCGCCTGGAAAAGGACCTGGACCTCACATCCAAAGCTCCGTGGCCGAAGTTGCCGGCTCAGCCGAAGACCTCCTCGAACACCTCGCCGTTGAAACCGATCAGGAGTGTCTTCCCGATGCGAATCGTCGGGGCCCTCAGATTGCCTGTCGGGCCCAGGAGGTGAGCGGCCAAGGTGTCATCGTCGGGTGGATCTTTCTTCCGTTCGAATCGGACGACCTTCTTCCCCTTCATCGCGATGACGCGGTCGGCTTGCTTCGCCAGAGCCAACGCCTCGTCTCGCCCCATCTTCTCCTTGTTGGCGATCGTATTGTCGCGCACGGCGACAGCGTGAGCCTCGAGGAACTCTCGAGACCGCGTGCAAGACGTTCAGCCGTTGCGGTGGTAATACCAGTCGATCGTCTTGGGCATGAGCCGGATTCTCTTGATGATCAGATCTCGCATCGGAGCTCGACAGTCGGCTCCTCGGGCCAGATTCTACACCGGGAAGTCGGTTGTCGGAATCGGGCCGTGTTGCAGCCCTGATTCACGCGCTTCGTGGTCGGCGGTTCGGGTTAAGCTGTCCGCTCCGGTGAGGAGCCGGTGTAGACCTGACTCTCGAGGTGATCCCATGAAGCTCGCCGTGTTGCTGTTGATCGCGCTCGTCGCCGCCCAGTCCCAGGATGCCGACCCGGCCGGGGGGACATCGGAGAAGTGGAAGGCTCTGTTCGACGGGAAGAGCCTCGAAGGCTGGACCCCGAAGATCCGCGGCTACGAGCTCGGCGAGAACTTCGCGGACACGTTCCGGGTGAAGGGCGGCGTGATCGAGGTCGGCTACGAGGGATACGACGGCGACTTCGATGGGCGGTTCGGGCACCTCTTCTGGAAGGAGAGCTACTCGCACTACCGGATGCGCCTCGAGTACCGCTTCATCGGGGATCAGGCCAAAGGCGGTCCGGGCTGGGCCTTTCGCAACAGCGGCATCATGATCCACGGGCAGGCGCCCGAGACGATGACCCAGGATCAGGAGTTCCCGGTCTCCATCGAGGTGCAGCTCCTCGGTGGCAACGGCAAGGACGCGCGCCCGAACGCGAACCTGTGCACGCCGGGGACGAATGTCGTGATGAACGAGAGGCTAGTCACCCAGCACTGCATCAACTCGAAGTCGAAGACCTACCACGGCGACGAGTGGGTCACCGTCGAGATCGAGGTGCGCGGCAACGAGGTGATTCTCCACCGGATCGACGGCGAGGTCGTTCTCGAGTATCAGAAGCCTCAGCTCGATCCGAACGACAAAGACGGCAAGCGTCTCATCGAGGCTCGCAATGGCGAGATGATGCTTTCGGGCGGATCGATCTCCCTCCAGTCCGAGAGTCATCCGGTCCAGTTCCGCAAGGTCGAGATCCTCGTCCTCGAGCAATGAACCCTCCCCCAGACATGTCAGGAGCCTCAGATGAAGTCGTTCTCCCTCGCCTTGTCGGTGCTCGCCTTCGCCTGGGTCGTGGCGGGCGGCGAGCAGGATGCGGCGCCGCGCCTGTTCGGTGAAGCGCAGAGCCCGACGATCGACATCGGGGTCTTGGTCGAAGACGTCGAGAAGTCGGTGGAGTTCTACACCGAGATCATCGGCTTTCAGAAGGTGCCGGGATTCTCGGTGTCCGGGGAGTTCTGTCAGGGGGCCGGTCTGACCGACGGATGTGGCCTCGACATTCAGGTGCTGCGGCTAGGTGAAGGACCGGGCGCAACCTCCCTGAAGCTGATGGCCGCCCCGGATGCGAAGCCGAAGGCGGGTGATCGCGGGTTCGTCCATTCGCGGCTGGGCTACCGTTACCTCACGATCCGGCTCCAGAATTTGACGCCCGTGCTCGCGCGCCTCGAGAAGAGTGGCGTGAAGCCCGAAGCGAAGAGCCCGGTTCCTCTGCCGGGTGCCGGCGACGAGGGTCCCAAGCTCTTACTGGTGCGTGATCCCGACGGAAACTTGGTCGAGCTGATCGGCCCGAAGCGCTGAGGCGGTCCGGGCATGGCGGAGACGAACGCGATGAGGGCGACCTGGCTGGTTCTCTGCGTCTCCCTCTCGGCGTGCATGGCTCCCCGGCCGAGCCCTGAGGAGATCGCGGCCGCGGACGTCGGTCCGCCGCCCCGAGAGGAGGAGATTCGGCTCACGATCGATGAGTACTTCGACGACCTGCTGCCAGTGGACGCGCTCGAGATCGAGCGTCGAGAAGCCTGCAGGGCTTACCATGTCGACTCGAGGTCGTCGCATTCGGAGCACTTCGGTTGGCGAGTCACCTGCCTCGTCACCCAGATCGCCGATCCCGGCGATACGAGGCAAGAGGCCAAGGCGTACGACTTCTACTTCCAAGGCGATCGCTTCGATGCGATCGGCTTCCGAGATCGCCTGATGGATGGACGCGACGTGTACAGCGTGCTGCGGCTCTCCACGGGAGGCGCCCCAATCTGGAGGCCCGACTCGCTGCTCGCCGATCCCGGCGAAGAGCGTTTCGAGCTTCCTTTCTATTGAGTGACGAGAATACGAGGACACCGATGCGCATCTGGATCTGCGCCTGGCTCTTGTTGTCGGGCACGGCCTTCGGGCAGGACATCGACACCGCATCCACGAGTGACTCGTGGACCCAGTTCCGAGGCCCCCGTGGACTCGGCGTGGCGGCGCCCGGTGCGAAGCTGCCTCTCCCATTCGGTCTCGAGCAAAACGTGCTCTGGAAGGTCGGGGTGCCTGAAGGCTTCTCGTCCCCGTGCATCTTGGGGAAGAGGCTCTTTCTCACCGGCTGGAAGGGCGAGGACTTGCTCTACTTCGCCCTGAACACGGAGAGCGGCGAGACGCTTTGGAGCCGGTCGGTGAAGCGTCAGGGGGCCGAACAGTTCGAGCACAAGGTGAGCGGTCCGGCCATGCCGACGCCGTGCACCGATGGGGAGCGCGTGTACTTCTACTTCGGCTCCTATGGCCTGATCGCGACGACGATCGATGGAGAGCTGGTCTGGGAGAAGAAGCTCCCGATCCCGAAGTCCTCCTTTGGAACCGCTACCTCACCGATACTCGACGGTGGTCATCTGATCGTCGTGCGCGACGGCTGTCCCGAGGCGGCTGTCCTCGGCCTGGATCCGAAGACCGGAGAGGTGTCTTTCGAGATCCCGCGCACCGGCTTCATCGAATCGTACACCTCGCCGTTCGTGTGGCAGAACGACAAGCGCCGCGAGTTGGTCGTCGCTGGTAGTCGAACGCTGCGAAGCTACGATCTCGGGAGTGGCGAGCAGCTCTGGGAAGTCTCGAACACGGCTCTGTTCGTTTGCCCGACGCCGGTCGCCACCGAGCAAATGCTGATATTCGCTGCGTGGAACACGATGAATGCCGAGGGCCGGGAGCGGATCGAGTCCATCGTGCCCGTCGGCTTCGAGCTGACCGAGGACGAGGTGTCCGACGGCGAGCGGTTCTTCGCGCGCTTCGATGAGAATGAGGACGGCAAGATCGAGAAGTCCGAGCTTCCCGAGAGTCGGGCGCGCGACGCGTTCGACAATGTCGACGGCAACAAGGACGGATTCCTCACGGCGGGCGAGATCGTGCCGTTCTTCAAGCTGGGGCGATTGCCTGGCCGGAACATCTTGGTCGCGGTCCGACCGGGCGGCGAAGGCGACATCAGCGAGAGCCATGTCGCATGGACCCGAAAGCGCGGTCTTCCCTACGTGGCCTCGCCGCTGATCCACCATGGACGCCTGTATCTCATGAAAGCCGGCGGTGAGATCAGTTGCCTCGCGCCCGAGACGGGCAAGGCGTTCTTCGAGCGCGTGCGCTTACCCGACCACGGCGAGTATTACGCTTCGCCGATCGGTGTCGGCAATCACATCGTGATCGGTGCCGACTCGGGACGTCTCTTCGTCCTGAAGGCTTCGAACGAGCTGGACATCGTCCAGGACATCGACCTGGGAGAAGAGCTGGTCGCGACACCCGCCGCCATCGGCAATCGCCTCTACGTCCGGACCGCCAAGACGATGTGGGCCTTCGCGGAGAAGTGAGCACTCCGTTCCCGGCACAAATGGCCCACTATTGAAAGTGAGCACTCCGTTCCCGGCACAAATGGCCCACTTTTCAGCGGAGGGGCCGGCAGAGGGGCGTTCACGCAGCGTCACGCTCGCCCTGGCTTCCCACGCGGCAGAAGGCCAGGGCGAGGAGCGAGGCGAGGGAGATGCCGGCCATGATCGCGAAGGCGTCCCCGTAGCCGACGTCCGCGATGAGCTGACCGCCGTAGAGGGCCGCCCGCGATTCGCACAGGTTCGTCATGCCCATGAAGGCGGCGAACTCGGTGGCGGCCAGCTCGGGTGAGGTGAGGTCCATGAACAGCGCGTAGCTCGTCGCCGTGAAGAGGCCGATGCCGAGGTAGACGGCGACGAGTCGAGCGGCGGCTCCGAAGGACGCACCGTTCGCTGAGTGGTCGAGTCCGGCGAGTACGAAGATGGCGAGCGACAAGGCGAGCAGGGCGATCAGGACGGAGGTCCGGCGCCCGAGGCGATCCGAGAGCCAGCCTCCGAGCAATGCGCCGACGACCATGCTGATGACGACGGGCAGCGCCATGATCCAGCCCACCGACTCCTGCTCGAAGCCGCGATCGATCAAGTAAGGCCCGGCCACTGCCCCGACGGCTTCGAAGCCCAAGCCGGCGGTCGCGGCGAACGCCAGGCCCGCCCAGAAGCGCGAGCGCCTCACCATCTTCGCGAGCCCTCGCCCGATACGGCGCCAGTGCTCTCGCATCGTGCCTTCGGATCCGGCTCTCGAGTCGGGCGCCATCCGGTGGAGGATCCAACCTGGCGCCGCGATGCAGACGAGCAGCAGGGAGAACGCGACCTGGAAGCCCACCTGCTTCTCGAGCCAGAGGATGCCGCCGCCGAAGACACCTCGGCCGAGGAGGTACCCGAGCCGCATCCAGCCGTTGAGTTGTCCTCGCTCTCGGGGCGGTGTGGTCGTGATGGCGAGGGCGTCGATCGCGACGTCCTGAGTGGCGGCGGCAAACGCGTGTGAGATCAAGAGCGCGCTGAGCAGGGACCACGAGACATGCGCCAAGTCCAGGAAGAGCAGGGGCGCCAGCGTCGCGACCATCACGGTTTGCGCGGTCAGGATCCAGGCCGAGAAGCCCCAGCGGGGACCGCGAGCGCCATCGACCAAAGGCGCCCAGAGAAACTTGAAGGCCCAGGGTAAGGCGAGTGTCGCAGTCAGGGCGGTGATGGACTCGACGGGGGCACCCGCTACGCGGAGCTGGGTCGGCAGAGCCCACCACAGATAGCCGACGGGCGCACCTTCGCTGAGGTACAGCGCCGCGAAGAGCGCGCGCCGGCGGAGAGAGGTCGACGTTTTCTCGGGGGCTCGAGTGTTCAGTGGCTCGGGAGGGACACGGGTCATTCGGGCTCAGGGACCCGGCACAGCTGAAAGTGGGCCATTCGTGCCGGGAACAGAATGCCAACTCTGCAGTGCAAAGTGGGCCATTCGTGCCGGGAACAGAATGCCAACTCTGCAGTGCAAAGTGGGCCATTCGTGCCGGGAACGGAGTGCTCATTCTTCGCCGGAGTCGTCCTTCTTTTGGACGTTGCCGAGGCAGTACAGGTGGTCGCCGGTTCGGATGAAGATCTGGCCGCCGGTGGCGATGGGGGAGGCCAAGGTGTAGCTGCCGTCGAGCTGGTTCTCGGCGAGGATCTTGAAGGTGTCGCCGGCCGCGAGGACCACCGTTGTGCCTTCCTCGGTGGTGACGTAGATCTTGCCATCGGCGAGCAAGGGCGAGCTGCTGACGCGGCCGTTGACCGTCCGCTCGGGACCCCAGATCACCTCACCGCTCTTGGCATCGAGGCAGGTCGCCATCGCGCTGTCGTCGATGACGTAGACGCGCTTGCCATCGGTCGTGGGAGTCGGCACGTCGGGTCCGCCGCGGTCCTCGAAGCGCCAGGCGATGCTCTCGTCGGTCGGCTTCAGCTCGTCCCCGAGCGCGATGCCGAGCATCGGCCGAACGCGCGTCGGGGCGACGAGGACGTCACCCGCCAAGATCGGCGAGGCGACGATGCGGTAGTTCGACGCCTTGCGCGGGTTCAGGCCGGCGATGCGCCAGAGCTCCTTGCCATCCTTCGGGTCGTGCCCGGTCACGTAGTCACCACCGCTGATGATGATTTGAGTCTTATCACCTTTCTTCACGAGCAGCGGCGTCGTGTAGGCGTCCGGGGACTCGCGCGGCGCGTCGGTGGGACGATCGACCTTCCAAAGCACTTTGCCCGTCGCCGCCTCCAGGGAGACCAGGTACGACGGCTTCTCGGTCCGCATGCCGTGCAGGACCTCGATGATGAGCTGGCCCTGGTACAGCAAGGGCGATGACGCATACCCCCAGTTCAGGCCGAACTCTCCGTAGGTCTCTTGCAGATTCGTCTTCCAGGTCTCTTGGCCTGCGAGATCGAAGGCTGTCACCTGGCCATTGCCCGTGACGACCCAGACGTGCTTTCCGTCGGTGACCGGCGAAGGCGAGGTGCTGTTGCCCTTCATGAACAGCCGGTTGCCTTCGTCGACCTGCTTCTCCCAGAGGATCTCGCCGCTCGTGCGCGACAGGCAGACCAGCATCAGCTCCTGTCCGCCGGGATGGCGGCCACCACCGCGTCCGGAGCCGCCGCGACCGCGGCGCCCTCGCCCACGCCCGCGCCCGGACTCTTCGCGCTCCGCTTCCCGCTGCCGGGCCTCCTCTTCAGCCTTGGCCAGCTCCTCGGCGCTCACCTTCGAGGGCGAGGTCAGGAAGATGTGATCCCCGGTGATGATCGGCGTGGCACCGCTCCAGCCCGGGAGCGCGGTCTTCCAGACGACGTTCTTCTCGGGACCCCATTCCGTCGGGAGGTTCGTCGCCCCGCTCACTCCATTGCCGTCCGGTCCGCGCCATTGCGGCCAGTCATCCGAATTGGCCGCCCCTCCGAGAGTGACGACGGAAGCGATCGCGAGCAGGGTCGCAGAAGTGAACATGCCGGTCCTCCTGATGATGGGATCGATGGCAACGGGATCCTTGGGCCCGGCGCCGTAGGAGGACTCGAGGGTAGCGATTTCTTTCCGAAAACTCGCCCGTCACCTCGAGAGCGGAGGTGGAGCTCCGCATCGGCAAACCGGAGACGACCTCTCGACGTGGACCGTCACTGCGGCGGAATCACGTTCTCCATCAGGCGATACACGTTGCCGGCCGCCGTCAAGACGTACAGCTCACCCGCGTCGTCTTCGCCGAAGCTCGTGATCGGCTCACCCGGGCCGAGGCTGGCCCACTCGGTCAGCTCGGTCGCGGCCGTGCCGTCGAAGCGGAAGCTCCGGATCCAGCCCTCGCAGTAGTCGCCGTAGAAGTAGACGCCCTGGAACTCAGAGGGGAGCGCGGAGCCTCGGTAGACGAAGCCTCCCGTGACGCTGCAGCCGTCCGAATGGTCGTAGTCGAGGACCGGCAAGACGAGACCCGCCGCGTCGCAGCCGCTCGGCGGCTCGTAGCAGGTGAAGCCCTCGGTGATGTTCCAGCCGAAGTTGAAGCCGCTGCCGGCGCCTCGGCTCACCAGGGCGAGGTCGATCTCCTCACGCTCCCTCTGGCCGACATCACCGATGTACAGGTCGCCCGTGGATCGGTCGAACGAGAACCGCCACGGATTGCGCAAGCCGTAGCTGAAGACCTCTTGTCGGTTGACCGCGTCGCCGGCGAACGGGTTGTCCGGCGGGATCGCGTAGCCGCTCGCGCCGCTCACGTCGAGGCGCAGCAAGGATCCCAGGAGGTCGGTCGTGTCCTGACCGGTTCCGGTCGGATCGCCCGCGCCGCCGCCGTCACCCAGACCGACGTAGAGGTAGCCATCGGGACCGAACGCCAAGCGCCCGCCGTTGTGATTGGGCTCCGGCTGATCCACGACGAGCAGGATCTCGTCCGCCGCCGGCTCGGCCAGGTTGGGATCGGCAGCCGAGACCAGGTACCGGGCGAGCACCGAGTCCCCCAGCCCGTCGGTGTAGTAGACGTAGAACCGCCCGTTGCTCGCATAGTCCGGGTCGAAGGTGAGGCCGAGGAGACCCTGCTCGCTGCCTCCCGAGACCAGCCCGCTGATGTCGAGGAACGGGACGGGAATCAAGGCACCGTTCTCGAGGATGGCGATCGTGCCGCCCTTCTCCGCGATGAAGAGGCGCTGCGTGTCGCCGGGCGGCACGGCGAGCTCCACGGGCATGGCGAGGTTGCTCGCGACGAGCTCGAGCCGTAGCGGAGGAGGCGCCGTCTCCTTCGAAGGATCCTTTGAGGAGCTCTTTTCGCAAGCGGCGAGAGCCAACAAGGTGCAGCCGAGAACGGTGGTCGAGAGTCGCACGGGTCGAAGCCTCCGATTCACGAAGGCTCGCCAGTCGGAGAGCGGCGAGCCGGATCTCGCACCCTTTGGATGGGGCGACAGGAGATTCCACCACTCATGCCCAAGGGCGTCTCGTCCGAATTCGTGCCCCGACTTGAGGTGCATCGAGTCGGAGCGGCCACGCCATTCTCGAAGCCTCGGTAGACGACGAGATCGCCAAGACCTGCCTTTCGCAAGAAGGCGAGCTCGACCGCGTCGCTTCGACACGATCGAGCTCAGAGGGCCGCGGCGCCTACTCGAGGTCGCTCAGGCTGGCGCCGAAGTTGATGTGGAAGACCTGGTCATTGAGGACCAAGGCAGGCACCGACTTCACTCCGGCGGCCTTGGCCTCACCGAGCCTCGCATTGTCTTCTCCCAGGTGAATGCTCTCGACCTCGTATCGCTCCGGATCGAGGCTTCGAGCCATGTTCTCCTCGGCACTGACACAGACGGGGCAACCGGCGTGATAGAATCGGGCGGTCGTTTTCATTGGATGACTCCTCGGGTCATGGGAATGATTTCGCAGATCCCGAGGTGACACGTGAGCTGAGGGTGGGCAACCGGCCACTTCGGAGTGGGGTCCCCACCGATTGGTCAGTCTTGCAGAGGAGCGCTCCTCTTGGCGATGCCCGATGATTCGGATTTTCATGCGAGCACCTCGCCCGATGCTCGTCAGATCGTCCAGTCGATCTTGGGCTGCAAGTGGTCGTTCGCCATTCTGGAGGCCGTGCGGGAGGGCATCCGAAGACCCGGTGCGCTCGAGCGGCATTGCCAAGGCATCTCGCCGAAGGTGCTCCAGGAGCGGCTTCGAAAGCTGACCCGGCTGGGGGTCCTCGAGCGCCACGCCTTCCCGGAGATCCCGCCGCGGGTCGAGTATCACTTCACCGACAAAGGGCACCGATTCGGCGATCTGCTGGACATGATCGACCGCCTCGAGGAGGAGCTTCGCGCGGAGTCGGACTCCGCGTGAAGCTTCGTCATCAGGACACGGACCCGGCGCTCTTTGGCGCATTCGTGATGGCGAGTGATTGGCGCTGAGTGGTCACGCCCTCGAGAGTCCCAAGAGCCGCGGTCCGGCAAGGCCGCGGCTCGAGTGCGATCAGTGTGAGGGTGAGGCCTGCGGTGAAGCAGTCAGATTCGGTGTCGTCACGATCTGAGCGACGCGTTGGATGACTCGACTGGGCACGGAGACTTCTTGGACTTGTGGCAGCCAAGTGCCACCGCTGTAGGTGAAGCTCTCGTTGGTTCGAGTCAGGCCGCCGTACTCGTTGCGAAAGAGCTGGGTCGAGTAGTCGTTCGGCAGGCACCAGTTCGCCGGATACGTCATATCGAACGTCGCGACGACCTGGCCGTCCTCGATATCGAGGAGCTTGCCGACGAAGTGCAGCGAGGGAGAGCTGAAGGAGTAGCGCTCGGTCGGAAGCGCGTTGTTGAACGTTTGCGCGTCGGTCTCTTGGAACTGGGTCGTCCCGTGCTGGAGCACGAAGAAGCGCGTCGCGACCTCGGTGTCAGACCAATCCCACTGACCGATCTGGAGGATGCCGTCGGCTCCGGTCTCCTTGGCCATCACCAGCGCGCGCTCGGTATCGGACAGCCCTTGCGCGCCTTCGACCCGGCGGCTCTCCGAGTCCTGCGTGTTCTCGTAGACCACCCGGCCCGTGATCGAGCTGCTGACGACGGTGAGCTCGCTGCGAAGGAACTCCTTCTCGAAGAGCGCGATCAAGGCGTCGAACTGACCGCGCGCGGTCCCCGACGGCGGGATGACGATCAGTCGATCGTACTGCTTGTCTTCGAGTCGGCTCGAGACGACATTGTCCTCGATGGGCTGCTTGGTCGCCGGCATCTTCAGGACGTACGGGCTCGCACAGCTCGTGAAGGCGATACAGGTCAAAGCGGTCCAGGCCGAAAGGCTCGTGAGTCTCATGACTTCCCCCGGGGTGTCGTGGTCGCGGCCGCGACCTCCGAGGCCACGCCGACGTGCTCGTCTTCTCGGCACAACGCGGCATGCAAATTGAGCCGGGGCGGCCCAAGGCGGCTCAGTAACCTGAAGAATCCCCAGGAGCTCGAGAGCTCAGACGAGCACAGAGTCTCCATCTCGAGCGCTTTGCGCGCTCCGAGGCAGACGCTAAGCTCGTGGCACATTCTCGAGGACCGGAGATCATGACCGACATCGAACGCGTCGCCGACTGGCTGCGCCAGGCCGAGCGGGCCGTCGTCTTCACGGGCGCCGGTATGAGCACCGAGAGCGGCATTCCCGACTTTCGCTCGCCGGGTGGCGTCTGGGCCAAGAACGATCCCGTCTACTTCGATGACTTCGTGCGGAGCCAAGACGCTCGCAACGAGTACTGGCGGCAGAAATCGGAAGCGCATCGGGAGTTTCACATCGCACGGCCGAACCCGGCCCATCAGGCAGTGGCGCGCTGGGAGCAGATCGGCCGGATTCGCGGCGTCATCACCCAGAACATCGATGGCCTGCATCAGGAGGCGGGCTCGAAGCATGTCCTCGAGCTGCACGGCACCGCGCGGTTCGTGAGCTGCCTGCAGTGTGAGGCGCGCTTCGCGGCCGACGAGTGGGTGACGGTCTACCTCGAGAGGCGAATCGCGCCGGATTGCCCCGAGTGCCGCGGCCCGTTGAAGCACGCCACCATCTCGTTCGGCCAAGCGCTCCCGACCGACGTCCTGATGGAGGCCCAACGCTGGGCCGACCGGTCCGACCTCTTCATCGTGATGGGCTCGTCCCTCGTCGTCTATCCCGCCGCCGGCTTACCAGTGACCGCCAAGAGGGCGGGCTCGCGCCTGGTCATCCTGAACCGCGACGAGACACCCCTCGACCACGCCGCCGACGCCGTCCTGCGAGGAGGCCTCGGAGAGACCGTCTCGGCGATCGAAGCGCTGCTGATCTGAAACCACTGGG
>JAVJTD010000329.1:0-9113 GCA_040219065.1 Planctomycetota bacterium
AGGACGTTCGCGTCGTTGTGCTGGCGGCTCAGCCTGGCCGTGTACTCGTCGTGGCAGAGGGCAGCGCGGATGCCGGGCATCTTGTTGGCCGTCATGCTGACGCCGATGCCCGTTCCACAGACGAGGATGCCACGCTCGGCACCGCCTTCAGCGACGGTGCGCGCCACGGCCCAGCCGAAGTCGGGGTAGTCGACCGACTCGGTCGAGTGCGTGCCGATGTCCTCGACGTCGTGCCCGGCCTTCTTCAGGTGAGTGACGATGTCGTTCTTCACCCCGAAGCCCGCGTGATCACTTCCCACCACGATCTTCATCGTTCTCTCCGTCAGAAGGGTCCGGCTCGGCATTCTCTCGCCACCAGTCTCGCCAGCGATCGGCCGCCGCGCGACGCTCGTCCGCGGGCGATTGGAAGTCGTAGTCGAGCTGCTGCTCGGTGATCTGGAACAAGGCGACGATCGCCGCAGTCCGCGTAGCCTCGTCCTCCGATTCCAAGAGGTCGATCAGCTTCGGGACGTACGATCGAATCGAGAGCGACCCGATCAGCGAGACCGCCCGATTCTTGCGCTCGAGGGAATCACCGGCAAGCGCCGAGTCGAGAATCACCTTCAAGCGCTCCGCGTCGACCTGACCGATGATGCGCCAGGCGACCTCGAGTGACTGCCCTTCGAGGTCCGGCTCCAGCGCGAGGATACTCGGCAGGCCACCCGCCGCCGCGCTCTCGCGCAGCGCGAACAGCGCCAGACGCCGATCATCCAGATCCCCTTCGTTGTTGCCGAGGATCGCGATCAGCCCCGCCTCTCCATCCGGAGGCAGGTCCACGAGGGTTACCTCGCCGCGGCTCCAGGCCTCGAGCCATTCGGGCAACGTCGTCGGAGCCTTCCTTTCTTCTGAAGGCTCCGATGGATCCTCGAAGATCGCCGCGAGCGCTTCATGCTCGCGCAGGAACTTCTGCGTCGACGACCACTCCACCCACGCCTCGAACCGCTGTTGGCCGGCTGCGAGGATCTTCCGCGCGTTTCGCTCGTCCCCGCGAGAGCGCTGCACTTCGGCGAGCCACAGCCGCGCTTCGGGGTGATCCGGCTTCAGCATCAACGCACGTCCCAAGAGGTCGGCCGCGCCCGCCGGATCGATCTTCGAGCGCGCCACGCCGAGCGTATACAGCTCCTCGAAACGATGCTCCTCGAGGGCGTGCAGCGGCCACGGATCGCTCGGTGCCGCCTTCACCGCCCTCTCGAGCACCGGCCCGGGGTCCTTTGCTGGACGACCGGCGTAACGCGCGGCCCGCAGGCCCGCCGCCTCGAGACACCAGAGCCGCGCCTGCCGCGATCCCTTCGCCTCCTCACTCGCCACGCCGATCATCGGCAGAGAAGCGGCTTCAGCGACCTTCGCCAACAGCGCGGCATTGTCGGCGTGATAGCCATACGACTCGCGCCCGGGCCACCACATCCCGTACTCGACGCTCGTCAGGTCGTCCGACATCACGCTCGCGCCCTCGAGCTCCTTCTTCAGCGTACGGTTATCGGTGACGAACCCTCCGAGCACCTGCGAGACGGTCGGTGTCAGCGCTCGCCGCAGGTCTTCGGAGACACCGCTCGGCTTCATGCGCTCGGTGAGTCGCTCGGGGTCGAGCGCGAGGGGTTGCAGCGTGCCGATGAGCAGGCTGCTGTTCTCGAAGAGCCAGACGCCGCCGTCGGGGAAGACCTCGGTGAACGTTCGGAGCAGCGTTCGATACGCCTCGGGCTCGATCGCGTGGATCGGGATCCAGTGGCAGAGGACACCGCCGTCGGTCAGCCGCGCGCGACACAGCTCATAGAACTCGCGCGTGTAGAAGTGCACGGCCGCGGGCGTGAACGGCAGCAGCGGCTCGAGAGTGATCACATCGAAGCGGGCGTTGCTCGCGAGGAGGAACTGGCGGCCGTCCTGGACATGAGCGCGCACGTCGAACGGCGCCAGCCCGGACAACACGCCGCGATTGGCCTTCTCGAAGTACGGCGCGACCTCGAGCACCTCCTTCGAGATCTCGACGACATCGAGCCGCTCGAGCCGATCGTGGACGAGCAGCGACCCCGCCGTGGTGCCCGTCCCGAAGCAGATGAGCAGCGCGCGCCGTGGGTCCTCGGCAAGGAGCACGGGCAGGTGCCCCTGGAGCCGCATGTAGCGATACCCCTCGCCGGTCGCCGCCGCCATGAACTCGTCGGTGTAGAGCAAGCGCCGTCCCGTCGCCCGGTCCTCCAGCACCGAGACGGCGCAGGCCGTGCCCTCTCGGTAGTCGAGCAGCTCGAAGCGCCCTTGCCGATCGCTGAGGACCGGTGTCCCCGTCACGAACGGCGCCGGGCTCCAGTCCAGCCTCGGCACGATGATGACCGACGCGCCGATCAGCACCGCGGCTCCGGCGAGCCGTCGCATCGCTCCGCGAGCCAACACGAGGCTCGCGAGCGCGCCCAGCCCGGCGAGGAGGAACACCATCAGCCAGACGCCGCGGACCATGCCGAGAGTCGGTACGATCACCAGCCCGGCGAGGCAGGAGCCGAGCGCGGAGCCCAGACACGAGGCGAAGAAGAGCCGGGCGCCGCCTTGGCCGACCGGGCCGGTGCCGAGCCAGGCATTCAGCGCGAGCGGGAACAAGCTGCCGAGCAACACGACCGGCACACCCAGCGTCCGCACCGTCGCCTCGAACAAGTATCGCGCCTGACCCGACTCGCCCGCGGCCCGCAGCTCTCGGAAGAGCG
This sequence comes from Planctomycetota bacterium, assembly GCA_040219065.1. Classification (GTDB taxonomy): domain Bacteria; phylum Planctomycetota; class OFTM77; order OFTM77; family OFTM77; genus OFTM77. The sequence continues at coordinate 2,727 of JAVJTD010000329.1, forward strand.
TTTCGAGACGGTCGCCGCCGTGGACGAGTCCGTCGACCGACCACGCGACGGCGGCCGCGGACGCGAGCGCGGCCCAACCGAAGGCCGACTGGCCACGAATCCACCGTCCCAGCCAGGGCGCGATCAACAAGCTGCCCAAGCTGAGCCCGACGAGGAAGACCACCAGGATCGCGGTGAAGGTGTAGGTGAAGCCTTTGAGATAGAAGACGAGCATCCGAGTCCAGAGCACCTCGAGCCCGAGGACGACAGCGCTCGAGAGCAAGACCACCATCCACCCCACCAGAGGCGCGCTCGACGGAGCTTCTTCGGAGCGCCCGCGCAACGGCTCCCCTTCACGGGCCGAGCGAAGAAGCTTCCAGGCGCACAGCCCCAGCAGCGCGTTGACGCCTGCGGCACCCCACACCGTCGCCCGGATCCCCAGCTCGGGGATCAGCCAGAATCCGGTCAGAGCCGCCCCGGACGCGGCCCCGGCGATGTTGACGCCGTTCAGCCAGGCGATGGTCTTTCCCGCATGCTCTCGCTTTCGCACGCCGAGGACACAGACGGCCGGGAAGGTGATCCCCATGCAGAAGCAAGGCGGCAGGAGAAGGAGCGCCGCTGCCGCGAAGCGCAGCCAAGCGCCCGAGCCCCAGGCACCGGGCAAGGTCGCCAGGCCACTCTCGAGTGCGCTGGCCCCGATGGGAAAGAGCGCCGCCAACCCGGCAAGCGCCAACTCCGCTCCGGCGTACAGAGCCCGGGCATCTTGCCCTCGGCGCAGATGGCGCCCCGCCCAGATCGCTCCCAGGCCCAAGCCCAGCATGAAGCTGAACAGCAGCGCGGTGACCGAGAGGTGTGTGTTGCCCACGGCGAGCACCAGACGCCGGGTCCAGGCTAGCTGGTAGAGGAGTGCCGTCGCACCGGAGAGGAAGTAGAAGACGGCAATCATCACTCAGGGCCGGTGGGACTTCGAAGATCGAGTCCGAGGCACCCGCTCCCGGACCTGCACGCGGACGGGGCCACTCGATTTCGTCAGCGTATCGACCGATCGGACCCGGACCGTCCCGATCGACTCTACACTCTGCTGGCGTTACGTGAAAGCCGCTCAGCGGGTGATTCGAAACGCGGCGAGTCGCCCCGGGCTCCACAGCGCGATAGACAGCTATTTACCGGCTGGCTATAATTCGCGCCTTTCGCCCGGACCGCCCCCGCGTCCCCTTCGCGGACCGCGAGCTACGCGTCACGCCGGGCGCCAGTGCCGGAATCCCCACCCCAGACCCCTGAGCGCCGAACCACGGGAGCGTCCCTAGTGAGACTCATTGATCTCATCAAGGAGGAGATGATCCTCGTCGATCTGAAGTGCGAGGACAAATGGGACTGCATCCAGCGATTGGTCGATTGGATGGTGGAGAAGGGTAAGGTCGAGTCCGAGCATCGGGATACGGTCCTCACTGCTCTCGTCGATCGCGAGAAGTCGATGAGCACGGGCATGGAGCACGGCGTTGCGATCCCGCACGGTCAGGTGACGTGTGTCGATGATATCGTCGCCGTGTTCGCGACGTCCCGCGACGGTGTGCCGTTCGAGAGCATCGATGGCCAGCCCGCCAAGCTGATCATCCTCCTCGTCATCCCCAAAGACCGATTCCGCAAGCACATCCAGACGCTCGCCGGAATCGCTCGCCTGCTGAACCAGTCCGACCTCCGCGAAGAGCTCGTCCGCGCGGAGACCTCGAAGGACATCATGGGGATCATCAGCCGCCGCGAATCCGACGACTGAGCCGAGATCAAGGCCCGCGCGACCGCCAAACCAGAGCCCGCGCGACCGAAACGGAGAGCGGCTCCTGAGCTGGGAGCCACTTCATCGATGCCGCCACCGATCGAGCCAAGAGGTGCCGAGCAAGGGGCTGCTCGGAGTGCGCTTTCCACCGCAACGGTCCCCCCAGGCCCCAGCGCGCTCGTGAATGCCCTCACCGAGAGACATGGGTCTCTGGCTCGCTCGACCCCGGCACTCCTCTGCGCGACTCGCCAGGAGAGACGTCCCATGGATCCCAGAGCGCTTTTTTTGCCTGGGGCGCTTCGAGTTGTGAGCGTCCAGTCCTCGCCGCGCACCACCGTCGCCCCCCGAGAAATGCCGATACCACCGAGGTTTTCGGGGTCCTGAGGCCATCGCTGGCCGTCGGCGCCCTCTCGCCGTGTAAACCCTGGCATCATTTCGGCTTAAGCTCTAAACCCGGAAAGGTCGAAGCCTGAGGTGTGCCTGAGGGGGTCTTGGAGATCCACTCGGTCCGCACCGAGGATCGCGAGCTTCGAGCCGAAGATCTGAGGAATCGGGCGCCGGATTCGGGGTCGAGGGAAACCTTTGACTCTGGACGAGCTGCTCTATAATGTTTTGTTAATTAGGTAGTTAATGCAGTTCGCCTCGCCGCTGGCGTCGCGGACACTTCCCCTGGCTTCGCCTCTGACGACATCCGCCGCACGACAGCAGATCCGATCAACACGAGGCGGATCGGACGGGCCAGCCGCCCGTCGCCCACCCTGGAGAACACGATGGCTACGATCACGAAAAAGGAGCTCATCTACCGGATCTCGGAGAAGTCCGGGCAGAAGAAGATCGTGACCAAGAACATCATCCAAGCCTTCATCGACGAGATCATCGACGAGCTTGGTAAGGGCAACCGCTTGGAGTTCAGAGAATTCGGTGTCTTCGAGCTGAAGGATCGCGCCGCCCGCAAGGCGCGCAACCCGCGCACCGGCGAGAGCGTTCAAGTCCCCGCCAAGAAAGTCGTCCACTTCAAGGCCGGGCGCTTGATGAAAGAGAAGATCCACGCCTCGACCGAAGCCGCCGAGCAGGCGAGGAACAACGGCTCGGTTCGGGACACCGGATCCGAAGGCTCGCCGCCCTCCCGGCCTTCCACCGAGCCGCCTTCCATCTCCTGACCCACTCCTCAGCCGCCGAGTCCCGACCGACTCGGCGGTCTTGCGTTCCTCCAAGCCTCAGCCCGACTTGCGCTCGCCGAGCGCCTCGGCCGCGGCTTCGATGTGTTGAAATCAGAGCCCGCGCGACCGAAACGGGGAGAGGTCACCGAGCGGTCCACTGCCTTCTCGACGCCGCTGACGCTTGAGCCGAGAGGCGCCGAGCAAGGGGACACTCGGAGGACACTCTCCCGTCGGCCCAGTTTTGTCCCCGGCTCGTGCTCGCTCGTGCGAGGTCTTACCGGCAGACTCACTCGTTGGCTCGCTCGACTCGGGCACTCCCACCGACTCGGACGCAGTTTCAGATCCCGGCTAACTTACGCCGAGCGCCTCGGCCGCGGCCGCGATGGTCTCATCGATGTCCTTCTCTTCATGCGCCGAAGAGAGGAAGAACGCCTCGAAGCGAGATGGCGGCAGGTAGATGCCTCTCTCGAGCATGCCCGCAAAGAAGGAGCGGAAGGCGAGGTCGTCGGTGTCGGCCGCGTCCCGGAACGAGCGCACCGGCTCGTCACGGAAGAAGAGGCCAACCATCCCCCCCACCTGATGCACCTGCATCGGGACCTTCGCCTCCGAAGCGGCTCGCCGCAGCCCGTAGGTCAGTCGCTCCCCGAGCGCCGTCAGCCGCTCGAAGAAGCCCGGCTCTGCGATGAGGTCGAGCGTCGCGGCACCCGCCGCCATTCCGAGAGGGTTTCCCGAGAGCGTTCCGGCTTGGTAGACGGGTCCCGCCGGCGCGACCTGATCCATCAGCTCTCGCCTACCGCCGTACGCAGCGACGGGTAGCCCGCCACCGACCACCTTCCCGAGCACGGTGAGATCCGGCTCGATACCGTAGTGCGCCTGGGCGCCACCGCGCGCGACCCGGAAGCCCGTCATCACCTCGTCGAAGATCAACAGAGCGCCCCACTTCTGGCAGCACTCCTTCAACCCTTCGAGGAAGCCCGGCTCGGGCGGCACCAGGCCCATGTTCCCGGCGACCGGCTCAACGAGGATCGCCGCGACCCGGTGACCTTGCTCTTCCCCGAACGCGCGAACACGATCCAAGTCGTTGAAGGGCAAGACCGCGGTCAGCGAGGTGACCGCTTCGGGGACACCCGGGCTGTTGGGATGGCCGAACGTCGCAGCTCCCGAGCCCGCTTCGACGAGCAAGCTGTCGGAGTGACCGTGGTAGCAGCCCTCGAACTTCACCAGGACGTCTCGGCCGGTGGCGGCCCTGGCGAGCCGGATGGCGCTCATGCAGGCCTCGGTCCCGGAGTTGACGAAGCGCAGGCGCTGAATGGACGGAACCGCTTCGAGGACCTTCCTGGCGAGGATCGTCTCGAGCTCGGTGGGCGCACCGAAGCTGACGCCGACTTCGTCGATGACCGACTTCAGCGCGGCGACGACCTTCGGATGTCGATGGCCCACGATGAGCGGCCCCCAGGAGCCGACGTAGTCGATGTACACGTTGCCATCGACATCGACCAGCCGGCAGCCTTCGCCCCGGGCGATCACCGGCGGCGTGCCGCCGACCGCGCCGTAAGCGCGCACTGGCGAGTTGACCCCGCCGACCAGGAACCGCTTGGCCTCCTCGAAAGCCCGCTCCGACTGCGCATGCGTCCGCATGTTGACGACACCTTTCCGGGGTTGATCCTCACGTGAAGTGCGAACCGTAGGCAATGGCAAGGCGGGATGCAACGGTGAGGGTGGCTGGGTGCTCGAGTGGAGCGGCGACCATCTGATCCTCCAACGACCTTCCCCGAGCCACACGAGTACCGATCCACGAATCTCACCTGGGAAAAGACCGGTGGAATAATCTGACAAGTGGCTCCTCTAAGGCCCGCGTCTCTCGTTCTGGAACGCCCTATCCGGATCGAATCCAAGAGACTTGGAGCATTCGGGTTTCGTGTTTTGAGGTCCTGAGGGCGACGCTACAATGTCGGCCCTTCGGCCCCCAGAGTGGGATCCCGAGAGGCTGAATCGGCCTTGGCAACCGTATGGAGGCGGCTCATTTTCCGGGAGATGGCAATGCAACCCGGAGTGGTGCCAGGATGGAGGGAAGCTTGATACGCAAGAGCTGTTGGCTCGCCGTGACGCTCGGAAGCGTGCTGGGACTGGCGAGCCCGGCGCTGGGCCAACCGGATCAGCCCCCGATCGACGAAGTGGGCGATACGATCATCTTCAACCTGAGCGCGGACGCGGGCTACCCGCTCGACCAGTTCGTTCAGCTCTGCAACGAAGTCACTGGGCGCGTCTTCGTCTACGACGAGCCGGAGATCGCCGGCAAGACCGTCAAGCTCGTGGGAACCAAGACGGTTCCCAAGGCGAAGTTCTACGAGTTCTTCCAGGTCATCATGATCCTCAACGACCTCGCCTGCCTGCCCGTCGGGTCGAGCGAGATCGAGGTCATCCGGATCAAGAACATTCGAACGGTGCAGCGCGGCGAGCTGACGAATCGCGCGCCCGTCGTCCAGTACGAGGAGCTCGATGCTTACGCCGACAAGGTCGGAGAGATCATCACGGCGTCGATCCCTCTCCAGAACATCGACGCTCGCCAGACCTTCACCTCCCTCCGTCAGTACTTCACCAATCAGAACACGGAGAGCATCACTCCCATCGACAACTCGAACTCCCTGGTGATCACGGCCTTGGCGCCGGCGGTCTGGGCGATGGCGCGCCTCCTGAGCTGGATGGACGTCAAGCCCCAGTCCCAGGTCGCCGAGTTCGAGATCGTCGAGCTGGAGAACGCGGTCGCCGAGGAGATCGAGCCGATCCTCTCCGAGCTACTCGACCAGCGATCGGGCGGATTCGGTGCGCGAGCGCCTCAGCAGCAGCAGAACGCTCAGGGTCAGGTCATCGAGCCGATCGAGACCCGCGTCATCCCCGACGCGCGCACCAACAGCCTGATCCTGTACGGAACGGGTGAAGCGAATGAGCGGGTGAAGGACCTGATCAATCAGCTCGACCGTGAGATCGACCTGAGCGAGGGCTTCACCCACATCTACCAGCTCAAGAACTCGCGGGCCTCGGACCTTGCCCAGACGCTCAATGAGCTGATCCAGGGCCGCCAGGACCTCTTGCGCCAGTCCGGCCGACGAGCCGGCGGTGGTGGCCTCGCCGGCGGACAGCCGACCATCGTGCAAGAGCAACAGGTCTTCATCGTCCCCGACCAGTTCACCAACAGCCTTCTCATCTCGGCGTCGAAGACCAAGTACGCCGAGCTGCGCGAGGTGATCGAGACCCTCGACCAGAGGCGTCCTCAGGTGCTGATCGAGGCGGTGCTCGTCGAGATCACGGCCGATGGCACGAATGCCTTGGGCGTCGAGCTCGCCGGCATCGACCTGCGCGACCCGGCCACCTCGGACGGCAACTATCAGCGTCCCTTCGGCCTGACCTCCTTCGGCCTCTCGACGCTCGTCGACGACGATGGCGACGGCCTGCCCGACTCGCGTCAGCCGAATC
>JAVJTD010000337.1:0-26301 GCA_040219065.1 Planctomycetota bacterium
CACCGGCTCGCTCGGCTTGGTCACTCCAGTGAGCTCGCCCCTTGACGGGCGTGAGAACGACTCGTACGCTCCTTGTCAAGTCTGCAGGGTGCCGTCCCCACTGGGAGGGGTAAGGCGCGGATCATCAGGAAGGGACATGGCGGATCCCCTTCACTACCGCGATTGGTCGAACCCTCGACTCGAGGAGCGCTGGAAGCGAGAAGGCGACTCTCGAGCGCGGGATATCTTATTGGCCCGAAGGTGGCGCAAGGGAAACCTCGCGGCCGCTCAGGAGCTGCTTCGTTACTATGAGCCGCTCTTCGAGGCCGAGTGCGGGATCGCCGGGCTGACCGAGGAAGACGATCGGATCGCCCTGCACGAAGAGCTTCAGCTCAACCTGCTCATCGCGCTGCGGCGCGGCGATCCGCCCAACTGGTTCGCGAGCTTCTATCGCACCACACTGTTTCGATTGTTGGCGGAGCGGCGCGTCGAAGGGGAGGATCCCATCGGGCGTCAGACGCTGGCCAATTCGATCCGCCTTGCCGACGAGAGCGACCGGGACTTACTTCTCGAGCGTGCCCTCAGCGGCAAGACCGCCCGCGAGCTGGCCCGCAGCCGACAAGTCACGATCGATGCGATCGCAGACGCATTGATGCGAGCGTCCGACCCTCTATCCGGGGACGATCGATCATGAATGCGACGACCGAAGGTCACGTCGAGACCGGCTTGCTGTTCCAGTTCCTCGATGGCGACCTGCTCGACGCCGAATGCGTCGAGGTCGAGCAGCATCTGGCGAGCTGCGCGACCTGCCGGAAGACCTATCGCAAGCTCCTCGAGCGGGAGGAGCGCATCACCGAGCTCCTCTTCGATGCGGCGCTCAAGAAGGCGCCACCCATCCGGCCCAGGCCGATAGCCACCAGCAAGACCGGAGGAAGCTACCCGATGATGCCCGTCGTGGTATCCATGCCCGAGCCCGCTCGTCTGCGAGCACCGAGCCGTCATCGCTTCCCCGTCATTCTCGTCGGCAGCGTCGTGATGCTCTCTCTGTGGGGATACCTGCTCTACGACTGGCTGCTCGGCGCGCCCGCGGACGGCACGTTCGAAGAGCTACGCCTGACCCAGAGACGGATGAGTGCTCGACCCGAAGTCGAGAAGGTCGTCACTAGCGACGGCGAAGAAGTGCCCGTCGACTACGAGTTTGGTGTGTTCGTACGCGTCGCCTTGATCCGGTCCGGGCAAGTGGCGGTCTACCACCGGATGTCCGATGGCCGAGTCGAGCTCGTCACGCCGACATCTGGTGAGCCTCTCCCCGCACTCGAGCCGAACGCCTCCGCGCTCCTACCGAGCGGCGGAAGTGGTATCGTCCCGAGCAGCCTCGGCAGTCGCGGAACCGTCATCGTCATTCCCTTCCACACCACCCCGTCTCGAGAGATGCTCGTCGACCTCGCCGACTGGTTGACCAACGCTGGCCTCGAGAAGCGCGAAGGCGACTGGCAAGACCCGCTGCGCCGAAGGTTCCCCGACGCGCGGCTGCTGCCTTACCGTGTCGAGGACCTCGATCGCCTCTGACACTAGCGGCCTAGCGCCTCGAGCTCGCTTCGCTTGACGGGATCCGTCTCCACGCGAAGCAAGCGATCGAGCACGGATCGCAGCTCCTCCCGCGGACGCTTCAGGATCCGCATCACATCGAGCCAACGGTACAGCGTCCTCAGGTTGGCGGGGTTCTCGCGAACCGCTTCCCGGTAGTCGGCATCCGCACGGGCGAGCTCCTCCTCGGCATCGGACGGTAGAGCTTCATTGCGATAGAGCGTCAGGAGCCGCAAGCGCACGGCGCTGCTTTGGAGATCGTCCACGTCGACGTCGTCCCGGCTCGCGGCGATCGCCTCCATCGCGAGGAGCACATGACGCTCGGCCGCCGCGAGGTGCGCGAACTCGTGCATGGTCCGGGCGCGGTGATTGCCGATGCCCCACTCGCGGATCCAAGGACGATCCTTGTCCGCGAGGAGATGGGGATCGCCGCCCTCGTGCATCGTATTCGTGAGCACGAAGGCGCTCGTCATCAACATTCCCACCGCCACGAACCCCGACGCCGTCCGCTCCACCGCGTCATCTCTGGCCACTACCTCGGGCAGCCACCGAGCGGCGAGCAGCAGGACGCCGAGGTTGCCGAAGGACAGGAGGTCCCAGTCGCGCTCGACCCCGAGGTCCGGGTGGACGAGGAAGCAGAAGAGCCCCAGGCCGGCCGTGAGCGTCAGCTCGAATCGGCCCCTCGCCGATGAGCCGAGCGCAGGCCGTGCGATCCAGGACGCGATCCACAAGAAGAGCACCGCGCCGCCGAAGCGCAATGTCAGCAGCACGAAGTCGCGGATGTGCGCCCAGTCGAAGGTTCGGTACCAGAAGTCGGGATCGTCACGCTCGACCAGGAACGTCCACCGTCCGAAGCCGTGGCTGCGGGCGACGTGATCGAGCGGGTAGCGAAAGACGACGAAGTACAGCGCCGCGACCGCGCCGATGACCGAGAGTCCCGTCACCATCGCCAGGCCGATGTTCCGCCCCGGACGCTTCAGCGCGCCGCCCGACGAGCAGAAGCACAGGAGGAGCAGGCTGGGCAAGGCCGCACCGGCCGGCGCGTAGAACCCGATGCCGAGGGCGAGAGCCAATGCGGGCAGCACGATCGATGTGAATCCTGCGAGGTAGCGGTACGATTGCCAAGCGTAGAGCAGCAGGCAGACCGTGACCCCGGAGTAGACCTCGATGTACCCGAAGAAGAGCTGCACGTTGCCGATCGAAAGGCCGAGCAAGAGCGGGACACTCCGCGCCCGAGGGCGATTCGGGAACAGCGTCCGTCCGATCCCGATCAGCACCCAAGCGTAGGCGAGCCCCCAGAGCGCACTCGAGATCGCGAACGCCAGGACGACGTCGACGCCGAGCAACTGGTGCGCGATCCGGTAGAACAAAGAGCGCGACAGCCTCGCGAGCACCTCGTCGGGCCAGACGTTCTGCCCGTAGACGTGCACGTCGTAAGGCACGTCCTCGATCAACACCGAGGCATCGCCCAGGTCGTAGCGCTGTGAGCGAAGCCCGACCATCGCGGCGAAGAAGATCAGCGCCACCGGGATCCACAGATGCCGCGCCGCTCCTCGCCGCCTCTCCGTCAGGATCGCGGCTCCTCGCCAGACCCGAGCGCGCGCCCGCGGCAGCAAGACCGTGGCGGCGATTCCCAGGGACACGATCCAGGCGACGAGGGGAGTATCGCGCACGCTGCGCCAGGCCGGTAGGAGTTCGCGAGCCGCTTCGGCATTCACGGTGAGCGCGGCAAGTGTGAAGCCGCCGGTCACGATGGCGAGGAGCAGGGCAACGGGACGAAAGGCCTTCATTGGCCCTGGCTCCGGCGGAGGCGCTTCACCTCGGCCTCTAGCCTGTCCCGATCCGGCGCATTCGGCTCCAGTCGAATCACGGCATCGAGATGCGAGATCTGCTCCTCGGCCGGTGCACCCAGCAGCCGGAGGAGACCGAAGAAGCGGCGGTGCGTCTTCGCGTTGTCTGGCTGCATCGTGAGCGCTTCGAGGTAGTCCGCACGTGCCGCTTCGAGCAGCTCCCTCGCCGAGGCCGGCACCTCTCGGTCTGCGTAATGCAAGGCGATGCGCGCCGCAGCGTTCGGCTCGTCGAGGTGAACGTGGAGCTCGGGTGCCTGCTCGAGCAGCGCCCCGAACGCGAGCCCGAGGCTGTGCTCTGCGCGCCGGAGATGCGTCACCTCGTGAAGCGTGTGCGCGTCGCGCTCTCGTCCCCACTGAAGGAGCTGCTCGTTTACCGTGTGCTCGAGACGGTTCCAGTCGCGGCCGGACGTCGTGGCGTTGTGGATCAGGAACGGCACGGTGATCGCCAGGCCGCTGAGCAGCAGCGTGCCGCCGACCCGGCGCAAGGCGCGATCGTCCGGCAAGGCGAAGGGCAAGGCGAATCCGCCGAGCAAGCTCAGCCCCAGGCCGCCGAAGCCGAGCAGGTCCCAGTCGCGCGCCGGGCCGAGATCCGGATTGACCACGAAGACGAACCCGAGCAAGCCAGCCGCCATCGTCATGAGCACGATCGTCGCCCGGCCGAGCGGGAGTCGCCGCCCGCCGAGTGAGAGCGCCGCCACGCAGGCGCCGATTCCGGGAGCCGCGGCGAGGACGAGCGCGTTGAAGAGATCGAGCAGGTGCCGCGGGTCGAGGGTCGAGTAGAGGTAGAACTTGTCGGTGGGCCTAACGAGAAAGATGAAGCGACCGCGCACGGCGTTGCTCTTGGTGAAGTGATGGTCGCTCACGTCGTAGCCTCGTGCTTCGAGCCAGAGCCACGTCAGGAGGATCGGCAAGGCGGCCAGTCCGACGGCCAAGATCGTCCGAAGCAGGCTGCCTCGGAGCTGGCGAGCGGTCAGGAAGGCGAGGAGCGCGAGGGAGGGGACGAGGCAGCTCGTGAAGCTGTTGAAGGCGAGCGCCGTTCCCAGGGTGAGCGCCGGGAAGACGATCCCGACCTGGCCCCCGGCGGCGCGGTAGGTCGCGAGGGCATACAGCACGATCAGCGCCGCGACACCCGAGTAGTACTCGAGGTAGCCGAAGAAGAGCTGCATCGTGCCGGCGCCGAGGAAGATCCCCATCAGGACGGCGCGAGCCGCGGGTCGGCCGGGGAACCACGTGCTCGCGAGCCGTCGGACGAACGACCAAAAGGCGAGACCCCACGCGATGCTGATCGCGGCGTAGCTGTCCTCGAACGAGAGATGCAGCGTCTCGTGCAAGAACCGGTAGGTGATGCTGCTGACGATGCGGGTCAGGTACTCGTCGGGGTAGGTGTTGAAGCCGTAGAGGTGGGTGTCGAAGATCACGTGCTGGAAGAGCATGTCGGCATCGCCGAGCTCGGTGTTTCGCGAGCGGAGCAGCCAGCAGGTGAGCGCCCAAGCGGCCCCGATCGTCCACGCCCACACTCGACGATCCATCGCCCGGTCGATGGCTTCGAGTCCGCGAACGGCGGCGGTGGACGCTGCCGGAACGAGCGCGGCCAGCAGGGCGGCGATGGCGATACCGGTGGCCAACGGCGTGGCGAGGACCGATCGCACCGACCAGAGCCAGCGCTCGGTCGTCTCCGGGGCCAGGAGGGCCGCGAGCCCGATCCAAAGCGAGAGGGCGACGGCCCAGACGAGGGCGAATCGCCTGCCCGCAGGGGAGTTTCGAAGGGGAGTCGTGCCGGGCGGCAGAGCGGGAGTCGTTTCGGTGCGCATTCGCTCGAGTGTCGAAGCTGCCTCGGGAAAGCGATGAGAGGTTCTCGTTCGCCACCGCGGCGGTATAGTCGGGCGGTTCGGGATCGAAGGGAGTCCGGCTGAGAATAGTGCAACGGACGGCGGCGTAGGGCCACCCGTTTCCAAGACCTCCGGCCAAGATTCAGAGAGAGAGCGCCCCATGTTTGCGGTCTACGTGTTCTGCGCCATCGCCGGTGGTGGGCTGCTTGTGTTCAGCTTGCTCTTCGGTGGAGATGGCGACGGGGGAGACGTCGATCTCGGCACCGATGTCGATGTGGATGTTGGCGCCGACTTCGATCTCGACGCCGATCACGGCGGCTTCTCGGGTACCTTCGCCGAGTTCTTCAGCCTGAGGAGCCTGATCTTCTTCGCGGCCTTCTTCGGGATTGCCGGCTTGATCTTGGATGGCATCGGCGTCTCGCCGGCGGTGACGGTTCCCTTGGCGATCGGCATCGGAATCCTCTGCGCCTACCTGAACCTGATGGCGTTCCACTACCTGAAGCGCACCGAGTCGGGCGCGCATCGCTCGGCGAGGGAGGCCGAGGGCTGTGAGGCGAAGGTCGTGTTGCCGATCACACGGGATCGCCGCGGCAAGGTGCACGCGACCGTGCGCGGCGAGACCCTCCCGCTCATCGCTCGGCCTTTCGATCCGGAGCGCGACGGTCAGTTCCTCGTCGGAGGGAGGGTCGTGGTCGTGAAGGTCGAGGACGGCGTGGCGCTGGTGAGCCACTTGGAAACGTGAGCTTCGCTGCGAGCGAAGTGAGAGGCCGAGAGAGACGAGAGGAGTGAGGCATGTTCCTGCCATTGCATGGATACCTGGCACAGACGAACGCGACCGAGGTCGCGATGATCCTGGGCCTACTGGTCGTCGCCGCGGCTGTCGTCGTGGTGATGATCGTCAAGAAGCTGACCATCATTTGCGAGCCGAACGAGGTGGTGGTCCTTTCGGGTCGCTCGCGCATCGGGGAGGGGGGCGAGAAGATCGGCTACCGCGTGATCAAGGGCGGTCGGGCTCTGAGGATCCCGATCATCGAGAGCGCCTCGCGCATGGACCTCACTACGATTCCGCTCGAGGTGATGGTCACGAACGCGTACTCGAAGGGCGGCATCCCCTTGACGGTGCAGGGCATCGCCAACGTCAAGATCTGCTCGCACGAGCCCTACTTCGCCAACGCCCTCGAGCGATTCTTGGGCGTTCCGATGAAGGGCATCCAGCAGATCGCCAAGGAGACCTTGGAAGGCAACCTGCGCGGCGTGCTCGCGACCCTCACGCCCGAAGAGGTGAACGAGGATCGCCTGAAGTTCGCCCAACGGCTGCTCGACGAGGCCGAGGACGATCTCAACAAGCTCGGCTTGCAGATGGACACCCTCAAGATCCAGAACGTGAGCGACGAGGTCAGCTACCTCGACTCGATCGGTCGCAAGCAGACCGCCGAGGTGATTCGCCAAGCGCGTGTCGCCGAGGCCGAGCGCCGGGCGGAGGCGGAGGAGAAGGAGGCCGAGGCCAAGCAGCGCGCCGACATCGCCCGCGCTCGCGCGGAAAAGCTGGTCGCCGAGGAGGAGAACATCCTTCGTGAGCGCCGCGCCGAGCTCGAGGCCGTCGCCATCGCCAAGGAGATGGAGGCGAAGGTCGCCGGTGAGAAGGCGAAGGTGAAGGCCGAGCAGGCCGTCGAGCATGAGCGCATCGAGCTCCAGCAGCGCCGACTCGAGGCCGACGTCGTCGCCCCGGCTCGGGCCGCCAAGCAGGCCAAGGAGCTCGAGGCCCAGGGTGATGCCGCCAAGATCATCGAGGCCGGTAAGGCCCAGGTCGACGTGCTGCAGCGCTTCATCAACACCTACCTCGAAGCCGGTCCGAATGCGGACAAGGTGTTCATCCTCCAGCAGCTCCCCGACCTGATGGAGTCCCTCGTCTCCACCGTGCGCGGCGTGAAGATCGACAAGGTGACCGTGATCGACTCGGGCAATGGCCAAGGCAACGGTCAGGCCGGCATCCCGTCGCTGCTCTCGCAGCTCCCCGGCTCGGTCATCAAGATCAACGAGCAGATCGAGAATGCCACCGGCATCGACATCCTCAGCTCGATCGGCCGTCGAAAGGTCGAAGTCGAAGAGAAGTCCGAAGAGCCCACCGACTCCGGCGACAACACCCCTGGCAACAGCCGCCCCGCCAAGAAGGCGCGCCCTCGCCGCAACGAGGGCGAGTAACGAGCATTGAACGGAGCGCGGGCATCCCGCCCGCCTCCGGCCGGGGAGGGGTGCATTCGGAGCGCGGGCTTCACTGGGAGCGCGGGCTCACTGGGAGCGCGGGCATCCTGCCCGCATCGGGCCGCGTAGCGGCCGCATGGGGAGCGCCGGCTTCACTGGGCGTCTCGCCGAAGTCTCGCTTCGCTCGAGGTTCTTCAAGTCGCCAGACGGACGCGATCTCTGCCCTGGCGATTGCCGGCAGGGACCCTCCCCGGACGAGGCGTGGACCGGTCGCTGCGCTCGCGGCTCTCCCCCTCTCGATTGTGCGGCCCTTCCCATTCCGAGCTCGGAGCGCCGGCTTCACTGGGAAGGGCCGAAGGCCCGGCAGCGTGTAGCCCAGGCCGAAGGCCTGGGTCGCGGGACCAATACACCACAGCCCTCCCGCCCTGAAAGGGCGGCGCCGATACTACACAAGCAGCGCCAATCTCCCACGGCCTCGCTTTCGCAATCTCGCCGGCGCCCCTTCAGGGCGCGTGAAGAAAGCCTCATCCACCGAAGGTAGACGGTCCCACGGTGTCTCGATCTTCGTTCCGTTCGGACGTCCACCGCCTCGGATGGTAGCCTGGTGCTTTTCCTCACGGAGGCAAGGCATGCTGCGCGTCTGGATGTTGGCGATCTGGCTAGGACTGGGCTGCTCGGGCTTTGCCCAATCTCGAGACGCTGCAAAGCCACCGAACATCGTCTTCATCATGGCCGATGATCTCGGCTACGGCGACCTCGGCTGCTACGGCCAAGAGCGCCTCGCCACGCCGAACATCGACCGCCTCGCCGCGGGCGGCCTGCGCTTCACGGATTGCTATGCCGGCAGTACGGTGTGCGCGCCGTCGCGCTCGGTGTTGATGACGGGGCTACACACCGGGCACACGCGGGTGCGCGGGAACGCGCTCGTGCCGCTCGAGACGGAGGACGTGACCGTCGCCGAGGTCTTGAAGGGCGCCGGGTACCGCACCGGTCTGATCGGCAAGTGGGGACTCGGCGAGCCGGGGTCGACGGGCGTGCCCAATCGCCAGGGCTTCGACACCTTCTTCGGCTACCTCAATCAACGCCATGCTCACAACTACTACCCCGACTACCTGTGGCGGAACGAGGAGCGCTTCGAGCTGCCCGGCAACGTCGTGAAGGACGGCGTGGCGTCGCAGAAGGCCGTCCACGTGCAAGAGCTGTTCATGCAAGCCGCGCTCGACTTCATCGATCGGAGCCAGGACGAGCCCTTCTTCCTCTACTGGGCGCTGACGATGCCGCACGCCAACAACGAAGCGGGACGCGATCATGGCGACGGCATGGAAGTGCCCGAGTACGGACCGTACGCGAAGGAGGACTGGCCGCAGCCCGAGAAGGGCCGAGCCGCGATGATCCATCTGCTCGACCGCGACGTCGGCCGCTTGATGAAGCACCTCGAGGAGCGGGGCATCGCGGACAAAACGATCGTCTTCTTCACGAGCGACAATGGCCCGCACAGCGAGGGCGGCTCGAAGGCGGACTTCTTCGACAGCAGCGGCCCGCTCCGCGGCATCAAGCGCGCCCTCTACGAAGGCGGCATCCGCGTCCCGATGATCGTGCGCTGGCCAGGCCATATCGCCGAAGGCGAGACCTCCGACTTCTACTGGGGATTCCAGGACTTCCTCCCGACCGCCGCCGCCCTCGCCGGGGCCGAGGCCCCTCAAGACATCGATGGTCACTCGATCCTGCCGACACTCCGCGGCGAGGACCAGAAGCCCGCCGAGTATCTCTACTGGGAATTCTACGAGAGCGGCTTCCACCAAGCGATCCGCCGCGGCGACTGGAAGGCCGTCCGCAAGAACACGATCGAAGCACCCCTGGAGCTGTACTACCTGCCCAGCGACCTCGGCGAGCAGAACGACGTCGCGAAGGAGCAACCCGACCTCGTCGCCGAGCTCGATGCACTCCTGAAGAAGGCCCGAACCGACTCCGAGCACTGGAAGGTGCAGTAGGGCGAAAAAGAGGCCCTGACCGAAACGAGGTGTGCTCTTGGCGCGCTGGCTTTGGATCGCCGCTTGTCTGGCGTTGCTCGGAGGTGCGGTTTGGTGGATGGCGTCTTCGACGACATTGCCATCCTCCGAATCGAGCGCCGATACGATCGACGTTTCGAAGCGCCGGGGACGAAGGCCGATCCAGCAGGTGGATCGACCGGCGAGTGTGGACGGGCAACGTCCGGAGGAGATGGAGGAGAAGGACACGCCTGAGGCGACTTCCGCCGAGAGAGTCCTCGTCCAGCTGGCGTTGATGATTCGTTACGAAGACTGGACCACTCTCGGAAGCGAGCACTGGGCGCACGGTCAGATTCGCCTCGTTCCTCGACGAGGCGATGCGGTCGCGATTCAGGCCGACGCCCAAGGATATGCCAGCGTCTTTTTGGCTCCCGGTCGATACGAGGTCCGCACCGTGGACCCATTCATCTTCTCCGAGAGCGACTCGCTTGATGTCAAAGCGGGAGAGGGCCCGGAGTTTCCGCGAACCCTGAGCTTCATGACCGGTGGCCAGATCACGGGACGAGTGATCGACGAGGTCGGGACACCGGTGGAAGGGGCGAGCGTCCTTTGCGAGAACGCCGGCTGGGCGACCGACTACGATCCGATGATGGGGATTCCCGAGATCTCGAGCCAATCGAGGCTGACCGACGAAGACGGGCGGTTCACCTTCGAGCGCCTCGACCCCGAATCCGTCTACACGATCCTCGCCGAGCACGCTTCGGCCGGGACGGCTTCGACCGACCTCGTCAGCGTCGCACCCCATCAGGTCACCTTCGTTCCGGACCTCGCGCTCCAATCGGGCGAGAGCTTCACCTTGTTCGTCAGGGAGTCGAGTGGCCGACCGGTCCAAGATGCGGCGATCGATTGTGTCGAGGTGGTGCCCGGGAGAGACCCTGTCCTCATGGTCGCTCGGCGAGGACGCCTGTCAACCGATGCACAAGGGCGTGCATCCTTCGATCGGCTGACGGCCGAGCAAATCGAGGTGCGTGTGCGGGCCGATGGCTACGCGCCCTGGCATCGCCGGCTCGAGCGACCTTCCCGAGAGCTGACGGTACAGCTCGAGCGCGGGCACGTCGTCGATGGCAAGGTCGTGGGGCGGGATTCTGAAGAACCACGGCCGACCACCGTGCAGATGCATCCGATCCTCGCCGAGCCGAGAAGCTTGCCGGTCCTGCCGCTCGAGGCTTCGGTCGACGCCGATGGCAGCTTCCGCTTCGAGCACGTTCCTGCTGGACGATACGAGGTGGCGGCCGACGGTTGCCGCCGTCTCGAGATCGAGGTGCCGACGGATTCCATCACGTTGCAACGCAGCGTCCGGACGGTATCGGTCCGCCTGTTCGGCCCCGACGGTGAGCGATACGAGGAGCCATGTCGCGTTCGGGTCGACTCGGCTCACGGCGATGCGATCGGCGATCCTGCCTGGCGCCGCTCGATCAGCACGAGTGCCGGCAGCTTCGAGCTGGATGTTCGGCTGGGATCGCACACGCTCGTCGTGCTCGATTCGCGCAATGGGCTCGAGGGGAGAGCCTCGTTCGAGGTCACACCCGAGTCCGAGCCCCAATCGCTCGTCGTTCACATGCAGCCGCTCTCCCTCTCGATCGAAGGGCAAGTCGTCCAGAAGGAGACCGGTCAGGGCATTCCGGGCTGTCGCTTGGAGATCGAGGCTTTGAAGTGGGAAGCGGTGACGGATGAGTCCGGCCATTTCGTGCTCCGTGCTTCCCGTCCGGGCGAGTATCGCTTGAGATGGCGGCTGCCGAGCCAACGGGGAGTGATCGACTGGCCGATCGAGCAGGACATCCGAATCGATCGATCCGAAGCACCACTCCGAATCGAAGCGGAGCGACCCGGCTCGGTCTCCGGGAGTGTCCTGGTCGATGGAGTCCCTGCCGAGTATGCGCAGGTCCGGTTCCGGTTCGGTCGGAACCACACGGGACGGGACACGAGAGATGGCACCTACCGATTCGAAGGCATGCCACCCGGCACATACGTCCTGCACTGTCGCAGCGGGTTCCTTGCAGAGAGCCGCGAGGTTGCGATCTCGGCCGGCGAGGACGTCACGGTCGATTTCGATCTTCACGACGACCGGGCCTCCCTCTCCGGGACCCTCACTCGAGACGGCTCGCCGCTCGCCGGGGCCCGCTTGACCTGGGGATCCTGGCAGACGGCCTACACCTGGCCAATGCGTCACGCCAGAACCGATGCGAAAGGGACCTTTCTGCTCGAGGAGCTCGCGGCCGGTCCGGCATTCCTGCAGATCGAGCCCGCGAATCCGGGTGAGTACCTGTCCTTCACCAAGAACCTCGATCTCGGTCCGTCCGAAGTGCGTCACTTGGACATCGACTTCGAAACCGTCCGAGTGACCTTCCGCGTTCGGGGTGCCGACGGACGCCTGCTGATAGATCAGCGGCTGGAGCTGGACAGTGACCATCCCGAGCTGGGCCGTATCGAGGTCGTCACAATGAGCGGGAGGCCGACCGCGATGCCACCCGGTCCGTACCTCGTCACCCTGAGGGGTGCCGAGTCTGGAGCGGCCCCTCCGGTAATCGAGGTGACCCGTTCGGGCGAGCTGGAGATCGTCCTCGGCGAAGGTCTGCGAGTCGACATCGTCTTCATCGATGACCACGGCGCTGCGGCGAGCGCTGGTCTCTTCTGGGCATTCGCAGTGGGAGCGCGTCATCCTCTGCAGGGTCCCGTCTTACCCCCAGGGCAGTACGAAGTCTGGGCTAGGGCGTCGTCTCGGGAGCTCCAGAGGGTAGGTCCAATCCGAGTCCACGGCGAGGAGCCGATGCGATTCGAGTTTCCCATGGATCCTTCCGGGAGTGCTCGCCTGGAGTCGAGGTCGGGCCATCCCGTGTTCACCTCCCGGATCTTCGATGAGCACGGTCACGAGCTGTCGTTCATCGGTGGGGCTGTCGACCGGTTCACGCTGCCGCCGGGCCCGTATCGGGTCTGGCTCGCGAGTGGCGATTTCGTCGACTTCGTGATCCGTCCCGGGGAAATGACCGTGGTCCAAGTGGACTGAGCGCATGCGGTGTGCAGGCATCCTGCCCGCGCCTAGGGTGGCGCATGCGATGATGAAGTTTTCATCACGCGCGCTGAAGGGGCGCCGGCGGAAGAGAGTGTCGACCGGGTGAGATGAGCGAAGACCGGCGCCGCCCTTTCAGGGCGGAGAGAGGTGAGGTCCATTAGCGCCCGGCACCCAGGCCTTCGGCCTGGGCTACACGCTGTCGGGCCTGCGGCCCTGGTCACCCGGGCCTTCGGCCTGGGTACTACCCAGTGGCCAAAGTCCAGCGGGCCTGGGACCAACGCTCGCTTCCCTCGTCCTGTCGCATTCCGTACTCTCGTCTCTTCCGGCTGCCCAACGACTCCCAGGAGATCTCCCATGCGCTCGCTCGTCTTCCTTCTCGCTCTCTCGTCCCTCACCGTCGCCCAAGAGGGGCCGCCGCCGACCGAGACGAAGGCTGTCGTCGACGAGCTCCACGGCGTGAAGATCGAGGATCCGTATCGGTGGCTCGAAGGCAGCGATGCTCCTGAGATCGAGGGCACCAATGCCGAGCTGGAGGCGAAGGTCGCGGAGTGGACCGAAGCGCAGAACAGCTACACGCGCCGGGTGCTCGACAGCCTGCCGGAGCGCGAGCAGCTCGAGGCACGGTTGCGCGAGCTCATGTCCGTCGGCAGCGTCGGCTCGCCGCGCATGGCGGGCAACCGATACTTCTACTCGCGGCAGGAAGGCGATCAGGCGCAGTCGATCGTGATGATGCGCGAAGGGCCGACGGGCGAGCCGCGCGTGCTCCTCGACCCGAATGCACTCGACCCCGAGGGGCTGACGACCGTGTCCTGGTTCGTGCCGAATCCCTCTGGCGAGCTGCTCGCCTTTGGCATGTATCGAGGCGGCGATGAGAACTCGACGCTGTACGTGCTCGAGGTCGATAGTGGTCAGTGGCTCGCCGACGAGATTCCCGGCAAAGTCGGTGGTGTGAACTGGATGCCCGATGGGCGCAGCTTCTTCTATCGCCGACTCGCCGATCTCTCGAACCCGTACTCGGGACGTATCCAGTATCACGAGCTCGGTCGTCATCCGAGGCAGGATCCGATCTTGTTCGAGCAGTACAAGGAAGGGCCACTCGCGACGACCTACGGTCCTTGGGCTTCGATCAGCGATGACGGCCGCTGGATGCAGCTCGGCTATGCGACCGGCACGCGCGAGAACGATCTGTGGGTGATCGACCTCGATCGATGGTTCCGGACGGGCGACTTCATCAAGACCGACATCATCGTCGGAAAGAAGGCGCAGAGCGCCGGTGAGCTCCTGGGCGACACGCTCTACCTGCAGACGAACTTCGACGCGCCGAACGGCCGCGTCGTCGCGGTCGACCTGCACAAGCCCGCGATCGAGAGCTGGCGCACGATCGTGCCCGAGAGCGAAGGCGCCGTCCTCCAAGGCTTCTCGCTCGCCCGCGGCATCCTCGTCGCCCAGTACCTCGAGAAGGCCTCGAGCCGCATTCGCCTCTTCGACCTCGATGGGCAGAATGACCGCCCGCTCGAGCTGCCTGGCATCGGCCGCGCCGGCCTCTCGACGTCGCCCGATCGCACCGAGGCGTTCCTCTCCTTCTCCAGCTACAACGTGCCGTCCAGCATCTACCGCGTCGATCTGTCGAGTGGCGAGCGCACGCTGTGGGAGCGCGTGAGCGTGCCGGTCGATCCCGAGCTGGTGACCGTCAAGCAGGTCTGGTATCCCTCGAAGGACGGGACGCAGATCAGCATGTTCCTCGTCCACCGCAAGGACCTGCGCCTCGACGGGAAGAACCCGACGATCCTGTATGGCTACGGCGGCTTCAACGTCAGCATGCAGCCGGGCTTTAGCGCGACGATGTTTCCCTGGTACGAGCGCGGCGGGATCTACGCCGTGGCCAACCTGCGGGGCGGCGGCGAGTACGGCCGCGAGTGGCACGAGGCGGGGCGCCTGGCGCGCAAGCAGAACGTGTTCGACGACTTCATCGCCGCCGGCGAGTGGCTGATCGAGCAGGGGTATACGAGTGCGCAGCATCTCGGCGTCGCGGGAGGATCCAACGGTGGCCTGCTGACGGGCGCGGTCGTGACCCAGCGTCCTGATCTCTTCACGGCCGCGATCTCGGCGGTGCCGCTCCTCGACATGATCCGGTATCAGGACTTCCTGATGGCTCGCTACTGGATCCCCGAGTATGGCTCGAGCGAGGATCCCGAGCAGTTCAAGACGTTGATGGCTTACTCACCGTATCAGAACGTCATGGCCGGTGTCGCCTACCCGGCCGTGCTCTTCACGGCCGGCGAGAATGATGCGCGCGTGCATCCGCTCCACGCTCGGAAGATGACTGCCCGCATGCAGGCTGCCACGAAGAGCGATCCCTCGAAAGAGCCGATCCTCCTCTGGGTCGACCGTGACGCCGGGCACGGCGCCGGAAAGTCCCTGGACCAACGCATCCAAGACGTCGCCGACCAGCGCATCTTCATGATGTGGCAGACCGGCATGCTGAGCGTGCAGTGACATTCGATCTTCGTATGCCCCGGCTTCAGCCGGGTTGGTTCCCCGGCTTCAGCCGGATGCTCCTGCAGCTCGACACTCAGAACAACTCCGGCGTCGACGAGGCGCCGCGATCGTAGATGAGGCGGTCAGCACTCACGCGCGCCAGCTCGGACACGCGATGGATCTCGACACTGCCGGGATCCAAAGCGTGCCGGACGTTCATCTTCGCGATGCCGGCCGCGTAGTCCGAGAGCAAGCTGCGGTGACAGCTCCGCCAGTCGCGCTCGGCGCACATCACCGCGACGCCGGCGGGTGCCGACTCCATCAATGCTTCGAGCACCTCGATGCCGCTGCGGAAGAGGTCGGTGCCCATGTGATCGGCGTAGCCTTGGCGGCCGTCGCCTTCGAGCGCTCGGTGCACGGAGCCTTCCGTCACCGAGCGCATGCCGCCGAGCTCTCGACCTAGCCAGCAGTAGCGGACGCCGATCTCCTCGAGCGCCGGATCGAGGGACTGGCGGTTGAAGTGCGGGTGTCGCTTCGAGCGCGGGTAGGAGCGCACGTCGCACACGATCACGATGCCGGCGTCTTCGAGAAGCTCACCGAAGCGGGCCAGGCTCCGGTTGGAGTGGCCGCACGTCCACAAGATCGATCCGTCCATCGCCGAGAGCCTACGTCCTGTCCGGTCAGCTCGCCACGGGGTAGACGTGCTCGAACTGCATCAGGTCGAGCACGGTGTGCACCGGCCAGAACCAGAGGATGTCGCGCGAGCGGAAGAGTGCAGTGAGCACCAGCAGCGCGAGTCCGACGTCCGGGAGCAGCCAGAGCAGCTCGCTCGCTGGTGTACCCTTGTCGATCTGAGCGGGTATGTGGCCGGCGACGAAGAGCACTGCGGTCAGCACGATGGCGCCTCGCGTGCTCAGCCAACAGCCCAGCCGGACGAGCATGATCCCGATCGCGAGATCCTCCACCGCAACTTGCATCGCCTCGTCGACGTGACCGTAGGTGGGGATGCGACGCAGGATCTCGGCGAGCTCCTGGATCCTTCCGCCGGCGAGGACGTATGCGGAGACGGCGAGCACGGCGAGGGCGACGCCGCAGCCCAATCGGAAGAGAATCTGACGATCGGGAATCCACCCCGAGGCCGGTCCGTGCTGCGGCCGAAAGATCAGCCAGCAGATCGGCGCGAAGATGATGACGTGGTTGAGACCTTCGAGAATGGGCCCGAAGGTGCCTCGGCTCGGAAGGCGGATGTCTCTCTGGTAGAGCTGGCCCAGCGCGATCACGCCGACGAGACCAGCGATCAAGAGGGCGACTTCTTTCGGGCTTCGGGCCACTTCCACGCGGCGAGCTCCCGGCCAGAGACCGGGCCGCCACCTCGAGATGATCCACCATCCCAGGAGAGCCAAACCATATCCTGCGAGCAGCCTCAGATGATGCGTCGACTCCATGGCAGTCTTCTCTCTTCGTGAGTTGGCCGTGGCACCGGACCGTGTCCGAACGGGATCGCTCCGATCGAAGTTCCAGCGAATTCTCCCAGATCGAACTCCCGCAATGCTCGTCCCGACATTGCGACGACCGCGAGGGCGTGCGATCTTCAGCGCTGGTCGCTCGCCGGTGGCGACCCCCATTCCTCCGACCTCATGAGAACGATGCCTCGAGACAACAAGCGAGTCGCGACGTCCCTGCTCCTCACTCGCGGACGCGGAGAGGCGCGTGAGGTGTTCCTCGTCGAGCGATCACCCAAGCTTCGGTTCTTCGGCGGGTTCTGGGCCTTCCCCGGAGGCGTCGTCGATGCCGAGGATCGCCACGCACCGGACGAGGATGAGAACACCGTGCTCAGCCGCTGCGGTCTCCGCGAGCTCTTCGAGGAGACCGGCATCCTCCTCGGCGGCATCGGCTCGGACTGGTCCGACGAGCAGCGGCAGCGCTTGCGCATCGACCTGAGCCAGCGCGAGCCGTCGGCCGAGGGCAAGACCCAGTGGCGCCGGGCGATCGAGGCTGTTGAGCCCGAAGCCCTGGAGCTGGTTCGGCCGCTGTGCCGGATCACGACGCCGCCGTTCGCGCCCGTTCGTTATCAAACGCACTTCCTCCACGCCGAGCTGCCAGACGACGCGCGGCCCGAGGTGGTCGACGGCGAGCTCGTTCGCGGCGAGATGATCCGGCCGGCGGAAGCGCTTCGGAGCTGGCGAGCAGGAGAGCGGCTGATCGCTCCGCCCGTCTTGTTCTTGCTCCAGCTCTTCGCCGAGCACGACTTGCCCGAGCTCTTCGAGGCGGCCGCTCGCGAGACTCAGGCGCTCGCCGACGGCAAGCTCCACCCCGTGCTCTTCGTGCCCGGCATCTTCATGGCGCCATTGGCCACGCCCACCTTGCCGCCGGCGACGACGACCAACTGCTTCCTGGTGGGCGGTGAGCGGCAGTACGTCGTCGATCCGGCGACGTACGAGCCCGAAGAGCAGCAGCGTCTCTTCGACAAGATGGACGAGGTGATCGCGTCCGGCGCGCGCTTCGAAGGCGTGCTCGTCACCCATCATCATCCCGATCACGTCGGCGCCGTGGCCGCCGTCAGCCGCCGCTACGACTTGCCCGTCCTCGCGCACCCGATCACTCTGGAGCGCCTGCCCGAATCGGTCGCCGAGACGAGGCCGCTGAACGATGGTGACACGCTGGATCTGGGCACGGCGCCGGACGGCACGAAGGGCTGGACGCTGAAGGCGATTCACACGCCGGGACACGATCGCGGGCACCTATGCTTCGTCGAGAGTCGCTACCGAGCGGCGCTGGTCGGCGACATGATGTCGACCGTCTCCACGATCGTCATCGATCCGCCCGAAGGGCACCTGCAGACCTACCTGGACAGCCTGAATCGCTTGCTCGAAGAGCCTCTCGAGATGGTCCATCCAGCGCACGGACCCGCGCACCGGGAAGGCCACGCGCTGATCCGGCACTACCTGAGCCACCGCCAGGCGCGGGAGGACGCCTTGGCCGCGGCGCTCAATGATGAGCCGCGATCGATCGAGGATCTCGTTTCTGACGTCTACTCGGATGTCGATTCGAGGTTGTATCCTTTGGCGGTCAGGTCTCTCCTCGCCGGCTTGCACAAGCTCCGCGACGAAGGGCGCGCGCTGGAGCAAGGTGAGCGCTGGACGGCCTGCCGCTGAGCGGCGGGAATTTGCCATGAGCTACGATGTCTATTTCGTGCGCCGAGAGGCGGGACAGAGCTGGGACCAAGCCGTCGAGGGCGAGGAGGACGAAGAGCGGCCCTGGCCAGCCATCGAGCGAGAGGAGCTCGCCTCCAAGATCCGTCAGCACTGTCCGCACATCGAGGAATGGCGAGGTCGGGGCTCGATCGAGTTGACCGATCTCGACACGGGAATGCAGGTCTTCCTCTATGGCTCGTCTGCCGGGATGTGCATCGCCTATTCGCATGACGGCCCCGACACCGAGCGAGTCATGCGCACGGCTTTCGAGGTCGCTCGGATCATCGAGGAGAGTAGCGGCCTCTCGGCATACGATCCGCAAGCGGGCCGCGGTCTCTTCGAAGGGGAGCAGCCCGAGAGGGAAGCCGCCGCCGAGATGGGGCAGACCAGCCGGGCGTTGACCGAGGTCGATTCGAAGAGGTGGTGGCAATTCTGGAGGCGCGGATGAGTGGCCTTGTCCCCGAGTTCGGTGAGCGCTTGGAGGGGCAGGTGTACTTGGCGAGGCCGAGCGCGTACGGCTTGATCATGGATCGCGGCCGGGTGGCGCTCGTGAGCACGCCTCAAGGAGTGTTCCTTCCGGGCGGCGGCATCGAGCCGGGAGAGACTGCGATCGAGGCGGCCATTCGCGAGATCGAAGAGGAGTGTGGCTGGGTCGCGCGAGTCACCGGCGAGCTGGGGCTGGCGATCGAGCACGCCTATTCCGAGCTGCGACGGGTGTACTGGACCAAGCCGAGCACGTTCTTTCTGGCGGAGATCGTGGCGGAGACTCGGGCGATCGAGGACGATCACGAGCTTCGGTGGGCGACACCGTCCGAGGCATTCCGGTCGCTGAAGCACGAGAGCCACGTGTGGGCCGTCAGGCAGCTTCAGGAGAGACACGATGATCGTGCGTGAGCTGACCCCAGACGATGCAGAAGCGTTCTACCGCATTCGACACGAAGGGCTTCGCGACACGCCGATGGCCTTCGCCGCTTCGCCAGAAGACGATCGCGCGTCGTCGGTCGAAGCCACACGTGAGCTGCTCGATGCCGGACCGTCGACGATCTTCG
Organism: Planctomycetota bacterium; assembly: GCA_040219065.1. GTDB lineage: Bacteria > Planctomycetota > OFTM77 > OFTM77 > OFTM77 > OFTM77. Next base: position 19,227 of record JAVJTD010000337.1, read on the forward strand.
GCGCCTTCGATCCCGAGCTGGTCGGCGTCGTCGGAGCGGTGCGCAATCACCACCTGAAGATGGCGCACAAGCTCCACGTCTGGGGTGTCTACGTCTCGCCCGCGGGCCGCGGACGCGGCATCGGCGAAGCGCTGCTCCGGGCCGTCATTGCGTATGCGGAAGAAGTGCCGGGTATCGACTGGCTTCAGCTCAGCGTCAGCTCGACCACCCCAGCCGCGAAGAGACTGTACGAGCGCGTCGGCTTCGAGGTCTGGGGCATCGAGCCCGACGCCTTGCGGTACGCTGGCGAGAGCGGCGACGAGCTCCACATGGCAAGGCGGGTGTGATCCAAAGTGTGCGCAAGTCGAGCGAGCCAGAGGACATCGTTTGCATGAGAAGCCTCGCCCGAGCGAGCTTGCGCCTGACCGCCCGAGCCCGAGGCATGAAGCGCCGGAGTGCGCGAGCCGAGCGAGTCAGAGGCTCTCGTCCATCAAACGTACCGCCCGAGCGAGCTTGCGCCCGGCCGAGGTGCATCGGCAGAATCACTCACAAGCGAGCCGTCACAGGACTGATCGGATCCCATGCACTACCTGATCATCGAGCACTTCAAGAACAGCGACGCCGCGCCCGTCTACCGTCGCTTTCGGGAGCGAGGGCGGCTCGCCCCGGAGGGCCTCGAGTACGTCTCGAGCTGGGTGACCGAGGACCTGTCCACTTGCTACCAGATCATGGCGTGCGAGGATCGATCCCTCCTCGACCAGTGGCTCGCCGCGTGGTCGGACCTCGTCGACTTCGAGGTCGTCCCCGTACTGACGTCGCCGGAGGCGGCCGCGCACTTCGCCGAAAGTTGACACTCTGTTCCCGGCACAGATGGCCCACTTTGGATCGCAAAGTGGGCCATCTGTGCCGGGAACGGAACGCCCACATTCAGGAGGTCCCGTAAGCATGTATCAGCCTCGCCATCACGATCCCGGGGACTGCCAGATCACGGCCGCCCGCGCCCTCGATGTCGAATCGGGCGAAGTCCTCTCGCCGGCGACGCTGCGCGTCATTGGCGGCCGCATCGAGTCCCTCGAGTCGGGACGGCCTTCGGGTGACGTGCAGGTCATCGATCTCGGCGAGGCGACGCTGCTGCCCGGGTTGCACGACAACCATTGTCACCTGATGCTGAAGCCCGAGGACTTCGAGGCCGTCATCTACAAGCGCTCCTCGGCGACCAAGACGCTCGAGGCGATGCTCTTCGCCTGGGAGACCTTGATGGCGGGCTTCACGACCGTGAGAGATCCCGGCGACTGCGATTGGCAGAACGGGCTGGTCGATCTGCGAAACGCCATCGCCTCGGGGAAGATCCCCGGACCGCGGCTCCTCGTCGCGCCGCACTACCTCTCGATCACCGGCGGTCACGGCGATGCGAACGACTACGCATGCGATCTCTGCATGCGCGGTATCGGGCGGATAGTCGACGGCGTCGAGGACATGCGCAAGGCGGTGCGCGAAGAGGTGAAGCTCGGTGCCGACTGGATCAAGATCTTCGCCAGCGGCGGCGTCATCTCGATGGGCGACGATCCTTCGCGCTCGGCTTACTCCTTTGAAGAGATCCGCATTGCCGCCGAGGAGGCGCACCGTCTCGGCAGGAAGATCACCGCGCACGCCCACGGCGCCGAGGCCGTGCGCTATTGCGCCGAAGCCGGCTTCGACAGCATCGAGCACTGCACGATGATCGACGACGCCGGCATCGAAGCGATGAAGGGCAAGGGCATCTACTGCGTCCCGACGCTCTACTGCCTCGATTACATCCAGCTCGAGTCGAACCCTCTGAAGTTGCCCGCACAGATCGTCGAGAAGGCGGCGACCATGCGTAGCTTTCAGCGCGAGCGCTTCTCGAAAGTGGTCGAGAGCGGAGTCCCCGTCGCCTACGGCACCGACATCGGGGTGTTTCCCCACGGCGAGAACTGGCGGGACTTCCCGATCATGGTGGAGTGCGGGATGAGCGAGATGGAGGCGATCCGGACGGCGACGATCTACTCCGCGCGCATGAACGGCATCGACGCCGAAACAGGCTCACTCTCACCGGGCAAGTCAGCCGACGTGATCGCGGTCGCTGGCAACCCGCTCCAGAGCATCGAGGCGCTCTCAGAGGTCTCATTCGTGATGAAAGCGGGGATCGTCTACGAGCGTGGCTGAGGTCGGCGCTGGTTCTGAAGTTGCTTCTAGAGATGGCTTTACATCCCAGTTTCGCGAATTTAAAGTTGAACTTTAAATCTGCGGAGACGCCCTCTTGTACCACCATCGCACGCTCGAGCAGCATCTCGCCGAGGCCTCGGCCCAGTTCCCGATCGTCCTCCTGACCGGGCCCCGTCAGTCCGGCAAGACGACCCTACTGGGTCATCAGGCGGGCCAAGACCGAGCCTATGTCACTCTGGACGACCTGACGGCGCGGGCCTTGGCGCGAGAGGACCCCAAGCTCTTTCTCGATGAGAATCCGCCTCCCCTGCTCATCGATGAGATCCAGTACGCTCCCGATCTCCTCCCATACCTCAAGATTCGAGTCGACCGCGACCGGCTCGCCGGTGCGTACTGGCTGACAGGATCTCAGCAGTTTCAAATGATGAAAGGAGTGACGGAGTCTCTGGCGGGTCGCGTGGCCATCGCGAGCCTCCACGGCTTCTCTCGACGAGAGCAGGAGGGTGAGGGAGTCGACTCTCCTCCGTTCCTTCCGACCCGAGCGCGGATCGAGTCGCGGGGAAAGGTCGGCTCGAGTGGCGCTCCTGGGGTTTACGAGCACATCTGGAGAGGGGCCTTCCCTCCGCTCGTCGCGGACGGTCGCGACCGAGAGACGTTCCTGAGCTCTTACCTCCAAACCTATGTCGAGAGGGATGTGCGAGACCTGACGCAGGTTGGCGACTTGGCTGCCTTCACTCGCTTCGTTCGAGCCTGCGCGGCCCGCACGGCTCAGCTCTTGAACCTCTCCACCCTCGCCCGCGATGTCGACATCAGCGTGCCGACTGCCAAGAGCTGGCTCTCGGTGCTGGAGGCCAGTTACCAGGTCTATCTGCTCCAGCCCTACCACAGCAGCTTGCACAAGCGTCTCATCAAGACCCCCAAGTTGTATTTCTGGGACACCGGTTTGTGCGCCCATCTCACGGGGTGGACTTCTTCGGAGGTCTTGAGCTCAGGCGCCATGGCGGGTGCGATCTTCGAGACCTGGGTCGTGGGTGAGGTGCTCAAGAGCTGGCACCACCAAGGGCTACGGCCTCCTGTGTACTTCTTTCGCGATCGGGAAGGGCGAGAGATCGACCTGCTCTTCGACCTGGACGGCCACCTCTACCCTCTCGAGATCAAGAAGTCGGCCACGCCGAGGCGAGAGTGGACGAAAGCGTGGTCGGCAATCGAGAGCCTCGGGAAGCCATGCGGTGAAGGTGGAATCCTTTGCCTGACCGACGAGATCCAAGCGCTCCGGCCCGGCGTGCGGGCGCTGCCGGTCACGACCCTGTAGCGCCAGCTCGTCCCGTCAACGGCCGGAGTCGTGACGCCGCAGGAAGTCGCCGACGATGCGGTGATGCTCTTGGGGGCGCTCGGCGAAGGTGAGGTGTGAGGCGTCTTCGATGACGGCGTACTCCGAGCCCGGCAGATTGCGATGGTAGTACTCCGTCGCCGCGGGGGTCGCCTCGTCGTAACGCCCGCACAAGAAGAGCGCCGGCACCTGGATCTCCTTCAAGCGATCGACGCGCTCGAAGTCCTTCAGCGTCCCGATCGCGGTGAACTCGCTCGGGCCCCACATCGTCGCGTAGACATCGAAGCCCATCTTCTCGGGCGAGAGGGCTCCTTGGACGTCGTCGGGCCAAGGATCCATCCGGCAGACGTGCTTCGCGTAGAACTCACCGACCGCATTCTGATACGCCTCGGTCTCGAACTCGCCACTCGCCTCGGCTTCGGCGACGACCGCCTGAGTCTCCTTCGGCAGCTCGAGGAGCCAAACGTGTTGATCCGCGATCCATCGCTCGGCGCTCAGTGCCGGACCGGACAGGACGATGCTCTCGATGCCCTCAGGCTCCTTCGTGAGCAGGTACTCGACGGCGAGCATGCTGCCCCAGGAGTGTCCGTAGAGATGGACACGGTCGAGGCCGAGCGCCTCGCGAACCTGCACGAGCTCCCGGACGAAGTGCTCGACCGTCCACAACGTAGTGTCCTCTCGCCGGCTCGAGTTGCCGCAGCCGAGCTGGTCGTAGAAGATCACGGGCCGCTCACCGCTCAGCCCCGAGAGGGACTTCATGTAATCGTGCGGGATGCCGGGTCCGCCGTGCAGTACGAGCAAGGGAGTGCCGGGACGATCGGCACCGACGATCTGGTACCACACCTGGCCGCCCAAGGTGTCGATCGTGCCTTCGCGAACGACGTCGCTCGGAGGCGGAACCTCTTGGGACGACTGGCAACCGGCGATCAAAAAGAACATGACGAGGCCGATCGAACACAGACGCATGGCGATGCCTCACGAGAGGAGCGTTTCGGCGATGTCCTGAAACCTGGCCAGAGTGTACGCCGCGCATCGGCTCGACGAAATGGGTCGGCGAGATGGATGCCGAGGCACCGATCGGTCAGAGTGTCAGGACCGATACGAGGCGCGCGCTCAAAGGAAATGGAGGAACCCCATGATCGATCACATCAGCCTCATCGTCAGCGACCTGGCGAAGAGCAAAGCGTTCTACACCGCGGCCCTGAAGTCGATCGGCTACGAGCTGCTGCACGAGATCCCGGCGTCCGTGACCGGCAGCGGCGACGTGCTCGGCTTCGGCGAAGCCGGGAAGCCGGACCTGTGGATCGCCGCCGGCAAGACGGTCACCCCGATGCACGTTGCCTTCCGGGTCGACAGCCGCGAGCTCGTCGATGCCTTCCACAAGGCGGGCCTCGAGGCCGGTGGCCAGGACAACGGCGCCCCCGGTGTGCGCGCCCATTATCATCCCGACTACTACGGCGCCTTCATCCACGATCCCGACGGCCATAACATCGAAGCGGTGTGTCACTCGCCGGCGTGATGGTGAGAGCGAGGGAGTGCCTGCGCGCGCTGTCGCCGACACCCCCGAGGCATCCTCACTGAGTCACGAAGCTCGAAGGACCCGAGATCGCCTCGATCTGTTGCGTGTTCGCATCGATCGCGACGGCGGCCGTGAACACACGAATGCCGGACGGCACCGAGGGGAACGGATACACGGGCGTCCAGCCCCGCCCGGTGTTGAAGAGCTCACTGCTCAGGAGTGGCAATGCCGTCAAGCCGGCCGCGGTCCACGCATCGAAAGTCAGCGGAACGAAGCGTCCGCCCGGCAACGGGATGCCCCCGGTGCCAGAGCACGAGAACAAGACGATGGCGAGGTTCGGACCGGCATCCGCCCACTTCTCGAACCGAAATCGAACCGGGCTGCCGGCGGCCGGTGTCCCTTCGAGCTCGACGGAGAAAAGGCTCCGAGCGTAAGCCTGGGCGTGTTCGCTCTGCGCGCCTCTCACGAGGTCCGCCGCCCGGCTAGTGAACGCGACGGCGTCACCAAAGGACGAGATGTATCCATCGAAGCCGGGCAGCCGCGGCGAGCTGGTCTCGGCGCCGGTGTAGGAGAGATTGACCCTCTGGAGTCGATCGGGATTGAGCCGGCGAACGAAGACATCGATGCGGCCGTTCGTGTCGCCGGGTACCAGGTTGCTCGCCGCGCTCAGGAAGGACACTTCTTCGGCGTGTCTCGTCATCGCCCCGAGGTAGCTGTCTCCATCGGGCTGCTGGCCGTCTGCCGTCTCGGACAGACGCCGAATCGGTCCTTGGCCCCAAACGAAGATGTCCGCGAAGCCCGTATCCCCTTCGACCAAGTTGTTGGCCTCACTACGGAACAGCACCAAACGACCGTCCCAATTCACGGAGAACGGCCCGACCGAGCTCGGCCCGTTTCCTCCTTGGCCGTCCAGCCTCTCGCTGGCTCGCAGCGTGATCAGCCGGAACGGATCGTGAAAGAACACGTCGGCGCATCCGTTGTGGTCACCTTCCACGAGATTCGTGGCCAGGCTGGTGAAAGCGACTGCACTTCCGTCCCCGGCGATCGCCACCCCAATCGCCGTGCCGCCGGCACCCGCGCCACTGTGGTCGTTCCCGATGTTTCCCGACTCGCTCCGGCTGCAGATCACGACCTTCCTCTCTTGGAAGTCGTACCGGAAGACGTCCGTGACTCCGTTCTCATCCCAAGGGATGACGACACGATCGGACTCGCTGGCAAAGGCGACGTAGCGACCGGTGTCCGAGATCGCTCCGAAGAAGGCTCCGACGGCGGTTCCCGAAGAGCGTACGCTCGCGAGCTCGGTTCGATCCCGATTGACGCGGCGCACGTACAGATCGAACTCCTCGTTGCTATCGAGCTCGGGGATCACCGCCTGTCGCGTCGCGAACAGAGCAAAGATCCCCACGTCCGATGCATCGATCAGGAAGCTGTCGCTCGTGAGCTGCTCCCCATCGGGGCCGACGCTCACCCGAATCGTCTCGCCCGTTCGAAGATCTCGGCGAAACACGTCACTGCAGCCATTCGTGTCGTTCGCGACCAGGTTGGTGGCCCGGCTCCCGAAGAAGACGTAGCGCGCACCCGAAGAGACGATGGTCGGCTGCGTCCAACCGGCAAACTCACCGCTGTCGGCATCACCAGGAGCACCGGTCGGGCTGACACTCACTCGCCAGGTCGGCTGCGCGATTGAAATGCCGACGAGAAGGCACGAGACACACCCTAAGCGGATCATGCTCAGCATGGAGACTCTCCTTGGCCATGAGGCTGGCTTGCGGGCACGCCTTCAGGCCTGGTTCCCGGGGGAGAGTCTAGCAAACCGGGCCTCGCCGAACAGGCTCGCAAGCTCGACTTGAAACATCCTGCATTCGGACCGCCGGCTCCAGCCGGTCTCGGTGTCCTCCAACCAAGCGCCTCGGAGAGGACCCAGACCTCAGATCTGAAGCTCCGTGGCAAGATGTCGCCCCGTGTCGAAGCGCCGGCTTCACGACGGGCGACCGAAACCAGATCCCGCGCGACCAAAAACAGAGCCCGCGCGACCGAAACCAGAGCCCGCGCGACCGAAACGG
>JAVJTD010000345.1:0-23072 GCA_040219065.1 Planctomycetota bacterium
ACCGAGACCGGCTGAAGCCTGCGGTCCGACCGGGGCGTCCCTCCGACGCATCGGCAACCTCGACCACTGGCGCTCCACCCTATACAATCCGGGCGCTGCGGCCGGACGGGGCCGCGAGGACACACGTGGCTGGCCAGGCCCGCACGACGAGGCCGGGAGGGGTGCTTGAAGGTCAAAGACTGCTTCGGAACCGGTGATCCCGTTTTCTCCTTCGAGTTCTTCCCGCCGAAGTCGGATCAAGGTGTCGAGACACTCTTCGAGACGATTCGTGAGCTCCATGCCCTGAGCCCCAGCTTTGTCTCGGTGACCTACGGGGCGGGCGGCAGCACACGCGAGCGGACGATCGAGCTGGTCGGTCGCATCAAGCGCGAGATCGGGCTCGAGGCGATGGCGCACTTGACCTGCGTCGGCCACAGCCGCGACGAGATCGGTGAGATCTTGGACCGCCTCGCCGCGGCCGGTATCGAGAACGTCCTCGCCCTGCGCGGCGATCCGCCCAAGGGCGAGTCCGAGTTCCAGCCGCATCCCGATGGCTTTGCCTATGCCAGCGAGCTGGTCGGTTACATCCGCGAAGGATCGCACGGCTTCTGTCTAGGCGGGGCGGCGTATCCCGAAGGACACGTCGAGGCGGTCAGCCGGGACGTGGATCTCGACAACCTCATGCGAAAGGTCGAAGCCGGCGTCGACTTCCTCGTCACGCAGCTCTTCTTCGACAACACCGACTACTTTGAGTTCGTCGAGCGCGTGCGAGCCTTGGGTGTGTCCTTACCCATCGTGCCCGGCATCATGCCGGTGACCAACGTCGGTCAGATCGAGCGCTTCACGAAGATGTGCGGAGCATCGATCCCGCCCGCGTTGCGCAAGGTCCTCGAGCCGGTGCGCGACGACGAGGAGGCCGTGGTCCAAACGGGCATCGACTACGCGACCGAGCAGTGCCAAGGGCTGCTCGACGGCGGCGCCCCCGGCATCCACTTCTACACCTTGAATCGGTCGCCGGCGACGCGGCGCATCTTCGAGAACTTGGGACGCGCTCCTCTCGGAGAGGCGTGAGCCGTGGCTCGGCGCATGAGCGGGCGAGCGGCGAGCCTCATGGCGGTGCTCCTCCTCTTCGCCTCTTGCGGGACGCCGCCCGATCTCGACATCCAGCGCTTGGCCACGGGCTCGTTCGACACGGTCGCCGAGGAAGTCCGCCGGAGCGAGCTGTACTTCTATCCTGGCCGAGCGAGCCGGCTAGGTTGGGTCGGCTACGACGACCGCATTCCCGAGCGAGACTCGGAGTCGGTGGGCATTCATCGGGAGCGTCTCGAGGAGCTGCTCCTTCGCTTGCAGCGCATGCCTCGCACCTTCCTCGATCAACAGCGCTGGGTGGAGTGGCTCTGGCTGGAAGGCCAGGTCCGCGCCGAGCTGATCGGGTATCGATTCCGGTCGTTGCCGGAGAGAGACCCAGGTTTCTACCTCGACCCGCAGATCGAAGGGCTCGCCTCGCTGTTCGAGCGCCCCGGGGACCCGACTCTCACTCCTCGGCTCGAAGCGATCCTGACGCGGCTCGAAGGCATGCCCAGCCAGCTCGCCGCGGGTCAGGAGGCGTTGACGCAGCCGGAGACTTGGCATTGCCGGGCCGCTCGGGCGCGCTGCCGCGCGTTCATCGAGCCACTCGGGCAGAGGGTGGGTGGCATGCTCGATCGCCTGGCTTCCAATCCCGGACGTCGGGTCATCCACGACCGACTCGCCAGGGCCCGTCACGAAGCGCTGAGTGCGCTCGAAGCCTTCGCGGATCACATCGATCGCGTTCTGCTGCCGTCCGCGACGCCGGGCTTTCCGTTGGGTACCAAGACCCTGAGGCAGATTCTGGCATTCGAGCTCCTGATCGAGGAGCCCCTCGACGAGCTGCTCGACTTCGCCACGAGTGAGGCGCTCGCCGCGCGCGCGATCATCGAGGAGCGGCTTCCCGATGGCTTCCAGCCGTCCGACTGGCCCGCGCTGACCGGCGGCGCACCCGACGCGGACCTGAGAGCTTGGCTCGAGACGCCCCGCGCCGAAGCGGAGCGATTGGGCGAGAGCCTCGAGGCGTTCCTTCTCCTGGCGGACGACGAGCCCTGGGTGTTGCGTGTCGCGGGGCCTTGGGAAGAAGTCCTCCAGCCGCGCGGAACGCTCGAGGGGATGGAGGATCCCGAGATCTCACGCTCGGTGCTCGTCGTACCGCCCCCGACGAGCGGGCTGCCACTCGGTCGCGCCGATTGGACGCTGACGCTGCTGAGGGAAGGGGCCCGCGGGCGGCTCCTGGTCTGGAAGAGCTTGCAGACCAACCCGGATGCCGTGCGACGTGCGAATCCGTCTCCTGCTCTCTTCGAGGCGTGGGGCGGGTTCCTCGAGTGGCTTCTCGTCTCGTGGCTGGAGGCTCCGCTCGAAGGCGACCTCGCGTTGGCGCTCCAAAGGCGTCGGCTGATCGAGGCCTGCCGGCTAGCCGTGACCATTCGACTGCACTCGGGCACGCTGTCACTCACCGAGGCGCGGGACTTCCTGCAGCGGCAGGCGTTCCTCCCCGAGCCGGTCGCCGCCCGGGAGGTGGACGCGTTGATCCGCGATCCTCTGAGCGGAATGAGGTTGCTCCTCGAGCGTCAGCTCATTCGCCTCTTCGAGGACTACTACAAGAATCGTGGCCCGTTCGATTTCGATGCCGACGAGCTCACGCGTGAGCTGATGAGCCACGCGGGTCTGCCCATCCCCTGCATTCGGCGACTGATGCTGCCGGGGGACCCGGGCCAGCGGTATCAGTAACCGGGCTACGAGCAGCGAGACGACGGAGCGTCTTTTTCCGTTGCGCGCACTTTGAGCCTCACGGTTAATGAACCGCTTGCTCGAGTCCGCCGGTAACCACCCAGGAGATGAAGCGGCATGGCCCTCGGTGACATCCTCAATCGCGACCTCTTTCGCTTTCGCTCCCTCAGCCAGACGCCCGGGTTCTTCGAGCGCTTCTTGGCCATCGTGACCGTGGCGGGAGTCCTGACCTGGTTGGGGTTTCGACTATCGGCGGAGCCCGAGGCGTCGAGTCCACCTGCGAAGGAGGCCCCGAGTCGTGGTGAGGCTCCTGCGAATGTCGCTTCGGCCGACTACGGTCTGCTGATCGCCAAGCCCATCTCGGGGATCTGGGTTCGCGGGGATCAAGTGCTCCTCGAGGGCACGCTCCAGGCGGACGGCGTGAGTGTGACGTGCAACGGCAATCGGCTGCGCGTCGAGGAGCGGTACTTTCGTGATCGGGTGCTCCTGAGCGAGGGTCAGAACATTCTGGACATCACCGCCCGGGGTCCGAATGGAATCCAGGAGCAGAAGGTCCTCGTCTACCGCGACGCGACCCCACCGGTCGTTCGCCTGCACCAGCCGACCGATGGAGCCACCGTCTCGCAGCGGACGGTGACGATCGTCGGAGACATCCGCGACGCGGCACCCGCCCGCGTGACGGTCGGCGGACGAGCGGCTCCCTTGCAGAATGCGATGTTCCGAGGCTCGGCACTACTCGAGCCGGGTGAGAACACGATCGAGATCGTCGCCGAGGACCGTGCCGGCAATCGGACTACGAAGAACGTGACGCTGACGATGGACACCGATCCGCCGATCGTCGTGATCCACTTTCCGAAGGATGGGGACGTGACGAACGCCGACACCATCGAAGTCCGCGGTCAGGTGGACGAGGCCGTTCGGAACGAGGTTCTGATCAACGGCGTGCCCGTGCCGGTCCGTGGCAAGAACTTCGAGTACTCGCTGCGACTGCCGAGGCGGGACGGAGATCTCTCGATCGTCGTCGATGCGATCGATGCGGCGGGCAACTCGACGCAGGAGTCGGTGCGGATCGTGCGCGACACGCAAGGTCCGGAGCTCGTGAGCTGGTCACTCGAAGACGGCCGTCTCGAAGGCGAAGCGAACGAAGTGCTCTCGGCAGTCCGAATCGGCCGATCGATCGCCCGAGTGGACGGACTCCGCTTCTCCGCACCGGTGCCCACTCAATCCGAAAGCGAAGCCGCCCCGATCGAGGTCACCCTCATCGACCTCGCCGGAAACGAGAAGAAGCACACCGCGGCGAAGGACTGAGTGATCGGCTGACTGAGTGACTGGGTGACTGTGAAGTCAGCTGGTCATCCGGACATGTTCCTTCCAGCCACCCACAGCGGAGGCTCGGTCCGTATCGACGATTCACGACCCTTCAGCGGAGCGACGGGCTGACCCATCGCTGCGCTTCGGGTTCGTGGCGTCCCTGCCCGGGTCATCGTTTTCGCTTCGGGATCGAGCCGGGAACGACCCTCCACGGATTGCGCGAGGACCGGTCGCTTCGCTCACGGCTCTCCCCCTTTCGTGGACTGGCGCCCTCCCGAACACCTGAACACCTGCTCACCCGAACTCCCGATCACTTCCCTCGCCACCTGTCGGCTTCTTCGTTCTTGCCCCAGATCTCGTAGAGGGCGATGAGATTGTCGATGGCTTGTCGGCTCGAGGCGTGCTTGGGACCGACGAGGGCGACCAGGCCCTCCTGCGCGGCGAGTAGCTGCTGCTCGGCCTCTTCGAAATGACGGAGCTGGATGAGCAGCGCGCCGAAGCGGGAGCGGGCTTGTTGGGTCTCCCAGGTCGTGGGCGTCTTCGCCGTCAGCACCTCCACGCCCGAGCGATACAGGCCTTCTGCTTCTTCGAGCTGCCCCTCCTGCTTCAGAATCGAGGCCAATAGCAATTGGACCGATGCCGTATCGGGCGCGTCGTCGCCCAGCAAGGCGGCTCGCGAGTGGAAGAGGTCACGAACCAATTCGAGCGCCGCATCCGAGTCGCCGCTGAGGCGGAGATGCTCGGCGTAATTGCGAACGGCGACGAAGGTGCCGTCGTGCGCGTCGCCGAACTCCTGGCGCCGAATCTCGACCAGCCGCCTGTGGATCGGATCCGCCTCGTCGTAGCGCTTCTGGCGATCAAGGAAGTAGGCGAGGTTGTTCATCACCTCGAGCGTCGTCCCGTGGGACGGGCTCAAGCTTTTCTCGCAATCCTCGGTAGCCTTTCGCAGCAGCTTCTCGACCTCGTCGACCTCACCGCGATCTTGCAGGAAGAGCGCGAGGTTGTTGGTCATCAGAACCGTCAGGGGATGGCCGGCGCCCCAGACGCGCTCCGCCCGCTCTCGGAGCTGACGGTAGAGCGGCTCGGCCTCATCGAGCTTCCCCTGGCGCTTGATGGTCACGGCGAGGTTGTTGAGCAGCGAGATCGACTGTGGATCGTCCGGGCCGTCGATGCGCTCCTGGAGCTCGACCTGTCGCCGGTAGATGCGCTCGGCTTCGACCAAGCGACCTCGTTGATAGTGAATCGAGGCGAGCGTGTTGAACGCGCCTCGGGTGATCTCGTGTTCTTCGCCGAGGGACATGAGGCATGTGTCGGTGACCTCGATGGCGAGCGTCTCGGCCTCGTCCCAGCGGCCTTGACGCGCGAGCGCATTGGCGAGGTTGTTCTTCGCTCCGAGCGTCGAAGCGTCGGTCGGACCTTGGACACGCTCGAGACCGGACGCGGCCCGACGAATCGTCTTCTCGGCCTCGTGCAAGCGTCCGAGGTTCATCTCGGCGACGCCGAGAGAGTCGAGGGCGACGAGCGTGTCGAAGACATCGGGGCCGAGCTCCTGGCTCCGGATCTCCCAGGTCCTTCGAATGTGCGCCGCGTGCTCGGGATAGCGTCCCAGGCCGCGGTAGGTGCGTGAGAGCACCTCGTGCAGGGAAGCCCGGACCAGTGGCAGGTCCGGGAACGAGTCGTCGAGTCGACCGGCCGCGTCATCGAGCACCGAGCGCACCGTCGGCTCTTCGCCGCGCGCGTAGGTGGGATCGACCGAGCTGAGCATGTCGTAGAGGAACTCGGTGACCTGCTCCGCCTCGAGACGCTTGCGGCTCGACTCCTTCTCGGCCGCGACCGCGCGGTCCCGCTCCTGCTCGACGAGCTCTCGCTGCTCGCTCTCCGCGCGTCGCGCGTCTTCGGCGGCGAGCCGTGCCTCGTCGGCCGCGGTGCGCTCGCGCTCTGCCTTGCCTCGCTCTCGCTCGGCGTCGTCGCGCGCTTGCCGAGCGTCGAGGTAGAGCAAGCCGATCAGGATGCTGGCGATGAGGCTGATCACGAAGATCGAGGCGAGGGACGTGACGAGCGCCTTGTGCCGCCGGGCGAAGAGCCGGACCTGGTAGCTCAGGCTGGGCGCCCGCGCGGTCACGGGGCTGCCCTCGAGCCAGCTCTCGATGTCGCGGCGCAGGTCGAGGACCGAGGGATAGCGGCGAGAGCGGTCTTTCTCGAGCGCGGTCAGAACGATCAGCTCGAGGTCGCGATCGAGCGGCCGCCCTTCGAGGGTCGGCTTGGCGGGTGCCTGCTCGTGAATGACGCGTAGGCTCTCGTAGACGCCGAGACCTTGGACTTGGTAGGGGAGCTCGCCGGTGAGGATCTCGTAGAGCAGCACGCCGAGGGAGTAGACGTCGCTTCGCGTGTCGATGTCCTGGCCGTCGGCATCCGCCTGCTCGGGGGACATGTACTCGAGCGTCCCGAGGATCTGCCCGGCGTCGGTCTGGAACGTGTCACCGCCCGGCTGGTCGAGGGCGCGCGCGATGCCGAAGTCGATCAGCCGAACCTGGCCATGCGAGTCCACCAGCAGATTGTCGGGCTTGAGATCGCGATGGATCACGCCCTTTTGGTGTCCGTAGTGAACGGCGTCACAGGCCTGGAGAAAGAGCCGAAGTCGCTCGCGGGTATCGAGCCGGCGCTTTCGGCAGTAGGCGGTGATCCGCTCGGCGCCCGAGACCAGCTCCATTGCGAAGTAGGGGACCTCGACATCGCCGCGCCGGTGCGTGCCCGCCTCGTAGATCGGTGCGATGGCCGGGTGCCGGAGCTGGGCGAGGATCTGGGTCTCGTAGGTGAAGCGGCGAAGCGCGATGCGCGAGGCGATGCCGGCTCGCAAGACCTTCAAGGCGACCACCCGCCGCGGGTTGTCTTGGACGGCCTCATAGACGGTGCCCATTCCTCCCGACCCGATGACACGCTGGATCAGGTAAGGGCCGACCCGCGAGCCGACCGCTGCGGCCGGATCGACGTCGCGCGCCGCGTCGGTCGCCGGAGTGACGAGGAGATGACCCGTCTCGACAGGATCCTCTTCTCGCAGCAGGCGCTCGGCCTCGCGTCGCAGCTCCTCGTCACCGCCGCAGGCCTTCTCGAGGAAGTCGCGCCGCTCCTCCGTCGACTTGTCGGCCGCTTCGAAGACGATCTCCTTCAGCCGCCGATACCTCGCCGAGTCCATCGAGCCTCCAGGTGTGCGCCGTCAAGAGGGTTGATCGCGCCAGTCTAGGGAGCCCGGGCGATGCCGTCCACGAGCAGTCCACCTGCCTGGATCTCGACACGCCGTTACGGCGGTGCCGCAGTCCTTTCGTCCAGGTAGCGGGGCGACCCAGACCGACCGGAGCACCCTGGGAGGTCCCGGGGACCGACTGAAGCCTAGACTCCGACCGCCCGGCGCTTCGAACCCTGTGTCCGACTCGATCGCGCAGGGAAACGTTCAATTGGTCAATGCATTGCTCCACGGCGAGCGCTCGCTGCCCTACTGACTCGATGAGCCCTCTCCGGTGGTCTCTGTCTCCTTCGGGATTGCCAGATCGCGTCGGAACATCGAGGATCGCAAAGAGGATGGAAGGAGGAATCGATGTCAGCGATCCTGTGCGCTCTCCTCACAATCTCGCTCGGTGAGTGGTCGGCTTGCCGAATGGACGAGGATGTTCTGAGCTCGCGAGCCCAACCGACCGCGTACGTCGATTGGGAGCAGCTCGAGGGCGTCACGTCCGAAAGCATCCTCGATGTTCTTCAAGGGCTGTGTCGATCTCCTGAGGCAAGGCCTCGAATGGCTCAAAGGCATGTGGCCGCAGCCAGCGCCTTGCCTTTTCTCGGGGCGACGAAGACGCAGGTCCATAAGTGCCGCCTGCTTCTCAAGCTGATTGCCTTGGATCCACGCCAGGACGAGTTGCGACCTTGGGCCCTGCAGGGCTTGATGGCACTCGGCGAAGACCCGCGGTTCTTCCAGCTCTTGTTGACGAACTCGAGCCGGAAGGGTGACCTCGAGCTCGAGCTCGAGGTCGCCCAGGTCCTGAGCCAGTACCCCGAGCTGGAGCCGGCCACCTGGCTCTTCAAGGGCGCCGACCGCCCGCCGGACGAGGCGTTGAATCGCGTGCGAAGCTGGATTGGTCGATTCGAAGTCTCGAACTTGCTTAAGAGATACCGGAAGCTCGAGACTCCAGATGAGCGTATGAAGTTCTTGGTCAGAACCTGGAAGCCGGCTGATGTCCACCGAACGAAGATGCGCGAGCCCGACAAGGTCTTCCTTCGGCGCTTGTACTTCGAGCTCTCTCAGGCGCATCCCGAGGTCGCGGCCGCCGCGGCGATGTCCGACGAGCCAGCTTTGGAGCGCCAGGCGCGATGGTGCCTGATCCACCTGGGCGCCCCGAAGGCTCGACAATCCTACTGGTCCAGCCTCAGTCGTCCTTTGGTGCTCGAATCAGGCCGAGGGGTTCAGATGCCCTCCGGGTACGAGCTCGAAGTACAGATCTTCCTCCACGATCAGGGTCGCTGCGATCTGAAGCTGGAGTTCGATCGGGACCTGAAGACCGAGCCGAAGGAGCAGTTCGGCGAGCGGAACTTCGGGAGTCACTCCGCAAGATTGAAAGGGCCGTTGGAAGGTGGCGAAACGAGCCTCGTCCTCCGATTCCTCAGCCCGGCCGAGCCCGAGCCGGAGTCGAAGCCGACCGCCTACCGGGTCGTGTTCTCCGATCTCCGCTTCTCCGGGATCTTGGCAGGAGAAGACCACCCGATCCAGTGGATGGGCCAGATCGAGCGGGTGCCCGAGTGGGACGATGTGTGGGTTTGGGAGCTGACCGATGTTCCCAGTTGCACCTGGATCCGGATGGTCTGTCGCCCCGCCCAGACTGGTCCGGATGACGAGGCCTCCGATCACTGAGCGCCGCGGCGGATGACCTCGAGGAGCGTCTCGTCCTGGATCGCGCTGTCATTGGCCAGGGTGAAGGCGTCGCGGAGGATCTGGGAGAGCAGCGAGTCTCCCTCGAAGGGCAGGAAGGGGGGCTCACTCTTGGCGTTCAACGGGCGAGCCGCGATGAGGATCTCGTCATTGGGATCCATCAAGACGTGACCGCTGCCGACGTGGATGCGGTATGAGCGCAGGTCGCCCTCGACGAGGAGGTAGCGACCCTCGACCCGGCAGCGATCGGCGATGTCGAGGCGCGGAACGACGCGTTCCAGCAACCGCCTCCTCGCCTGGGACATCGGGCTCAGGTCTCCGAAGGCTTGTCCGCGCCAGGTGGCCTTCGCTTCCTCGGTACGCCCTTCCTCCAGAGGCCATTGGGCATCCCGTCCGACATCGGCGACGCTCACGAAGAGGTCGACGTCACGCAGGATCTCGGAGAGGACGAGCGAGGGAATGTCCTTCAACGGAATCAGAGGTGACTCCTCCGGGACGATGTAGTCGTCGCCATAAGGATGCGCCGCCGGCAGAGGCGCCTCGTTCGAGCAGAACCGGAGCTGATCGACCGAGAGGCAGCGGAATGCGCCGGAGTCGCTCGTGTGAACGCCGATCTCGTCGCCGGCCGTGTAGACCCAGAGCTCGGCTCGGATCCCGAAGGCCGGCATGTTCCGGAAAGCCGGCGGATAATCCTCGTCGACCAAGAGGCGCCGCTTGTGGCTCCAGCCGCGCCGCTGACAGAGAGCATGGAAGACGTGCTGCTCGACCAGCCTTCGGGCGTATTGCTTGTGAGCCGTCGCGGCCCGCTCGCGAGGAGTCAGCTCGTAAATCTCGCGGTGGGCTTGCTTGAAGGGCTGAGTGATCGCCTTCGCGTCGAGCCACTCCTGCCAAGCGAGTCGCTCTTCGGGCGCAACCTCGATCGGATGCCACAGGCGAACCGGCTGCTCGGCTTCGAGCCCGAGTGGGTTGCCTTCCCGATCGGCTAGCTGCTCTCCGTCCCAGATCCCGTCGATGAGCTCCCCATCGCGCTCGAAGCGCCAGAGGAGTCGGCGAGCCAAGGTGCCCAGGAAGGGATGATCGAGGTATCGTTCCTTCCAAGCTTCATAAGTCCAGGAGCGGCTCTCGAGGTAGAAGGCCTCCAGCCGAGCGCACTGGGCCGGAATGAGCCGTGTCATGTCCTTGGAGGTTCGAGTGAGATGCTTCACGTCTTCGGGATAGGCTTCCCGAACGGACTTCGGCGCCGACTTCAGAGCCCGGCCCGTCGACTTCAGCCAGCTCGTCCGAACCTTCGCGCCCACGATCTCCAGGCGCGCTGTGACGTCACCGAGCTTCGCCTCCAGCACGCCGACCTCGGTCATTCCGAAGTCGGGGACGGAGGACTCTTCCAGCTCGGTGCGTGAGATGTCGCGAGAATCCGCCAGTCGCTCGAGGGCATGCTCGATCACATTGGCTGCTGAAGGCGTCTTCAGTCGCTCGAGGAGGATCGACAGCTCTCGCGCCGCGACGGTCGTCTCCAGCCCGCTCAAGGTCGTGATCGCCGCGTTGCCCAGCCTCGGACAGCGCGGTCCGATGACTGGGAGCTTCTGGTACGCACTGATCGCCACACCGCTCAGCACGCTCGGCAGATCTTCGCCCGGGCAGTGCGCGCAGCACCAGCAGAGCCCCCTGAGAACATCGACGTGATGCTTCGCGATCTCCTGATCGGCCGGGCGCGAGGTGAGCGGCAACCAGCTCCGTAGCTTCTCGGCGACGGCCTCCGGACCGATGGCCGCGATCCGCCCCTTCGCTTCCTGGTCCCAGGACTGCGTCGGCTTCGATTCCGTCGCTTGGGCGCAGTGGCGGATCAGCTCGGTCCAAAGCAAGCGCTTCTCGGCCGGCATCTCCGACAGATCGGACCTCGCCTGATCCGACCAGGGCTCTCCGGCTCGAATCGGTGCCTCGCCCATCAGCGCGCGGATCCGTGGGAGCTGCTTCTTCACCCTCGCGTCGGGAAACTGGGCGTCGGGCGACTCGAGGATCGCGTCGAGGTATGCCTCCCCGTGCTCGGTGATCGGTCCCGCCTGCTCGAGGGCCGAGAGGATGCCGGTGTCGATCGTCCTCGTCTCCTCGAAGAGCAGCTTCAAGCCGCGGCACAGGAGCACGCGTTGGGCGCCCTCGAAGGGGAGGGGCTTCTTGAGAAGACGATCCTTGAGCTTGCTCAGGGTCTTGGCGGCACCCGGATCTTCGCGCATCAACGGCACCAGCCGCTCGATCGCACGCAAGGCGATGTCGGCCCGCTCCTCGGCCGGTCGTGCCAGGATCTCCTTCGTCGAGTCGAACTGGGCCCAGCGAGCGGCGGCCAGCTCTCCCAGGTCTCGCAGGAATGCGTCGAGCAGCGCGTCGTCGTGAGGCAATGAGCTGATCCCGTCGATGAGTGTCCGTGTGTGCCGGTTCGAAAGGCGAGCCTCCGGGATCACGTCACACCCGTTCGGAACGACGCGACATCGGCTGGACCCGGGCCGACCCCGACGGCCGGGCGCTCCTTCCTTCGCCAGGCACGAGTCTAACGAAAGACCGCGGGCATCGAGAGAGCACATTCCGGCGAGAACGCATCACCGCCCGGCGCCTCAATCCTCTTCGAAGACGATCCCCACCGAGTCTTGGAACTGTTGGTAACGCGCGCGGCCATCCTGCGCGGTCGCGGCCAGGAGCACGGTGATCACGACGACCGCGACGATGACGATCGCGCTGACCTTGCGCACCTTGCGGGTCAGCGGGTCCGTCGGCCAGAGCGGCGGACCGAGGCGAAGAAGGCCGCCCCAAGCCACGAGGCCGAAGCTGGCGATGCCCATCAGGAAAGCCCAGGTCGTCAAGCTGCCCCAAGGGATCACGATCTGGAGCGCGGCGAAGAGGAACAGCCCCCAGATCCCGGTCCCGATCAACGTGTTCGCCAGGAGATGAACGCGGGGTTGTCCCGCCTCCTTCCAACCTTCGCGACCGGGCCAGTTGAGGACGGCCACGACTGGGATCAACGTTCCGAGGTAGGCGAGGGGCGCATGGAACTGCAAGTAAGTCAGGCCGTGCAGCGCCACCGTGAACCAGGTGAGCGCGATCACCGAGGTGACGGCCTCGTCGTCGATTCGGTCTCGCCAGAGCAGCCACGCCGGGATCAGGGCCAAGGCCAAGGGAAAGGCGCAGTGCACCCAGTCCAGGAAGCTCGAGGCGAGGTAGATCCCTGGCACGTCGATTCGGTACCAGTAGCCCGAATCCGGGACGATCCAGACCGCTCCGAGCAGCGAGATCGCGGTCGCCACCGCGATGCCCATTCGAAGCAAGCCCGAGAGCTCGGTCCGAGGAGAATGCACGCCTTCAGAGTCCGGGAGCGCCGAATCGCCGTTTGTCATGGATTGCCTCGGTGAAAGGGGCTCGATGGATGTCGCTTCGAACGCGATAGTTCTTGGAAAGAGCTCTGAGGTGCTTGCAAGTCTATCCTCTTCGCGGGGCTTCCCCGATCCGAGAAGAGGGGCGGACCCAACCTTCGATTCGAGTGCAGTGATCACGTTGTCGCCGGCTAAGTCGGTCGCCGTACCTGTTCGGGCTTCCACCATCGATGACAATCGGGATGGAGGCTCTGAAGATCTTCGTGTTTTCTCGTTCACGAACCATGGGCCTCGAGCGACCCGGAAGCTCGGAAGCGAGTCTCGATTGTCGTGAGGTCCCATGCCGCGTCCCGGCTCACCATCTCTTCCCGATCTCGACCGCCCTGGAGCGGCCCGTGAGTGGTTCGGTCAACGGGTCGAGGATTGTCTCGGCCTGATCTACCGACTCGCCTTCGTCCGCCTCGGTCAGCGAGATCCGGCGGAGGACGCCACTCAAGAGACGTTTCTGCGCGCTTGGCGAGAGCTCGCTCGGTTTCGGGGAGACCGTCCTTTCGAGAGCTGGCTGATCGGGATCCTGCGCAATGTGGTGAGCGATCAGCAGCGGCGTGAAGGTCGAAGAGAGCGAGCTCGGATTCGGCTCGAGGAAAATGCCTCGAAGGAGGAGTTCGAGATGGGCGCCTTGGAGGACCTCGAGCGCGATGAGGCCGAGCGCGCGCTTTGGGAAGCAGTGTCGAAGCTCTCGGAGCCGCTCCGATGGGTCGTGGTGCTCCACTACGCCGAAGGGCAAGGTGCCACTCAGATCGCCGAGCGCCTGGGCGTGTCACCGGCGGTCGTCCGGAAGAGGCTCCAGCTCGCCCGGGAGCGCCTGAAGGGTGATGCGGGTGCCAAGCTGGGAGCAGCCTTCCTCGCCGTCACTCCGACTTTTTTGCTCACGACCAGGATCCACGCGGCGATCGACCTCGCTCCGAGTGCGGCCACGGGCGGATCGTTCCGTGGGCCACATGTTCGTCAGGGAATGTCTCTCGGAGGTCGTCTGATGATCGGAATGGGCTTGTCGTCTCTCGTCGCTCTCGTGGTGTGGGTCACGGGTGGTGTGTCGTTGTCTGGCTCGAGCGCGGATGTGGAGGACGCCGGAGGCGAAGAGGTCGTCGTTGCGAGCGAGTCGCGTCGTTCCTCCACCGGTGAAGCAATGCCGCGGCGGTTGGAGTCCAACGCCGAGTCGAGGAGGATTCCAGCAGCCCTGAAAACGCCGTCGCCGGCTTGGGCCCTGGCGCCGAAGAAGCGCCAGGGGGGGACGGGCATTTCGGAGGCAGAAGCCTCGGCCGAGATTCGGGGGCGACTCCTCGCACCGGACGGCTCCGCGGTGAGTGGCGTCGAGTTGCTCCTCCATGGAAGGCCGGCGACGCAAGATCGATTGGCGGAGCATGGTGAGCCGGACGGTTGGACGGACCCGGTCGTCGAGACCGACGAGGAAGGGCGCTTCATTCTGCGGTTAGACCCACCTGGGGCCTATCGCTTCGAGCTGAAAGGTCACCGTGATGGCTTCGTCCCGGTCACCTGGAGGTGGATGGAGATCGCGCCGAGCCAGTCGATCGATCTCGGTGACATCGTGCTCGCCAAGGGCGGGACCATCACAGGAACGGTCATCGATGAGCACGGCGTGCCGATTCCTGGCGAGCATCAGGTCACGGCCCGGACGTCTTATCAGCCTTCGGGAGATGGGGCCGTCACGACATTTCTCAGGACCGCCACCGACGTGCGAGGCGGCTTCATCTTGAATGACATGCCACCCGGTCCATCGTGGGTGGAGGTCCGGGTCGATGATGGTCCCAAGTCCGACGAGCTCAGCGTGAATCTGCCGTTGGGCGGTGAGCAGGACGTCGAGATCGTCGTCGACATGAGCGCGGCGATGTCGCGGATCCGGGTGCAGCCGAAGTTGGAGCACTATGGGGGAATGGCACCGGCCGCCGGAACGATCGTCCTGATCGACAGCCTGGGTCAGCGCCGGAGCTCGCGTGAGGCTCGCACGGCGAGCTTCGAGGGAGTCGCGCCCGGGAGCTACACCCTTGAGATCGACGATCCACGCTTCGAGCCATTGACCCTGGACGATGTCCAGCCCGGCGATCGACTGCGACCCGTATTGAGAGGCAACGCCTCTTTGGTCGTGCGCGTGCGCGACGACGAAGGGCAGCCCGTCGAGAGGTACTCGCTCGATCTGATCTACCCGGGTGCTGGCTTCGCATCCAACGGGTTCGATCTGAAGGCGGCCGGTGATCCGATCCCGACGGGCGGACGGTATGAGAGCATCGTTCCTGGAGAGATCGCGCTCCTGATCGAGGCCGAGGGCTTTGCCCCTGCGAGACGAGACCTGACGTTGGCGCCGCGTGAGCAAGGGGAGGTGACGATCACGCTCGGAAGGGGCACCTCGCTCGAGGGACGCGTGCTGGGCTTCGATGGAGAGCCCGCCGCCAGCATCCGAGTGGCGATCGCTCGGAAGTCGATACTCGAGGCGATCGAGAGTGAGCCCATGATGGGGGGCAGCCATTACCGCGAGCTTCGAGAGCAGGCGATCCGGACCGAGACCGATGAGAATGGCCGGTTTCGTTTCGATGCGCTGCAGCCTGGCGCGTGGAGCCTCTACGCTCGCCGAGCGATGTACCTGGATACGGATGTCGACGAGGTGATCCTCGAAGAGGGAAAGACAACGGACATCGAGGTCCAGCTTCCCGGTCACGGTTTCCTCCAAGGTCGCTTGCTCACACCCGAGTCCGAGATTCCGCCCGGGATGGAGCTTCGGGCTGACCTGCCGTTGACCCTCGAGTCGCTAGCCATTCAATCGCCCTTCGATCGGGCGATGTACCGGGGTCTGCGGTCGATTCGAGGCGAGATACACGCCGATGGCACCTACAGGCTGGGCCCGCTGCCGAGTGCGGTCATGAACATCGTCTGGGCGTTGCCTCCTGACGTGGTGCCGACGACTGGCGGTTCTAGTAGGTCGTGGAGCGGAGCAACGAAGGAACTGACGCGCGTCGAGCCGAGGGTGGGTGAGACGCTGGAGTTGGACCTGGATGTGCGGCCGTATTGGCCTGGGCACTTGGAAGCGCGCGTGATGGTCGACGGCCAACCCGCGGCTGGGTTGATCCTCATCGCCCTGCAATCGGACGCGGGTGAGGATCGAATCGAAGAAGTGGTCGCGCGGTTCGACGTCAACGGGCACACCCGGCTAGGTCCGATGCTGCCCGGCACCTGGGATCTGGCCGTTCGCCCGCTGGACTCGAGCTGGCTCGTCTTGCTGCCGCCGCAGCGCATCGATCCTGGCGAGACGGTGGAGGCGACCTGGGACCTCACGACAAGGACCGCCACGGTGACTTTCGTCGATGCGATGACCGATCGCCCGCTTGCGGGTGAGCTCGTGTTCTGGGGCACCCCGCAACACAACTACGGCACATACGCCGACGAGAACGGACAGCTCCGACTGCGCCTCGGTACGGGAACCATCGAGTTCTTCACTGACGACTTCCCGCCGAGGCGCGGATCCGTCGAGTGGACGGCCTCGGGCCCCACGAGCTCCGTGATTCGTATGTCGGTGGATTGAGGCAAAGCTGGTAGCCCCGCCGAAACACGGTGAGGCTGCGGTATTCCCGTCATCGTGCGTCAACCGTGACGACGGGTACCTCCATTGCGCCGGGACCGGATCCTTCGAGGAGGCTCGCTTGGAAGCCGGTCTCGCGTTGTAGGTCGGCGACCAATCGCTCGAGGAACTGTCGTGACTGTGGCGTTGCCAAGACCGCGACGGAGCCGCCGCAGCCTCCGCCGGTGATGCGAGCGCCGAAGCAGCCGTGCTCTCTACCTTCGGCCTCGATTCGCTCGACGACGCGGTCTGCCTCTTTGCTGCCCAATTGGCAATTCACGCCATAGGAGCGGTGTGACTCGATCATCCGCGCGCCGGCTCGATCGAGGCCTTCGCTCTCGGAATCTCCTCCGACTTCATTCAATGCCATCAGAAACGACTCGACGCGCTCTTGTTCCTGGATCGCGTGCTCGGTCGCGCGTCGCACGGTGTACACGGCCTCCGGGCTCACTGTCGTGACGGGGTCGCCGGTGCTGCCGTAACGCTGAAGGAACTCCGATCCGATCATCGTCTCGGGCACGTCGCTGCGGACGCTCTCCCATTGCTTCGCCGAGACCTCGGTCAAATGGGCGAGCTCGGCTCTTCCGGGCAAGATCTCCCTCAGGATCCGGCGGCCCATGAAGGCCGCGACGCGAACGCTCGTATAACGGCTCCCCCCGACGGAGTGCTTCACGCCGGTGTCGATCGCGTAGAAGCGAACACCCTTCGGCACCTGCGTATGACCATCGATTCGATGGGGGCGACACTCGAGTCGCAACAGGTGATCTCTTCTCCCGAGCAGGGACGCGACTTGATCCATGATGCCGCAGGCGGCGCCCGCAACGCGGTTCTCGGCCCTCTGGCAAAGGCGAGCGACGTTCAGTGCCGCGTCTTCGGCGCGCAGCTCTGGGATCAGGGCCCGGGCGGTCGCGATCTCGATCGAGGCTGATGAAGCCAATCCACTCCCCAGTGGAACGTCGGAGTGGAACGCGATCTCGAGGCCCGGCGCTTCGGAGTGCCACCTCCCGGCCGCTGCCAGCTCGTAGAGCACACCGAGCGGGTAGAAGCTCCAGCGAGGTGCCTTCGCCGATTCGAGTCGCTCTCGGACCTCATTCGAAGAATCCGCTCTGAGCACCTCCGCGGCATCGACCTCGACGAATCGCTCTTCGCCGACGATCGACTGAGAAGCGAGCCGAAGTTGCGGACCTCCGATCGACCTCAATGCGCAAATCGTGCCGACTGCCATAGGAAGCTGGGCGACGAGCGCGCCGCTGTAGTCGGCAATGCCACCCATGACATCCAGCCGCGCCGGGGCCCAGCCCGCTCGCCAGGGCCCTCCGACCGGGGCCGCCCAGCTCTCGAGGGAGCGCAGCCACGTCACGGTGGCTTCCAGCCGCGGGGCCATCTCCTCCGGCCATCTCGAGCCGCTCATCGAGCGGCTTCCTTCAACGTGATCCAGAGGCCGCGATCCAGGTCCCGAATCGAGATCGCATCGAGCGCGATGCGACTGCGGTCCGAAGAGACGGATCGCAAGCGCAACGTGTCCCCCTCGGAGAGCTCCAGCTCCGGCAGGCTCAGCGGCGGGGCCAGCCTCTGAACAGGAGCCTGTCCTTCGAAGCGGGCCAAGACCATCGTGCCCATCTCGATCTGCAGGTCGGCCGATCTTGGTCCCTCCTGCAAATGCAATCGCACGAGGTAGCGGCCAAAGCGATCGATGGGCAGCTCGATCTCGAAGTCCTGTTGCGCGACGACCACGATGCTGGCTTCGAGGATCTCGGCGCGGGGGCTCTCCGGGCTCTCGAGATCGATCAGGTCCTCGGCTTCGATCGCGTGGGGTCGCCTGGGAAGAGGCTCGAGCAGGACCCGGTCCAGGACGGCCGCCATCCTCTCGTCCTCGAGCGTGATCTCCATCGAGAGAAATGGTGGGAGGGCGTGAACCGTGCCGAGATCGAGAATCTCGTCGCGAAGCGTGACATCGCGAGAGACTCCGTCACCCACCCGAAGCACGGCACCGGCCGGAGGCTGGGTTCGCGACACCAATTGGAGCCGGTAGAATCCGCGCCGGGTGAGGGGAAGAAGCAATGAGTAAAGCGTACCGTGTGGGCCGGGACCCAAGCGGAGGCCACGCCCGAGGCTCAACCGCGGCGAGAAGCCGTCATCGCCGATGACGCTCGCGGGGCCTCGCTCGGGGTGCAGGAGCTCGGCTTCGATGCCGCCGGCATCCCGGGGTGGAGGCTCCACCGTCCAGGCGCGAGCCGGACGCTCGGTCCATGCCATCGGCAGCTCCGGCTCTTGGCTTCGCCACCAGAACGTCCATCTCGAGCCGCGATGATTCGTGGTCGGCAGCTTCAAGCCGCTCTCCAACGAGACGGGTGGATGCAGCAGTCGCCGCTGCCAGGTGAGCCCCCGAAGCTGGCCGCTCGGCTCGCCTCCCGCTCGAAGGTGAGCCTCCGTGCCTTCGGCACTCAGTCGAAGGGCATCGCCCTCAGTGCCGAGCGCGAACCAGCCGAGCAATTCGGCCGGACCCTCGATCTGGACGGGCGAGCCCGGGGCCGCGGGGAAGCAGGTCGCGGCGAGGAAGTATCCGGGTTCCAGCTCGCATCCTTCCCAGCCTTCGAGCAGGAACCGGACGTCGATCTCGAGAGCGGAGGCGTTGTGCAGTCGAATCTCGGCTCGACGCGAGAACGGCATGTGGAACCGAAGCTCGGAGAATCTCTGGTCTCCCTGGATCCCGACATGGTCGAAGGCTCGTCCATGGGGATCGATCGCGAACAGATTCGTCCAGCTCGACAGAACGCCAGGCGACTCGCTGCCATCCCAATGAATGGAGACCACGAGATCCTCGAGGCTGCGCGAGGTGAGGCCGGCTCTCTCCAGCCGGAAGCGCGCCAAGGTGGCCGGGCCGTCGAGAACGGCCAACGGGACGACCTCATTCGGACCGATCCGCAGGGCGCCCGACCTCACGAAGTCCGGCTCGGATGCCAACGCGCGACTGCCCGGGAAGCCGAAGACGGCGGCGAGGCCACAGAGGAACTGGAGAAGAACGAGGATCTTCAATTCGGCGACGGTCCTGGCGATTGGTCCTGACCACAAAGTTCGGGAGGCACTCCTGCCGATGAGCCCGTGGGGATGGGCCCGCCCGACAGCAGGCCCATGGTACCGACAGACCGAGCCAGAGACAGCTCGATGTCTGCGGCCGAAGCGAGTGAGAATGACGAGAGGACGATCGATGACAGTCTCGATCGATTTCCAGCGACTCCGAAGAGCCCTGGTACCCATGGTGCTCCTCGCGCTCGCTGGTACGCTCGGCTGCGAGCGGCCGGTGCAGCCCGCACCGCGCTCGACCCGAACGAGCGAGGAGTCGCGCGATGAAGGTTGGAGCCAGATCCTCATCTCCTTTCAGGGAGCCATGAACAGCCGTACCGACCGGCCTCGCGACGAAGCGCGTCGGCTCGCCCAGGATCTCCTTCGCCGGCTGCAGGGGCAAGGAGCCTCGTCTTTCGAGCGACTGGCCCATACCTACTCGGATCATTCGAGCGGGGGGCGGGGCGGCCGAGTCGAGGACGGGACCGAGACAGCGCCCCAGGTGGAGCGAGTCGTCCAGCATCTCCGGCCGGGTGAAGTCGGGCCCGCAGTGGTCGAGTCGGCGGAGGGCTTTCACGTCGTCAAGCGCAATTGAGCGAGCCGTCCCCGGGCCGAGGGCCCACGAGACCGCTCCCCCGAATCGGGACCGGTATGGGCGCGGAACAGGGCCTGGAGAAGCCGCGCCGATACTGTTAAGGTTCCGAGTCGAAGGCCGGGAAAGCACGTGACTCGCGGCCCTTCCGGGCGGATGAGAGACTGGCATGCGGATCACCATCGTCGGCGCGGGCAACGTCGGCTCCACGCTCGCCGAGAGGCTTCGGCGAGAGAATCACGACATCATCGTGATCGACCGTGACGAGCAACGCGCCGACATGCTGCGTGAAGCGCTCGACATCCTGGTGGTCTGCGGCAATGGCGCCAACCCCGACGTCCTGAAGAAGGCCCAGGTCCGCGACTGCGAGATGTTCCTCGCCGTGACCGACCGTGACGAGACGAACCTCTTGGCCTGCGTCATGGCACATCGCCTCGGCTCGGGCCGGCAGGTCGCTCGGGTGAGCACGGCCGATTACTTCAAAGACGGCGTCATCCTGCCTGAAGAGCTCGGCATCGACCTCGTCATCCATCCCGAGAGCGAGTGTGCCCGCGAGATCTTCTCCCTGCTCGAGAACCCCGAGATCTTCGAGCGAGTGTTCTTCAGTGAGGACCGGGTCCAGATGGTGGGCCTGACCGTGCCCAAGCAGAGCCCGCTGGCGGGGTTGACGCTCCAAGAGCTGCCGGAGGACGCCATGCGCGAGTCGGTGCGCGTGGTCGCGATCGAACAGGAGGATCAGGTCCGCATCCCGCGCGGCGATGATCGGATCGAGGTCGGCGACGATGTGTACGTCGTCGGCGAGACCGGAGCTGTGGAAGCATTCCAGAAGTGGGCGGGAGTAGCGACGCGCTCTCTCGGACGCGTCGTCATCGTCGGAGGCGGTCGCATCGGCTCGGAGCTGGCCGGCATGCTCTCGGGCTCGAAGGTCGCCGTCCGCATGATCGAGCGCGACGCGCGTGTCGCCGAGCAGATCGCCGAGCGCCATCAGCACGTCTTGGTGCTGCACGGTGACGCGACCGACCCGGCGACATTGAAAGAAGCCGGGGTCGAAGGCACCGACTGCTTCGTCGCGGTCGCGGGTGACGATCAGCCGAACATCCTGAGCTGTGTCCTCGCCCGGCAGCTCGAGGCGAAAAAGACGATCGCGCGCATCAACCGCGTCGAGTACGTCGACATCGTCAGCTCGATCCTCAAGGTCGACGTCGTCGTCTCGCCGATGCTCTCCGCGGTGAATCGCGTGCTGCACTTCACGCGGCGCGGCCGGACGCTGCTCGAGGCATCGCTCAAGAACGTCGACGCCGAGGTGCTCGAGGTCGAGGTGACGCCTCGCGGCAAGCTCGCGGGCAAGCATCTCCGCGAGCTGCGATTCCCCGAAGGCGCGCTGGTCGCGCTGGTGCGTCGCGGCGATGAGGTCCTCTTGGGCACCGGGGAGCGCGTCCTGAGACCAGGAGACCGAGCGATCGTCTTCGCGTTGCCCGAAGCGGTCTCTCAAGTCGAGCAGCTCTTCTCCGCGCAGCGCCGGGGCAAGAGTCGCAGCAAGAGCTCCTGAGGGGCGCGCCGTGCGGTTTCCGCTGATCTCGCGTCTGCTCGGCTCCTTGCTCCTCATGACGACCGTTTCCATGGCGATCCCGCTCCTCCTCGCCGTCTTCGAAGAGGAGGGCACGGCCGGAGGCTGGCTGCTCAGTATCGCGTGCGGAGTGATCGGCGGGTTGGCATTGCGCGGACGGCGTGCGCCGACGGGTGAGCTGTCGAATCGCGAAGGCTTCGCGGTCGTCGCGTTCGGTTGGACGACGCTCGTCGTCTTCGGGGCGCTGCCGTACGTCTTCTGCGGCGAAGGTATCAGCTACATCGACGGCGTGTTCGAGACGATGTCGGGGTACACCACCACCGGCGCCTCGATCTTGACCGACATCGAAGCCCAGCCGCGCAGCGTGCTCTTCTGGCGGAGCCTGACCCATTGGTTCGGCGGCATGGGCATCCTCGTGCTCTCGGTCGCCATCCTGCCCTTGCTCGGCGTCGGTGGCATGCAGCTCATGAAGGCGGAGGCGCCGGGCCCTTCGACCGAGAAGCTCACACCACGAATCGCGTCGACGGCGAAGATCCTGTGGGGCGTCTATGTCGGGCTGACGGTGCTGCAGACGGTCCTCTTGATGTTCGGCGGGCTCGATCTCTTCAATGCGGTCTGCCATACGTTCGGGACCGTGGCGACGGGTGGCTTCTCGACGCAGAATGCCAGCGTCGGTGCCTATACGAGCACCTACGTCCAGGTCGTCATCACCCTCTTCATGTTCATCGCGGGCGTGAACTTCTCGCTGCACTTCCGGGCGCTCCGCGGCGAGGTGAAGTCGTATTGGCGAGACGGAGAGTTCCGCTTCTACCTGACGATCTGCGTCGCCGCGATCGCCATCATCACCGTCACGCTCTGGACCGGCGCCGACCGATCGATCGGGGACTCGCTGCGACTCGCCGCGTTCCATACGACGTCGATCCAGACGACGACCGGCTTCTGCGCCGACGACTTCGAGCGCTGGCCGACGCTCGCGAAGATGGTGCTGTTCCTGCTGATGTTCCTGGGAGGCTGCGCTGGCTCGACCGGTGGCGGGATGAAGCACATTCGCGTGCTGATCCTGGTCAAGCACTCTTTGAACGAGATCCGCCGCGCCATCATGCCGAAGGCCGTCGCGAGCGTGCGAGTCCGGGGCGACGTGATTCCCAAGGATGTCGTCTCGAACATCCTCGGTTTCTTCCTGATCTACGTCGTCACGATCATCTTGGGCGCGGTGCTCCTGGCCGCCCTCGATCCGAAGCTCGACATGATCTCGAGCTTGTCAGCGATGGTGACCGTCCTGAGCAACGTCGGTCCCGGCTTCGGGAGCGTCGGGGCCGCCGAGAACTACGCGCACATCCATCCCGTGGCAAAGACGTTCCTCTCGTTCTGCATGTTGCTCGGACGCCTCGAGCTGTACACGATCATCGTCCTCTTCTCGCCGAACTTCTGGCGAGGGTGAAGGAAGGTGTACCGGCGGAACAGGATCGTTCCACAGAGTCCCGGATGTGAGGGACCAGGTGCTGTCCAAGGCGCTTGGATGGAGGACACCGAGACCGGCTGAAAGCCGGCGCTCCGAACGACCACTGACCAGCTCTCAGAAAACCTGATCATCCGATCATCCGATCATCCGATCACCGAGCACCCGGAAGGAGGTGCCTTGGTGCCTTGGTGCCTTGGTGCCTTGGTGCCTTGGTGCCTTGGTGCCTTGGTGCCGTGGTGTCAGCACCCAAGGACCCAGGCACCCGAGCACCCGGAAGGAGGTGCCGTGGTGCCGTGGTGCCTTGGTGCCGTGGTGCCTTGGTGTCAGCACCCAAGGACCCAAGCACCCGGAAGGAGGTGCCGTGGTGCCGTGGCGCCTTGGTGCCGTGGTGCCT
>JAVJTD010000346.1:0-6587 GCA_040219065.1 Planctomycetota bacterium
GCTCACTGAAGCAGCTCGTGCCCGGCGTCCGTCTGGTCGGCTTCGGCGGCAAGCGGCTCGCCGGCGAGGGCTGCAAGGTGCTCTACGACCTCGTCGACCTGGCGGTGATGGGCGTGAAGGCCGTGGTCCAGCAGCTCGGTACGTTCCTCTTCGTGCTCCGGCTGTTCTGTCGCCACATCGAGGCGGATCGGCCAGACCTGATCGTCCTGATCGACTACCCGGGACTCAACTTCAAGATCGCTCAGATCGCTCGCGCCAAGGGTATCCCGGTCGTTTATTACATCTGCCCCCAGCTCTGGGCGTGGGGACCCTGGCGCATTCGGAAGGCGCGCCGCCTGATGGGCCGGGCCCTTTCGATCCTGCCGTTCGAGAAGCCCTACTTCGAAGAGCACGGCATTCCGACCGAGTACGTCGGGCATCCCCTGATCGATCACCTCGACGCCTTCACTTTCGACGAGCAGGCGCTGGCAAAGCTGGGGAGCGGGCCGCCGACGCTGGGCCTCCTGCCGGGGAGCCGACGAGCGGAGATCAGCGCGAACCTGCCGACGATGCTGCGCGTCGCGGCCGGCTTGAAGGCCGAGGGACTGGCTCTGAGAGTAGCGATTCCCCCGGCGCGCGAGCGACTGCGTCCCCTGATCGAGGAGCTGGTCGCCGAGAGCGACGTCAGCGCCGAGATCCTCCCTGGCAAGGTGTATGAAGTGATGAAGGCGAGCCGCGCCTGCCTGGTGACCTCGGGGACGGCCGCTCTCGAGCTGGCCTACCTCGGGACCCCGCTCGCGGTGCTCTACCGGTTGACTCCCATGCAGAGCCGCTTGCGCGACTTCCTGCTCTCGGTACCCTACATCGCCTCGATCAACCTGATCGCCCGGCGGCAGGTCGTGCCGGAGTTCTGCGGCGCCGAGGATCCGACGCCGGAGCTGCTGGCGTACTTCACCGAGCTGTGGAGCGACGAGGCGGCTCTGGCCCGGGCCCGGGCCGCGCTCGACGGCGTTCGGCCCCTCTTCGATCGCAAGGGCGCGTCTCGACATGCGGCCGAGGCCGTCGCGGAGCAACTGCAGGCCGTGCGGTCATCCGGCCGAGGGGCGAAGGTATGACGAGGGACCTTTTCGGGATCGAATCTTCCTGGCGCAGAATATTGCCTCGAGAGCCGGCGAATAGGCGGCCATGACCATGTGCACCACCGACGAAATCGTTCGCGAGAGATCGGACGCGGAGCTGATCCGGGAAGCCCGGAACGGTGACGGCGCGAGCTTCGAGGAGCTGGTTCATCGGTATCGCAGGCGAGCCTTCTTCGCCGCCTTGAGCTTCATGCGCAACCAAGAGGACGCGCTCGACATCGTCCAAGAGTCGTTCATGAAGGCGTTTCGCGCCTTGGGCGACTTCGACCTGCGTTACCCGTTTTATCCCTGGTTCCACAAGATCGTGAAGAACACGGCGCTCTCCCTTCTGCGCAAGCGGAAGAGGCGCCGTTTCTTTTCGCTGAACCGGGTCTTTCGGGACGGCGAGGAGCAGGAGATGGATGTGCCCGACGCGACGCTCGATCCGGCGCTCCTCACCGACAAGAGTCAGACGAACGAGCTACTCCTCAAAGCGCTCTCCGAGCTCGGAGAGAAGGAGCGGGAGATCCTCTTCCTGCGACACTTCCAAGAGCTGTCGTACAAGGAGATCGCCCAGGTGCTGCAGATCCCCATCGGGACGGTCATGTCACGGCTGTATCACGCCCGCGCCAAGCTCAAAGATCGAGTGGAGCAATACCTGTGAGCGAGACGGATCTCGCCGACATGGAGATCGGTACCCATGGCCGCTGACGAACGGCAGAAGCAGATGATCATGGCCTACGTCGACGACGAGCTCGACGCGGCGGAGCGCGATGCGTTCCGCGAGCAGATGGCCACCGATCCCGAGCTGGCCCGCGAGGTGACCGAGTTCCAGAACCTGGTCGCGATGACCAAGGCCCTGAAGCTCAAGGAGCCCACCGATTACGAGTGGGATCGCTTCTGGGGAAGCCTGTACAACCGCATGGAGCGGGGCTCGGGCTGGGCGCTCTTCGCTCTGGGTGGCACGCTGCTCATCGCATACGCGATGTTCGAGTTCATGCGAGCCGACTCCATCGAGATGCCCTGGAAGCTCGGCGGCGGCGGCCTCTTCGCCGGCGCCGGACTGTTGTTTCTCTCCGTGCTTCGCGGCCGACTGCGCACGATGAAGTACGACCGCTACCGAGGCGTCAAACGATGATCGTGGTCACGACGAACGAGATCCCGGGGAAGAAGATCGTCCGTGTGCTCGGCCTGGTCCGCGGCAACACGATCCGGTGCCGCTCGATGAAGCGCGACATCCTCGCCTTCTTCAAGCACTTCGTCGGCGGCGAGATCGAGGACTACACCAAGCTCTTCGGCGAAGCCCGCGAGCAAGCCCTCGATCGCATGATCGAAGAAGCGTACGCCCTGCAGGCCAACGCCATCGTCTGCCACCGCTTCGCCAGCTCCGAGATCATGGCCGGCGCTGCCGAGCTCTTGGCCTACGGCACCGCCGTCCTCGTGGAAGACGATCCCGGTCCGGCCTGAGCGAGGCGTCAACACTCAGATGATGAAGTGAAGCACTCAAAGCGACAGGCCTGAGGAAAGACGCCCGGACGAAGTCGGAACACCTTGCTCCGTCACTCCTCCTCTCCGCGCCTCTTCTCGACCAGCGCCCGCTCGATACGTCGATCGGGCACGAGCCAGAGGATGGCGACCAGGACGTAGATCGCGCCGGCGACCCACCGATTCCACAGCGCACAGGGGATCGCGATGAGGTACAGCACGACCGAGCTCTTCCCCTTGAGGTCGTGACCCAGCGCTCGCGCCAGCGTCGAGTCTGCCCCGTGCCTGGCGACGAGAGCTCGCTCGAGGATGTAGTAAGCGATGCCGGCCATGAGGAGGATCACGCCGTAGAGCGCCGTCGGCTGCTCGGCGAAGTCGGTCTCCCCCATCCAACCGGTCACGAACGGGATCAAGGACAGCCAGAAGAGCAGGTGGAGGTTGGCCCAGAGGATCGCCGCACTCGAATGCTCGGCCGCGTGCAGCAAGTGGTGGTGGTTGTTCCAGTAGATGCCGAGATACACGAAGCTCAGGACGTAGCTCGAGAACACCGGAAGCAGGGGCAGGAGATCCTGGATCTCATGGCCGTGCTCGGGCACCTTCATCTCGAGCACCATGATCGTGATCACGATCGCGAGCACGCCGTCGCTGAACGCCTCGATCCGGTTCTTCGTCATGCCGGGAATGTCCTTCACGAGTCGGGAAATGAGTCCCGACATTACGCATTCCGAGAACAAGGGCGTCAACGACACCGGTGAAGTGGCGGAGCAGCTCAATGTACGACGCTGAGCCGTGCCAAGCCTTGGAGTGCTCGAGCCGAGCGAGTCAGCGACTTCGACATTCCGAAGGGAGCTCCACCGAGCGAGCTCGAGCCGGGTTCCCCGGGGGAGGGTGATCTACCTCGAGCCGCTGACCTGGACCGACTTCCTGCCGCGGGACAAGGACGGCGCATCTTGAGCATTGACCGAGGCAGGCTCGGAGGTCCCCTTCGAAGCCGCCGCCGGCATCGTCAGATTCCAGAGCGCCGCGTAGGCCTGCCAGAGTGAAGCCTCCTGGTGATGCCAGGCCAGCTCGTCTTCCACTCTCTGTCGGCCGATCCTCCCCATTCGCTGCCGCAGATCAGGATCATCGGCGAGCCGCTCGATCTGATTGGCGTACGATTCGACACGGTTGGGCTCGGCGTACAGAGCGGCCTCACCGGCGGAGACGCGTGTCTCGATCAGGTCGAAGGCGACGAGCGGCTTTCCGAGCGCCATGTACTCCATGACCTTGTTCATCGTCGAGACGTCGTTCAGGGGATTGCTGGGATCGGGCTGGACGCACAGGTCGCAAGCCGTCAACGCTCGGCGGAGTGCCGCGTCGTCGATGCGACCGGTGAACCGGACGCGGTCCTCGAGATGGAGCTCCTGGCACAGCGCATCGAGCGCGGGCCGAGCGTCCCCGGAGCCCACCAAGACCGCGCCGATGTCGCGCCGTCCTCGGCGAGAGAGCTCGGCGATCGCTCGGAGCAGGTAGTCGACCCCATCTTGGGTGTTCATGTTGCCCACGTAGCCAACGAGCGTCGTGACGCCCGCGGGACAGAGCTCCTCGCGGCCGCCTTCGGCCGGCGAGAAGGTGCCCAGGTCCGGGCCGTTACGAACGACGATCGTCTTGTCCGGATTGGAGCCGGCCCGCTCGATCATGCGCTGCCGGTACGACTCGTTGGTGGACACGACGACATCCGCGGTGCGGATCGAGAGCCGCTCGGCGGCGAGCATGAGCCGATACATCAGGCTGCCGGGCCGGCCGAAGCGCGCGACGTACAGCTCGGGGCACAGATCGTGGTGGTCGAACAGGAACTTGGTCCCGAGCAGCCGGAATGGCAGTGCCACGAGGAAGAGAAGGTCGGGCGGATTGCAGGCGTGGATGACATCGAAGCCGCGGCGGTATCGGATGAAGCACGCCAGCGTGAACATCATGAAGAGAGAGATGCCGTACTCGAGGAGATGCCCGGCGAACGACTCGAGCTGGATCACGGGATAGCGATACACCGCCACCTCGCCGACGGTCTCGGTGAAGCGCTGACCACGATACCGCGGACAGACGACCGAGACGCGCATGCCGGCCGAGGTCAGCGAGGCCGCTTGGCGCCGCACACGCGAATCCAACGGGAAAGAGCCATCCTCGATCAGGATCAGGACCCGGCGGCCCTCGAGCGGTCGGTCGACGGACATGGTTTCTCCTCGGTCGCTTCTTCCCTCGCATGCCTCCATCGGCCACGCAAGCGCCGCGACTTGAGCGATCCCCACATTCGCTGACCGGATCCCGAGTGAGTGCGCGCCATTCCGCATCGACCGCTCACCCCTTGCGAGCTCGAGCACTCAGACACTCAAAGGCTCGTATCGCAAGTGGCTCCCTCTTCGACCTCCGAGTCTTCTCGGCTCAGAAGATCGGGAACCAGAGCAGCAGGCGGAAGCCGATTTCGGGGGTCGGCCGTGAGGCTTCGGCGGCCGGACTGTCCACGGCTTGGTCGGGAAGCCAGCTACCGGCGAGTGCACCCGGGCCCGGCACGGCACTCCGCTTGCCCTCGGGCTTCGCAGGCGATCCCGACGAGGCGCCGGGCCCTTCCGAGCTCCCGGGAGACCCAGGGGAGCTCTTGGAGGTCTCTCCAGGGGCGCCCGGTGCACCGGGTCCGGCGGGCTCGCGGGTAGCTGTCCTCGATCGGGCCGCGCCGCGACCCAGCTTCAATGGCGAGTCATCGACGAGCCCGCGATCGGTCGAGCCGACCTCATCCCGGTTCGAGCTCAGGCCGGACTCCACTGCCACGATGCCGCTCTGCGAGGCCAGAGTCCAGTCCGCGCTCAGGTCGATCGAGACCGCTTGGGAGAACTGCTCCAAGCTCTTCGAATCGGGGAATGTCGCGAGCACGTACTGCCCGGCCTGGAGATCGAGAGAGCTGATGGCAGTCACGCTCGCGGGCGGATTGGCGATCAGCCCGGAGCTGGGCAACGAGGAGAGGGTCTGCACGCCGTCCGCCCCGAGCTGATCGAGGACGATTCGCGCCCTCTGCTGCTGGGCGGGCGACTGGACGACGTAGAAGAAGAGACCCGGCTCGACGGCCAACGCCTTCTGTCCCCAATCCACGGCCCCCATCGCATCCGTCGCCTCGACCGAGTCCGTGATCGTCATCGCCCGGACAGCGCTGGACGGCGCCGTCGCATCGGAACGGTCCAACAAGTCGCGGAGAAGGGTCAGCACGTTCCCCACAGCCGGCGTGGCATCTTCGAGCTCCTCGAGGCTCGATCCCTCGTCCGACTCGGCAGGCGGGTCTCGCCGCAGCGAGTCGGTGGAGCGTTCCGATTCCACTGCGACATCCTTGTTGCGCGCTTCGGACTCCAGGGAAGTCACCGCCTCGATGCTCCCATCGGCCTGACCGGCCGGCTCGGACTCGGCGAGATACTTTGCCTCGGTCTTCTCGACGCGACCGAAATCGAGACGGTTCATCCGCGGAAGCGGGCGAACCTCGGACTCGCTGTGGAAGATCTGGAGACCGATGGCGACGCCCACGAACAGGGCGGCCATCGAGGTGACGGCCGTCATCCAGGGACGCCAACGAAACCGGGACGAGGATCCGGGTCGATCGATCCGATCCCGAACACCCAGGGCAAAGCCCTGAGGTGCTGCCTCGATCGGGGCCTGGGCCAGTAGCGAGACGAGAGAGCGGGTGCGATCGAGCAGCTCTCGGCACTCGGCGCAGCTCGTCAGATGCTGCTCGACGAGACGGCGCTCGGCCGGAGTCACCTCTTCGTCGAGGTAGGCCGAGAGAAGATCGCGAGCTTGTGGAGGACATGCACTCATGGCTGGCTTTCCCGGACGGGCTGGACCCAGAAGAACAGGGTCCATTCCGAAGATCGGTCGAAGGTCCCCTTCTACAGGAGATGCTCGAGACGTTGTTGGAGGACACCGCGGGCCCGATGGAGCCGCGATCGAACGGTACCGATGGGACATCCGATCAGCTCGGCGATGTCC
>JAVJTD010000347.1:0-18970 GCA_040219065.1 Planctomycetota bacterium
CACCCAGTCACCCAAGCACCCAGTCACCCAAGCACCCAGTCACCCAAGCACCCAGTCACCCGAGCACCCAAGCACCCTGACCGTGGCCGTGGGCTTCGGCAAATGGCAGTATGCTCTTTTGACCACCGAGAGGGCCGAAGGGACAGCGATGAGCGCGCGCATTCGATTCGAGAATCCGCTGGTCGAGCGGTATGCGGGTGAGGCGATGAGCCGGGTGTTCAGCCCGGACACGAAGTTTCGCACTTGGCGGCGGCTGTGGATCGCATTGGCCGAGGCGCAACGAGAGCTGGGGCTGCCGATCCAGGAAGCCCAGCTCGCCGAGCTGCGCGAGCATCAGGACGACATCGACTACGATGCTGCCGCCAAGTACGAGCGGGATCTCCGGCACGACGTGATGGCCCACGTGCATGTGTATGGCGATCAATGCCCAGGCGCGCGCGGCATCCTGCATCTCGGGGCGACCAGCGCTTATGTCGGGGACAACACCGACCTCATCCTGCACCGCGACGCGCTGCGGCTTCTTCGCCAGGCCATCGTCGGCGTCTTGCGCCCACTCGCCACCTTCGCCGAGCGCCAAGCCGAAGAGCCAGCCCTCGCCTACACGCACTTCCAGCCCGCGCAGCTCACCACCGTTGGCAAACGCGCGACGCTCTGGCTTCAGGATCTGCTGCTCGATTGCGAGGACCTCGAGCACCGCATCGCGCAGCTCCGCTTTCGCGGCGTCAAAGGGACGACGGGAACGCAGGCGAGCTTCTTGAAGCTGTTCGACGGCGACTCGCAGAAGGTCGAGCAGCTCGATCGGTTGGTCGCCGAGAAGATGGGCTTCGAGCGGCGCTTCCTCGTGACGGGTCAGACCTACACCCGCAAGGTCGACTACCAGGCGCTCTCGCTCTTGTCTTCGATCGCGCAATCCGCGCATCGCTTCTCGAATGACATTCGCCTGCTCTCCAACAAGAGGGTCCTGAGCGAGCCGTTCGAAGACAAGCAGATCGGCTCGTCGGCGATGGCATACAAGCGCAACCCGATGCGCTCCGAGCGCATCGCCTCACTCGCGCGCTTCGTGATGAACCTCGCCCCGAACGCGGCCCAGACTTTCGCGCAGCAGTGGCTCGAGCGCACGCTCGACGACTCGGCGAATCGCCGTCTCTCGATTCCCGAAGCCTACATCGCGACCGACGCCGTCTTGACGATCTACGCCAACGTCATCTCGGGCTTGCGCGTCTTCCCGGCACGCCACGCCGTGGAGATGGCGGACGAGATCCCGTTCATCGCAACCGAGAACATCTTGATGGAGGCCGTCCGTGCGGGTGGTGATCGACAGGATCTCCACGAGCGGATTCGGCAGCACTCCATTGCGGCCGTGCAGAAGATGCAGCAGGGCGAGCCGAACGATCTCGTCGCTCGCCTTCAGGAAGATCCTGCGTTCGCGGCGATCAGCAGCCGCTTGCACGAGTCACTCGACCCCAAGCTCTACGTCGGCCGAGCACCGGAGCAGGTGCGCGACTTCCTCGAGCAGGAGGTCCGACCCTGGCTGGTTCGCTACGAGGGGATCGAGTCCGAGGGCACCGACCTGCGCGTCTGATCGAGTCGTTGTAAATCGCAACCAACGAAGACGGCGGTCGCCGAAGCGACCGCCGTTTCGTGTTCGTGGGCTGTTGGTAGAGCTCAGTCGAGCTTCGGCTTCTCGGCCTTCTGCTCGTCGCAGCAACAGCAGCAGCTTTTTTGGGTCAGCACCGACACGGGCGGCACGACGACCTCAGGAACGGAGATCGCCGTGAGACCGGGTACTGCCATGACCGGGGCAGGAGGAGCGACCGGAGCGACCGGAGCGACCGGAGCGACCGGAGCGACCGGAGCGACCGGAGCGACGCGCGCCGTCAGTGCTCCTTGGACGGCGAAGCCTCTTCCGGCCTTTGGGGCGATGGCGATGCCGACCGACTGTCCCGAGTCACATTGGCAATTGCCCGTCGTGACGATGACTGGGCGACCGCTCACGGCGTAGATGCTGCCGGGCTCGATCTCCTCGATGTCGATGTCGTCCATCGCGTCTTCGATCTCGACCTCGATGTCGATGTCATCCATCGCATCCTCGATGATCGACTCGATGTCGATGTCGTCCATCGCGTGCTGCGCGTCGCGCATGGCCTGCTCGATGATCTCTTCGATGTCGATGTCATCCATGGCCGAGTGCGCTTCATGCAGCGACTCTTCGATGATCTCGTCGATGTCGATGTCATCCATCGCGTGCTGCGCGTCGCGCATGGCTTGCTCGATGATGTGATCGACATCGACATCCTCCATGGCGGAATGCGCCTCGCGCATGGCCTCCTGGATGATGTGATCGAAGTCGATCTCGCCCATCGCCGAATGGGCTTCGCGCAACGCATCCTCGATGTGCTGATGGATGTCGTCGTGATCGTGATCGTCGTCGTGATCCCCGTCATGATCGTGATCGTGATCGTCGCCGAACTCGATGATCCGCCCGTCGTCGGTGCGGATGATCACACGGTGCCCGTCGGAGCTGTCTCCGCCGAAGTGCAGCGTCTGACCACCATCGCCGGACCTCCAACGAAGTCCTTCGAGCTTCTTCAAGCCTTCGAGACTCTTCAGTCCTTCGAGCTTCTTCAAGCCTTCGAGACTCTTCAGTCCCTCGAGCTTCTTCAAGCCTTCGAGACTCTTCAGTCCCTCGAGCTTCTTCAAGCCTTCGAGACCCTTCAGTCCCTCGAGCTTCTTCAAGCCTTCGAGACCGCGGAGCTGAATCCGCAAGCCGTCGAGGTCCTTGCCGAGGTCGTCGAGATCCTCGAGCCCGTCGATCTTCAGGTTCTTCAGCCCGCGAAGCGCGTCCAGCCCTTCGATCTTCAGGCCCTTGCCCAGCTCCTCGAGGCCATGGATATGAATGTCCATGTCCTCGAGATCACCGAAGCGCAGCTCTTGGAGGCCTTCGAAGCCATGCTCTCGAAGCTCGTCGAGATCAAAGATGCGAACGTCGTGCTCGTCGTCCCCGTCGGGACCGAAGAACATGACGTTGCCACCGCCTTGACCGCGGCGGACACGAATGGGCATGCGACGCTGCTCGCCGTTCTTCTCGAACTCGAGCCAGATGATTCCGTTCTCGTCGGCATCGTCGATGTCGATCTCCTTGCGGAGCAAGACACGACCGTTGTCGTCGAGAACCTTGACGTCGCCTTCACCGTTCTCGAGCACCGCCTCGATGACGACGTCATCGGAGCTGCTGCGGACCGCGATTTTGGAGCTTTGATTCCGCTCTCGCGTGGGGCGACTCTCACGCACCGCACGACTCTCGCGAGTCTCGCGGTTGCGGCGGCGCTCGATGGCGCGCTCGAGCTCTTGCTCACGGCGCTCGAGGTCACGCAGCCGCTGCTCGAGCTGACGGCGGAGTCTCTGGATCTCGCGGCGCTGGGAATCGACGTCACCATCGTTCTCGCGCTCGACATCGTGGTCACGAGCGCGCTCGCGCTCCCGCTCGGCCATCTCCCGGGCCCGCACTCGATCGCGCTCGGCCCGCTCACGGTCGCGCTCGGCCCGCTCACGATCTCGCTCGGCTCGCTCTTGGGCGCGCTCTCGCTCCCGCTCGGCCTGCTCTTGGGCGCGCTCTCGCTCCCGCTCGGCCTGCTCCCGGGCCCGTTCGGATTGCTCGCGGACGTTGCGCTCGGCTTGGCGGCGAGCCTGCTCGGCTTGGCGCTGGACCTGCTCTTGATTCTGACGAGCGGCGCGCTCGGCTTGGCGGCGAGCCTGCTCGGCTTGGCGCTGGGCCTGGTCGCGGTTCTGACTAGCTGCTTGCTCGGCTTGGCGGCGGGCTTCGTCGGCTTGCGCACGAGCACGCTCGCGCTGACGACGAGCCTCTTCGACGAGGCGCTCGGCATCGTCGCGGCTAGGGGCGTCGGGCATCGGAACCGCGCGGACCGAGTCCGGCGACGGGAACGAGGCGTCCTCCGACGGACGGGCACCGAGACGAACGTTCTGGACGTAGGTGTTTCCATCTCGCCGGTACCGGATCGAGACTCGGTCGCCAGCCTTACTTGCGCTGATAGCCTTGGCGAGCTCGTTCGTGGACGTGACGTTCTTTCCGTCGATGGAGACGATCACGTCGCCATCTTGCAGGTCGGAGCGGGCAGCGGCACCGTCCTCGATGATGTCCTGGATGGCGACACCGCCATCGCCTTCCGTCAAGTAAACGCCCAGGAATCCGGGCTTCTCGTCCGAGTGGTCCTGAGGCTCCTCGACCGGTTCGACTTCCTCGATCTCCCCGAGCTCCACGGCGTCCGGCATCTCGGCCTCGCCTGATGGCGCCTTGCCCAAACGGACGAGCTTGATGAGCTCTTCACCGTCGCGGACGACTCGAAGCTCGATGCCCTGGCCCGCCTTCTTGGAGCGGATCGACTCGATGAGGGCATCCGTGGAGTCGATCTTCTTGCCGTCGACAGAGATCAAGCGATCCCCGGCCTTCAAGCCGGCGCCGGAAGCCGCGCTGTCGGGAACGACTTCCAGGATCTTGGCGTCGTTCGTGTCGAGCGACACGCCCAGGTATCCGCGCTCTCCGCTCGTCGCCTGATCGGCCTTTTCGGCTTTCTTGGCCTTCTCGGGCTCCTGCGCCTTTGCGTCGGCGGAAGCGCGCTCCTTGGCGACATTCTCGAGCTGCTTTTGCAGCTCGGCGATGCGCTTCTCGATCTCCCGCATCTCCTTCTCGCTCTGACCGCTGGCAGAGCTCGCCAGCAGCAGGGTGCCGATCAACGGCACGACGAGGAAGGACAGCGTCCTTTGACTCTTCCAGAACATGATCTGACGTCTCCTGACAGTGTTGGCGCGTGGGAGTATTCGAGGGGTCGTCTCGAAGGGGCCAATCAAAGCCCCGGCGGTGGGTGGAACCGTGCCATGATACCGCTCGATGCTGGCCCGCTGTTTGAATGGTTTACGAAATCGGCGTCGAAACTCCTAAACTTTTCGGATATCTGCGCCGCCGCTCTGGGACCCGTCCCCGTTGCTTGCTTCACTATGCCCCGGCGACCCGAGAAGCCGGCGGCTCCGGCAGGATCGTCAGCAGCAACCCGACCAGCAGGACGGCCCCCGATCCGATCACCGGCAGCCCGACGCGCTCGCCGAGGATCCAGAACGCCAAGAGCCCCGCGCCCAGCGGCTCGCCCAGGGCACAGACCGCAACGATCGACGGCGTGATGTGCCGGGCGGCGTAGTTCCAGGCGGAGTGTCCGGCGAGCGTCGGGACTAGCCCCAAGAGGACCACGTAACCGTAGGTCGCTGGAGGCAAGCCGAGCAGGACGGATCCCGACAAGAGGGCCACGGCGATCAGGGTCAGAGAAGCCACGCCGTAGATCACCGTGACCTGAGAGACGAGCGGCAAGCGGCTGCGCGCGCGTCGCCCCAGCAAGAGGTAGCTCGCGAAGGTCAATGCGCCGAGGATCGCCCATAGGTCGCCCGCCAGCCCGTGGCGCCCCGAATCCCGCGAGGCGACCGCGATCGCGGCGGCACCGGCCAGCGCCACGCCCGTTCCGAACAGTCGTCGTCTCGAAGGCCGAAGGCCCATCCAGAGTCGCTCGCAGGCCAGCAAGAAGATCGGGTGGATGTTGATCAGGAGCGCCGCGTTGACCAGCGTCGTGTTCTGGACCGCCGCGTTCCAGGCGGCGAAGTGGATCGCGAGGGAGACTCCGGCGAGGAGGATCGCCAAGAGGTCGCTGCGATCGAGGGCGGTCAGGGAGCGGCGCTTCGGCCAGAAGAACGGCAGCAGCACCAGCGTCGCCACCAACGTTCGGCCCGCCGCAATGACGATCGCGTCCGCCTCGCAGAATCGGATCCAGATCGCCGACCAGGAGACGGCCATCAATCCGACGAAGATCGCTCCGGTAGCGCGGGCGCGAGCGCTGGGCACGTGCGGGGTCCCGAGTTCCTGCGACGAGACGGGGCCCGAGACAGAGGCTCGGACGCGGACGAGGCGGCCCTGTACCACGTACTCCGCCGGAGGCGCAACCGCGATTCGCGGCAGAGCTCACTCGCGGCGTCCCGGGACGCGCACTCTCAACCCGACGTCGTCACCCGCAGCGTCTTCCGCGCTCGCGTCGGTCTGAATGGCTCCATCGGGGCCGGCCGAGAGCACCCAGAGCTCTTCAGGGGCCGATGGGTCGAAGCGCAGCACCACGTAGGCGCGACCCCAGGGATCCCGCTCGATTCGCCGCGGCGGCAGGAGTGCCGACCCGAGCGGCTGCGGCTGGGGGTGACCGCGGCCGACTCGCGGCAACGAGCCCTCGCCGGCATAGACCACGTGCCCGTCAGCGCTGACATCCCCGAGAAGCGGCAAGGCACCTGCCAGGTGACGAACCGCCAGGCGCGCTTGCTTGTCGGCGTCGTGCTCGAGCTCGTTGGCGACGATCGGGGCCAGAAGCGCGATGAACCCCAGGATCACGGCCAGGCCGGTCGTCGCCTCGCGCGTCCTCAGCTCGAGCAACGAGCCTGTCTTCGGGATGTGACTCCGGCTTCGCATCACACATGGCCTCGAGAAGGTGCTCCTCCGCTTCATCCTCTCTTATCTGC
The DNA here is from genome assembly GCA_040219065.1 of Planctomycetota bacterium. Lineage (GTDB taxonomy): Bacteria > Planctomycetota > OFTM77 > OFTM77 > OFTM77 > OFTM77. Next base: position 6,562 of record JAVJTD010000347.1, read on the forward strand.
AATCTCGATGGCGGGACTTGAATGGAGCTGAGGGAATACCAACCACAGGGAACGCCAAACCGGGAGGGCCTTGACAGACAGTGGGGTGAGAGCCGTGAGCGGAGCGATCGGTCCTCGCTCGGCCGGGGAGGGTCCCTGCCGGTAGAGTCTCGGGGAGGATCCTATTGCTTCATCGCCAACCTGAAGAACTGCGAAGCGTAGCGAGCCTTCTCTAGAAAAGTCTCGCTACGCTCGAAGGTTCTTGGAGTCGCCGGACGGACTCGATCCTCGCCCGGTCGATTACCGGCAACGACCCTCCAAGGAATCGGCGAGGACCGGTCGCTGCGCTCGCGGCTCTCCCCCTTTCGTTTGGACGATCCTTTCCCGTTCCGACGTGAAAACATGCCCCCAAAACAGAGCCCGCGCGACCGAAACGGGAAGAGGTCCTCAAGCTGAGAGCCGCTTCCTCGACGTTGCCGACCATCGAGCCAGAAGGGGCCGAGCAAGGGGCCGCACGGAGTGCGCTTCCTCACCGCAACGATGCCCTCCGGCCCAAGCTCGCTCGAGCCCGCACCAAGAGCCCCGGTCACCGGCTCGCTCGGCTCGGGCACTCCACCGCCCTCGGGCCCGGTTTCACCCTGTATGCTCCTCCGGTCCGCCAGCCACCGATAGGCGGCTCGGCCGGGCTTCGTCTAGATTGGAGGCGAACACCGGCTTTCTCGATGGAGACTCGCAATGCGCCCCTGGATCCTCTTGTCGCTGCTCTCGTTCCTGCCCGCTTGCTACAGCCTCGAAGCACAGAAGCGCGACATTCGGGAAGGCAAGCTCGAGGCGGGTCGCCAGGACATGGAGGCCTTCCTCGATGTCTGGGGCGAGCCGACGAATCGCGCAGTCCGAGTGATCGACACCTACGATCCGTACTGGATCGACCCGTACTGGAACGGGTTCTATCTGCACCGCCGGTACTGGAGCCTCGGCTACTACGGCCAGGGCTTCTACTACGGCACGCCTTGGTACGGAAGGCGGCGGATCGAGATCGAGGAGCTGTTCTACCCGGAGCGCAACTTCGTCCTGACCTTCTCCAACGAGCGGCTCATGGGATACCGACCGATGCACCTCCTCGAGCCGATGCGCTTTCACGAGGACGGCTACCCCAAGTGAGGCGTCAGCTCCTTCGATCGACGCTCGGGCCGAAGGCGGTTCGCCCTTCCGCATCGCAGTACGCGAAGGCCATCTCCGGCGTGTTGAAGTCGACCGCGATTTCGCCATCTCGATTCATGAGGATCACACCGGCCAGTCCGCTGACGCGTCGCTGAAGATTCTCGAGGGCGGCCGTCAGCGACTCGGCGGGCGTGAGCTCCTTCAGCCGCTCGACGCATTGCCTTGCCAAGACGACCTTGGCGATCGCTTCTCCGAGGCCCGTGCAGCAAGCGGCTCCCAGCTCGTCGTCGGCGTAGAAGCCACAGCCGGGGAGCGGCGAGTCCCCGACTCTCCCGACTCGCTTGAAAGGCGATCCGCCGGTCGAGATCGCCACGGCGAGGCGTCCTCGGGAATCTCGCGCGACGGCTCCGACCGTGCCGCCTTTCGGCTTCTTGCCGAACGCGCTCGCCGGGACGAAGTCCCCATCGGCGACGGCCTGCTTCCAGCGCTCGAGCTCGCGCGGCACGACCAGCTCCGCGGGCGCGCAGACGGGAACGCCGACTTCACGAGCGAACTGGCGGGCACCCTCGCCGGCGAGGAAGATGTGGTGCCCGTCTTCGAGGACCTTGCGAGCGATGCGGATCGGGTTGGCGATGCCGCGCACCGCAGCGACGGCGCCGATGTCGAGGGTGTCCCCTCGCATCAGTGCCGCATCGAGCTCGACGTCGCCTTCGCGATTGAGGAACGCTCCACGACCGGCGTCGAAGGTCGGATCGTCTTCGAGGATTCGCACCGCCTCTTGGCAAGCATCCAGCGCGGTGCCACCGCCATCGAGGATACTCAGCCCCGCCTCGAGAGCGATGCGGCAGCCGTCTCGATGAGGCTCGAGCCAGTCGCTCGGGATGTCCCAAGCGCCACCATGAACCACGAGAGCCGGCCGCTCACTCATTCGTCGAATCCTCACGCCAACGGAACCCGGATGCCTCGAGCACTTCGCACACTCGACCGGGCGAAGATTGTCGAGCCCGCGGCAGCCAGATGCAATCGTCTCACCTTGGTGTCTTGGTGAGCACGTGAGCACAGTGGACACTGAGACCGGAATGAAGGAAGCCGACGCTCCGAGTGAACCGAGCACGCGAACACCGACTTACTGCCCGATCACCGGCCTTCTGGTATTCTGGGCACGCTCATCAACTCAGCGAGAGGACTCTCCTTGATCCGAATTCGGGAATCCGGAGGAATCGAGCTCGACGGTCGCGTCTGGCTGGATCCCGAGAAGCGTCGACCCTGTGCCATCGTGACTCATGCTCATGGCGACCACATCGAGCGTCATGGGCTGACGCATGCCACTCCGGAGACGGGGGCCTTGATGCGCCTGCGCTTGGGCGACGAGCTGGAGATCGTCACGCATGGCTTCGAGGAGCCGTTCGAGGTCGAGGGCTTCACCGTCACATTCTTCCCCGCCGGGCACATGCTCGGCTCGGCGATGGTGCTCGTCGAGAAGGACGGTGAGCGCATCCTGTTCACGGGTGACGTGAAGCTGCGCGCCAATCTCACCTGCCCGCCAGCGATCGTGCCGCAGTGCGATCGGCTCATCACCGAGTGCACCTTCGGGCTGCCGGTCTTCCGCTTCCCGCCGGCCGAGGCGGTGCGTCAGCAGATGATCCGCTTCGTCGAAGGCTGCCACGTCGAAGGGCAGAGCCCGATCATCCTCGCCTACGCCGTCGGCAAGGGCCAAGAGGTGGCCAAGGGCCTCGGCGAGGCGGGGGTGGGTGTGTGCGTGCCGACCTGGACCTGGGAGGTGATGGACCTGTATCAGAGCTTCGGGGTGACCTTCCCGAACGTCGTGCGGTATGACGGCAACAACCTGGAAGGCCGCGTTCTCGTCGTGCCGCCGGGACGCCGTTATCATTCCCTCATCAAACGGATCGAGCCTCGCCGGATCGGCTACGCGTCGGGTTGGGCCCTGCGAAAGCGCGCACCGTTCTCGGCCGAGATCGACGAGTACTTCCCGCTCTCCGACCACGCCGACTTCGACGAGCTGATCGAGCTCATCGAGCGCGCCGCCCCCCGCGAGATCCTGGTCACCCACGGTTACAAGGAAGCCTTCGCGCGCGAGCTCTGCTCGCGAGGATACGAGGCTCGCCTCTTGGCATGAACGCCGTCCTGCAGTTCTTCGCCCGCATCCAGAACCGCCTCCTGATCGCGATGCTGACCGTGACGGCGATCCCCCTGATCGCGGTGATGATCCAAGCGAGCCGTCAGACGACCGACGCGCTGGTCAGCCAGGCGCACGAGTCGCTCGAGTATCAAGCCGGATATCGTGCCCTGCGCCTCGAGTCGCTATTTCAGAGAGGGTTTGCAGCTCTGGCGGTCGCGGCGATGACGGACGAGTTCGCGTCCTACCTCGAGGAGGAGGAGCCGAATCGGCGCGACTACTACCAGCTCAGCGTGTACCGGATGATGCGGCATGTGGTCGAGTCTCCGGACTCCGTACTGTCACGGCTGAGCTACTTCGAGAAGGACGGAACGCCGGTCTTGAGCTATCCGCCGGTGGGAGATGAGAGCGACGCCGCCGGTCTGATGGGAGTCGCACGCATTGGCCTCAGTCGGTCGAGGGACTTCCAGGTGATCTTCACGAGTGCCCCGCACGGCCTCGTGATGGCTCGTCCGTCGTACGAAGACAAGAGCGACGGACTGCGACGTCGAGCCGGGGTTCTGATCGGCACCATCGGGCCCGAGAGGATTCGAGCGATCGTTGCGGCACCGTCCGGCGAGGCGGGCGGCTCTTCGGGGGTCGGTTACTTCCTCGCCTTGGGACGTGGATCAACGGATCCAGACAAGCTGCTCCTGCAACCGGTCGCGAGCGCCAGCGGTGTCGCGCTGGGCGAGGGCCGACCGATCGGCAGTATCGTCGGACCGAACATGGCCACGGCGATCCTTTCGGAGCCGAAGGGACTTTCGACACTCGAGACGCAGACCGTGGCCTGGGATACCGTGCGGGACCAGAGCTCCGCTCTCGATCTGATCGTCGGTGTCGTCCAACCGCAGGAGTCCCTCCTTCGACCCGTCGCCGAAGCCCGGCGCATCTTCCTCTTCATCCTCGCGGCCGCTCTCATCCTGTCCGTTCTGCTCTGCGTCGTCTTCGCGCGTCAGCTCACCAAGCCGCTCGCCGAGCTGCGGCAAGGCGCACGAGAGCTCGCCGCCGGTCGTCTCGATCGGCGTATCCACGTCGAGACCGGTGACGAGATCGAGCTCCTCGCCGCGGACTTCAACTCGATGGCCGAGGCCCTCGAGCAGTCACAGCATCATCTCGAGCAGCGCATCCGGGAGAAGACCGAGGAGCTGCAGCGCGCCAACCGGGTCCTGATCCAGACCGAGAAACTCCGCTCGCTCGGCGAGGTGGCGGCTGGCGTCGCGCACGAGATCAACAACCCGGCGGGCATCGTCTCGATGTATGCCGAGATGCTGCTCGAGAAGCCGGACCTCGAGGAGCGAGATCGCAAGAAGCTTCAATTGATACTCGAGAACGCCGAGCGCATCTCCGGCATCGCGGGCGGCATGCTCGATTTTTCGAGGACGCACGACCTCTCGGCCGAGCCGGTCTCGGTTCTCGCCCCGCTCGAGAAGGCGCTCTCCTTGGCCTCGATCCAGAAGATCGCCAGCCATGTCGACATCGTTCGGGAGCTGCCCGAGATGTTGCCACCCGTCCGCGGCGACGAGAACCAGCTCATCCAGGTCTTCTTGAACCTCGTGACCAATGCGCTGCAAGCCATGCCGAGCGGGGGCCGCCTCATCGTCTCCGCTCGCGCTTTCGAGGATCGCGTCGAGGTACGCGTGCGCGACACGGGATCGGGTATCGACCCGGAGAACCTCGAGAAGCTCTTCGAGCCGTTCTTCACCACCAAGGCGCCCGGCGAGGGGACGGGGCTGGGCCTGTCGATCTCGTATGGCATCATCCGGAATCACGGCGGCGAGCTCTCGGTCGAGAGCAGCGGCGAAGACGGAACGACGTTTCTCGTCTGCCTACCGATCCACCATCAGGACGCGAGCACCCAGGGCTAGGAAGAAGAGAGATGACGGATAAGGTGCGTGTGATCGTCACCGACGACGAGACGGCCATCGCGGCCGGGCTGGCGGAGATCTTGCGCGATCTGGATTACGAGGTCGACACCGCGGCCAGTGGGGCCGAGGCTCTCGAGCGGCTCGAGGCGGAGTCCTTCGATCTGCTCATCACCGACCTCAAGATGCCGAAGATGGACGGCATCACGCTGCTCCGCAAAGCGCGTGAGCGAGACCCCGAGCTCGTCGCCATCGTCATCACCGCGCACGCGTCCTGGGAGACCGCCGTCGAAGCGATGAAGGCCGGCGCTTTCGACTACCTCGCCAAGCCCTTCAAGATCGCCCAGGTGAGACTCGTCGTGGAGCGCGCGGCCGAGCGCCGAGGCCTCGCCAAGGAGAACCAGGCCCTCAAAGAGGAGCTGCGTCGCCAGGGCGCGTTCGTCGAGATCGTCGGCATCAGCGACGCGATGGAGAAGGTCAAGGCGCTGATCGCCAAGGTCGCCGCCACACCGTCCACGGTCCTGATCACCGGTGAGACCGGGACGGGTAAGGAGCTCGTCGCCCGCGCGATCCATCGCCTGAGCAACCGGCGCGATGGACCCTTCATCCCGGTCAACTGCGGCGCGATCCCAGAGACGCTGCTCGAGAGCGAGCTGTTCGGTTACGGCAAGGGGGCTTTCACCGGAGCCAATGCCGACAAGTCGGGCCTCTTCGAAGCCGCCAACGGCGGGACGTTCTTCCTCGACGAGGTCGCCTCGATCCCGCACGCGATGCAGGTCAAGATCCTGCGTGTGCTTCAGGAAGGGGAAGTGCAAAGAGTGGGGGAGGCCCAGCCGCGCAAGGTCGACGTGCGCATCGTGGCCGCGACCAACCGGGATCTGAAAGGCGAGGTCGATGCGGGAAACATCCGTGAGGACTTCTTCTATCGCCTCAACGTGATCAACATCGGCATCCCGCCGCTACGAGAGCGGCCCGGAGACGTGAGGGCCCTGGCCGAATCCTTCCTCGAGAACCTCTCTCGTGAGATCGGACGCTCCTTCCACGGCTTCTCCGACGACGCGATGCGTCGCCTCGAGACCTACGAATGGCCCGGCAACGTGCGTCAGCTCCGCAATGCCGTCGAGCATGCCGTCATCGTCGGTACGCCGCCCGACATCGAGCTGGAGGACCTTCCGAGCGAGTTCCACGGCGACGAGACCTCAACACCGTCGGCACCGCTCGGCGATCCCGGCCTCATCTCACTCGCCGAGCTCGAGAAGCAGCAGATCATCCGAGTCCTCGAAGCCACCGGCTTCCACCAAGCCAAGGCCGCCGAGATCCTGGGAATCAACCGAAGGACCCTGTACCGCAAGATTCGTGAGCTCGGCCTCAAGTCCCCTGAGTGATCGGGTCCAGACCAGAGCCCGCGCTACCGAAACCGGTAGAAGTCACCGAGCTGGAAGCCGCCTTCCTCGACGGTGCCGCCGATCGAGCTGAGAGGTGCCGAGCAAGGGTGATTGCTCGCCGCCCGCGCTCCTCAAATACCGCAGTAACCTTCGAAGCCCAGCTCTACCACGTCGCCGCGAATGATCACCGGCACGAGCCGCTCACCGCGGGTGTAGGCCAAGAGCTCGGGTAGCCGGTCGGGCTCTCGGTCGAGATCGACGTAAGCGATGGCGCAGCCGAGGTTGTGGTAATGCTCGAGCGCACGCTCCGAGAACGGGCAGCTCAGCTTGCCGTAGATCGTGACACTCTGCGCAGCCTGGCTCATGGGCTCCCTTCGAAGACTTCTTTGGATTCCTTGATGGATTGACGAGACTGAAGCATCTGGACTTCGATGCGGCCATGGGGGCTTCGTCGATGAGAAAGGTATCGCGGATTCGGCGCGAGGAGAACTTTCCGACTCGCTCTGAACTGACGCAGGCCTCCTTCGTCCAAGGCGCCCATGCCCCGCATTCCCAGGTTCGGTCGGAGGACCAATCCATGACTGGTCGCATGACGCGTTGGATCGCTTCGTTTCTGCTCACACTCGTTCTGGCTCCGATTGCCGCGGCCCAGATCGTCTACATCGATCGGCATCACCCGCATCCGATCCCTGAGCCAAGGCCGATCGGACCACCGACCGAGCGCCTGATCCTCGAGAGCTACCACGCCGAGGTGAAGATTCAGGACGGCATCGCCAAGACCGTCTTGAAGCAGGTCTTCCGAAACCCGCTTCGCACCGTTGCCGAGGGACAGTACCTCTACCCGCTGCCACCCGGTGCCGCCGTTCAAGACTTCACGATGATGATGAACGGCAAGGAGGTCAAAGGCGAGGTCATCGACAAGGACAAGGCCCGCCAGATCTACGAGGGCATCGTCCGGCGCCAACGGGACCCCGGCCTTCTCGAGTACCTCGGATACGGCCTACTTCGTGCCTCCCTCTTTCCCGTGCCGGCGAGCGGCACCGTCGAGGTGTCTCTGACCTACTCGGAGATCCTCGAGAAGGAAGGCGGAGCGCTCTTCACTTTCGTGCAGCCGACCGGCGCCTGCCGCACGGCCGGCCAAGCGCCGAAGGTCAGCGTCGCGGTCGACATCGCGACCCAGGTCCCCCTCAAGATGGTGTTCTCGCCGACGGCCGGCGCCGAGGTCGTCAAGAAGGACGATCACCACGCCAAGGCCTCCTTCGAGGGCGGCGCCACAGATTTCCGCCTCTATTACTCCCTCGCCCAAGCCGAGTTCGGCGTGACGGTCCTCAGCTATCGCGAGCCGGGGACGAGAGAAGGCTTCTTCATCCTCAATCTCGCGCCTCAGCTCTCGGCGCCGAGCGCGAAACGGCAGCCCAAGGACGTCGCCTTCGTCGTCGACACCTCGGGAAGCATGAGTGGCGAGAAGATCCAGCAGGCGAAAGAAGCCCTCAAATACTGCCTGCAATCGCTGTCCGAAGGCGACCGCTTCAACCTCGTCCCCTTCAGCCTCGAGGCGAGGCCGTTCTCCGAGCGGCTGGTCGAGGTCGATGCCCAGTCGATTGAGCGCGCGGTCGGATTCGTCGATCGCATCGAGGCAGCCGGTGGCACGAACATTCGGGACGCCCTCATCGCCGCGCTCGACAGCCACGACCAGAAGTCGGACCGAGTCTTTCAGATCCTCTTCATCACCGATGGCCTGCCGACGATCGGCGAGACCGACGTGAAGAAGATCCTCTCGGACTTCCGCGTCGCCAATGGGTCGCAAGTCCGTCTCTTCCCCTTCGGTGTCGGAGACGACGTCAACACCTTCCTGATCGACAAGCTCGCCCAGGAGAATCGCGGCTCGCGCGAGTACGTGCGCCCGGGGGAAGATCTCGAGGTGAAGATCTCCGGCCTGTTCACCAAGATCTCCGAGCCCGCGCTCGTCGATCCGAAGGTCAGGGTCGACGGCGTCGAGCTCTACGAATACTTCCCGAGCCAGCTTCCCGACATCTTTCGTGGCTCCGACTTGGTGGTGATCGGCAAGTACCGCGGAGAGGGTCACCACGCGATTCATCTCAGCGGTGGGCAAGGCGGCGAAGAGAAGAGCTGGGTGTATGAAGCTTCCTTCGCGAGCTCGGATCTGAAGCACGATTATCTCCCGCGCCTGTGGGCGACCCGCAAGGTCGGTTACTTGCTCGACCAGATCCGGCTGCACGGTAGCAACCAGGAGATGATCGACGACGTCATTCGGATCGCGAAGCAGTACGGCATCGTCACGCCATACACCTCGAACCTGATCGTCGAGGAGAACGAGCTCGCCGCGCTCGGCTCTGGACCGGCCAGAGACGCCGCCAATGGATACTTTTTCGGCCGCGGCACCCGCGCGCGTGCCGAGGGCGAGTCCGCCGAAGCCCTGCATCGACTCGGCCACGTGCAGGACTCGGTGAGGCCGGCCGGTCCTGGCAGCCCGGGTGCCTCGGGTGCGGCGGCAGTCCGCCTGAGCCTCGAGTCCAAGAAGCTCTCCGAGGCAAAAGCACCCGACTCGGCCCTGCCACTCGAAAAGCTCGGCGATCGGACCATCCTCGAGAACGTTCGCGAGGTCGACGGGCGGATCTTCTACCGGGTCGGTGACGTCTGGGTCGATGGCCGCTGGGCCGAAAAGGACGAGGAGGCGAGAAAGGCCTTCACGTTGAAGAAGATCGAGGCCTTTAGCGACGAGTACTTCGCCTTGCTGAAAAAACAGCCAGAGCTGAAAAAATTCTTCGCTCTAGGGCAACGCATCGTCGTTTGCTCAGGTCAGACGACGTACGAAGTCGTGACGCCATGATCCCCGAAGGGCGCCGAGACTGGCTCGGCGCCCTTTGAATCGATATCGGAGGAAGACCATGCGGCAGTGGCTGATGGGAATCTCGATCGTGGGAGCGATCCTGCTCCTCGGGGGCGCGGTTTGGATGCTGCAGGGTGAGCCCGAGCCAGAAGACGTCAGCTTGTCCGAGGCGGTCGAGGGGCCTGGCGCCAAGAAGGTCTCCTCGGAAGCGATCGAGTATCCGGCGCTGCCCGCCGACGAGGCCATTCCCGTCAGCGATGAGCGTCTCGCCAGCGGAAGTGGCCGGCTGTTTGGACAGGTCTTCGATCCCGGCGGCGAGCCAGTGAGCAAGGGCGAGGTGTGGGTCTACCTACCCGCCGGTCACCAGCTCGAGCAGATGCTCGCCCAGTTCTCGAAGGAAAATCATCAGCAGGTCTTCGAGCAGCTTCGCCGGAACCCCGAGGCCGCTCGCCAGCTCGCGGGAGCCGCCAAACGCGTGAGGCGCGTGAAGACCGATGAGGATGGACGCTATCGCATCACCGATCTCGCCGGTGGCACCTACTTCGTCGACGCAGCTGCGGGGCAGGAGTGCCTCGCCGAGCCGGTTCGAGTCGAGCTCGACGAGCAGACGGGCCGGGAGCTCGATCTCCGGCTAGCCGTCGGTAGCACCGTCACCATCTATGTGCGCGATCAGCTCGGGTACCCCGTCCCTGAAGCTCGGGTCGCGCTCGATGCCACTTCCGGGCCGATCGACCCGGCGGCCGGGATCGATCCGGTCGGGACGTCCTGGGGCATCCGCGATCCGCTGGAGAGGCGAAGCGGCAAGACGGACGAGAAGGGCCGGTTGGTGCTGACGGGACTGCGCGCCGGACAGACCTATCGCCCCGAGGCCGAGGCGAAGGAGTACTACCTCCCGTCCGAGCTCCAGCCGATCGTCGTCACGTCGAATCGTGAGCTCACGATCGCGATGATCGGCTTCACGGTCTTGTCGGGAGTCGTCATCGCTCCCGATGGGCAGCCCGCCGCCAAGGCGATCGTTCGGGTCGATGGCCAGACGAAGACCCAGTGCGACGAGGCCGGACAGTTTCGACTGGGAGAGCTCCGGGTGGGCGAAGCGCCGCTGACGCTCTTCGCGGCGACGGAAGACCTCGACGGGATCGCGAAGGAGACCGTCTCCCTCGTGAGAGGTGAGAAGAGAGAGGGCCTGCGCATCTTGCTGCAGAAGTCGGCCCGCGTCCGCGGCATCGTCCGCGATCGTCGCGGCCAGCCGATCATTGGTGCTCAGGTCAGCGCCAGTGCCGTCTCGGGAGATACCGTCTCTTTCGAGCAGCTCGTCTCCTTCGGCAACATGAATGTGTCGAATCGCTTCGAAGTCTCTCCCCATCTGCTGAGCACCGGAGAGATCAGCTTCTCTTTCGAGAGCGTCGAGGTGGACGGCGCGGCGAGCATCGAGATCATCGAGGAGGAGACGGAGACGGTCGAGACGTTCGTCGACGAGCCGTTCGAAGTGTCGAGCTCGCCCATGCAAGTTCAGCAGTTCGAGTCGATCACCTCGCTGTCCGAGATCCCGCTGCAGGATATCGATTCGATCTTCCAGGACCTCTCGAGAAATGGAAGCTGGCGGTCCTTGGGAGGAGGCTCATCGCGCTCGACGGTCACTGATGAGAACGGGGAGTACGAGATCCTCGGGCTCTGGCCGGGCGACTACTCGGTGACATCTTCGGCGAAAGGGTACCTTCCGTCCGAAGCGCCCATGGTCGTCCATCTCCCGGTCATGGGGGCGGAGGAGCGCGCCGACTTCGAGCTCACCCGCGGAGCCGTGATCGAGGGAACGACCTTTGGTCCCGATGGGCAGCCGCTCGCGAACGTCGACGTCTTCGTGTTGCAGGGCGACAACTACGTCTCGACTATCTCGACCGATGAAAAGGGACACTATCTCGCCGACGGGATTCCGGGCGGTACGTACGACCTCTACGCGCGGACGGGTGCCTACGAGCTTTTGGGACAAGGGCGTGGCTTCGTGGTAGAGGTCGAGCGCGAGTACCAGGGCGTCGACTTCCATCTGCTCCCCGGCGGACGCATCACCGGCGTCGTGACCGATGCCAGCGGACGCCCGGTGCCTTCGGCCAATGTCCAGGTCTCGACGATGGTCGCGGGGCAGGTCGATCGCACTGCCAGCGCGGATCCCGACGGCAACTTCTTGATCGAGAACCTCTACGACGGCGAGTATCGCCTCGTCGCTTCGGCCAACGAGTTCCTGCCCACGACGATCGAGTCGATCTCGATCCTGCGCGGCGATCTCCACCGGCAAGACGTGAGGTTGTCGCAGGGCAGCACGCTCTCGGGCCAAGTGCTCGATCCACGCGGCATGCCGGTCGCCGGCGCCCACGTCTTCGTCCACGACACCACCGGTCGAAAGTTGGCCCAGACGAATCCGCTCGGAGAGTACTCCGTCAGTCAGCTCGCCCCGGGCCCATGCCGCGTTTACGTGCGGACCGACGATTACACCCTGAATGCCTACCGTGAGTTGACGCTGCAGCCCGAAGAGCAACGTGGAATGTTCGACCTGCGCCTGGTGGGGGGAGCCCGCGTCACGGGCCGGATCCTCAGCAGAGGCGTCTTGCCCAAGGAGGGCCTGGGGGTCGAGGCGAAGTCGGTGCCCCTCGGCAACGTCACGCGACAGGGCGCGGTCTCGAACGACGGAAGCTTCGTGATCGAGAACCTCTACGAAGGGACCTACAAGGTCTACATCCGAGGTCGCGCGGACCAGTTCGTCACGATCGAGGTCGGACCGGGCGGCGAAACGTCGGAAGTCTCACTCACCTTCGACGACTGAGAAACCAGAGCCCGCGCGACCGAACGGGACTCCCTGCATTCCTCATCCTCCGCCGGGGGCGCGGCTGATCTGAAACATGCGGGAGCGCCGACCAGGAGGGCCTCGACTGACAGTGGGGTGAGAGCCGTGAGCGGAGCGATCGGTCCTCGCTCGGCCCGGGGAGGGTCCCTGCCGGTA
>JAVJTD010000353.1:0-25054 GCA_040219065.1 Planctomycetota bacterium
AATGTCCTTATTTGACTTGCTCAGCTTGTGAGGGCGATCTACGACGATCTCTTGCTCCTTCGGAACTCCACCGTCGCGCGTGAGCGAGCTCCCAACCCTGTGCCAGGGACCTGTTCGGGCTCCGATCGTTTCACCCCCTGCATGCTCCGGGCGCCGCGCCCGGGGGTGCTGCTGACTTGAGACCAACCACTGGGAACGCGGGCGTCCCGCCCGCCTGGATCACGGAACAGGCTCGCTGCTCCAAAAGGTTCACGGCGAGCGCCCGGCCCAAGCTCGCTCGCGCAAGAGCTCGCCGAAAGACTTCGTCACGGGCTCGCTCGACTTGGGCACTCCTTCTTCTTGGCCCAGTTTCACCACCTGTATGCTCCGGCGCCGCGGCGGGGGCGGGGCTGACTTGAAACTTCATTCGGACCGCCGGCTTCAGCCGGTCTCTGTGTCCTCCTTCCAAGCGCCTCGGGGAGGACCTAGCCCTCACATCCGAAGCTCCGTGGCCTGAACCTACTCTGCGATAACGCGCCCGGCCCAAGCTCGCTCGAACGAAGTGCCCTTCGTCAGACAGGGTCCTTGGCTCGCTCGACTTGGGCACTCCAGAAGAACCAGAGCCCGCGCGACGGAAACGGGAAGCCACCTCAGAACGGGTGGCTTCCTTCGCGACGGTGCCAGCGATCGAACGAGAAGGCGCCGAGCAAGGGACGGTTGGAGAAGGACTACGGCGAGGGCACCAGGCCCTCGCCGGCCATCGCCATCGCGACCTTGACGTAGGTCAGGCGAAATCCCAGCCGGGCGGCATTGCGCTCGGTGGCGATGCCGGGCTTGGAGTGGATGACGGCGAGCCGGCAGCCGGCCTGGCGGGCGAGCTCGAGGCGATGCAGCATGATGGCCGTCTGAATGCCGCGGCGACGGTATTCCGGGACTACGGCCGCGCCGATCAAGCTGCAGATGTCCCCGTCGATCTCGAGCGTGCCGCCACCGACCGCTTCGCCGTCTAGCCAGGCGACGAAGCCCTGGCAGCGAGGATGCCGGGCGATGCGAACGCTCGCCTCGATCTGGTGCTCGGCCGGATCCTGTCCGGCATAGAACTGCCGAACCGTGAGCTCGGCGTAACGACGCAGCGCCGCCTCGTCGCTTCGGTCGACCGGCTCGAGGCGGAGGTCGGACGGAGACGCTTGAGCTTCGCCCTCCACTGGGCTCTGCAGGTCGAGCGCGAGCACGTTCTCGAACTCACGCAAGGTGAAGCCGCGCCGGGCGAGGCCATCGACGAGAGTCGGGTCGGCGAATGTCGCGACCTCGATGCGGGGCTCGACGCCTCGCGACACGTAGAAGTCCACGAAGCGATCGATGGCATCCTCGGTGACCGGGCCGTGCAGCCCGACGGCGCAGGCCTGATTCGCCCACGAGCCCACCTCGAGAAAGCTCATCGTGCCATCGGCGAACGGCTCGCTCTCGTTGGCGATCTCGGCCGTGCCGCGCGCCTGACGCTCCTCCTCGCGCCGAGCGATGTCGATCGGCTCCAGTGATTCGAGTCGGTTCATGGCGCGGGTGTACCACGCCGCGTGGAGTCAGGCGAGGGGGTGATGCTCGAGGCCGGTCCGGTCGAGCTGGATCTTGTGGTATCTGCCCTGTGGTCTGATAGCTTGGCCTGAGGGACTTCATGGCTCGTGCGACAGGGAGCGCGCATGTTTCGCGACTGGGGTTTGGTTCTCGCGATGGGGCTCTGCTTTGGCGCCGGTGTGCTCATCGGTCTCACTTTGGGCCCCAATGACGACATTACTCGTGAGGAGACGCTCCGAGATGCCGCTGACGAGCTGAGCTTCGGGAGGGAGGCGAGAGAAACGGGCAAGACGAGCTCATCGCTCCCTCGCCTCGATGCAGAGTCCGAGAAGGAAGCCGCGAATCCACCTCGACAATCGCACGGCGCGCTGACAGGGAGAGTCGTCAGCCATGAGGGCGAGCCGGTCGCGGACCTGCCGCTTCGGCTCTCGACCACAGACGGCGAGCCGATCGTCTTGGCGACGGACTCGGAGGGCGCCTTCTCAGCAGAGGTGGAGCGGGGCACGAAGTACGCGCTGAGTGCCGAATCCGAGGACTGGACCCTCGAGCCGAGCTTCAACGAAGGGCTGGACTCCTTGCGCGCTGGCGACGATGTCCAGGCCCTCGCCTCTCGTCTTTATCCGGTGCACGTCGACGTCCTGCTTCCGGATGGGGGGCGGCCGGATGAGGCCAGGGTGATCTATCGGCAGTCGGGAATTCGGAAGGAGGAGGTGCCCTGGTCGGTGGGGGAACCGGAGCTGCGATTGCCGAGGGGGATGTTCACGCTCTTCGCACGAACAGAGTCATTCTATAGGTCCAGCGCGGCGACGGTCTTGATCGACGGCGAGAGCGAGCCTTCCGTCACGATTCAACTGATCGATGTCCGCCAAGGGCCGAGCATCCTGGGGCGAGTGGTGGTGGATCCTGGCGATAGCTGGAGGCAGCTGAGTGTCTCCTGCAGGCTCGAGGGAAAGTCGGTGATCTCCGAAGTGGAGCTCACCGAGGCCTCCCCGGACTTCAAGTTCAGTCTGGAGCGACCCGGACGCTACGAGTTGGTCTTGAAGCGAGCACGGAGCATTGCGCTCGTCCAGGCAGTCGACGTCGAGGCAAAGGAAAAGAGCGTCGAGCTTCACTTGCCATCGGTCGGGTCGGATCGTTCAGCGACGCTCAGGGTGTCGGATCCTTGGGGACGTCCGGTCCGAGGCCTGCAAGCAGACATCCTGATCGATGTCGGCCGTCGCGATTCGTGGGAGCAGGCGGCGCTCATCTCGGCTCCGGACGATCGGACGCTCGTCTTCTACGGCGAAAAGGAGCTCGATGTCTTCTCGGGTCAGACCGAGGGGACGGTTCAGTTGAGCATGAAGAGTGAGTTCGGGACGTTGCAGATTCCGGCACCGCCTCCGGGAACGTATCGCGAGGTGCGATTCGAGCGACCGGCGACCGGACGCTTCGACTGCCGCGGAATCGCCGGCATGCTGAAGGAAGGGGACGAGTTGAGGCTGACGATCCGGCAACAGGGCTTGAACCTCCAAGTCAGCGTCGGCCCAGATGGTTTCGCCAGAATACCGGCCTTGCAGCCGGGGCGCTTTCCGATCCAGATGTCGGTCCATTCCCAGAATCGAAGGTGGTCCTACGACATTCCATACGGTGAGGTCGTCCTGGAATCGCGAGATCAGACCGTGCCCATTACCCTGCCCGGCCTGTACGAGCTGACGCTCCGAGGTCGACCCCTTCCGGGCCGGCGCAGTTTTCAGCTCCGCTCGCTTGATGAACCACCCGTCTCGCGGAATGTCGACGGCAGCGCTGGGCACCACACAATTACCTTCAAATACCTCGTTCCTGGCCAGTACCGCCTGACGAGTCGGGAAGAAGCGGACTTCGAGCAGGAGGTGACCATTCCCTCACAGACCGAGCTTGCGATGGATTGGTGATGAAGCACGAGTGGATCCTTTTCGTGTCCGCCGCGTGTGCCCTCCGTGTAAGACCGAGTCCCCCGTGCAAAAAGCTCCGTGCCCCCCGTGTAAAGAGCTCCGTGCCCCCCGTGTAGGAATCCCCGTGTCCCCCGTGTGAGAGTCCCATGCGCCTCCTTCTCCTCGCCCTGCTCCTCCTGCCTGCCTGCAAGAAGAGCTCGTCCGACAGCTTCTTCCTGCCGCCCGAGCCGGACATTCCGTTCGTCGACGAAGGCACTTGGGACACCGTCGCTCCGGTGCCCGAGTCGGTGCAGGAGATCCACGCCGCGCTGTTGAATGATCAGATCATCATCGCGGGCGGCTTCGACGACAGCGATCAAGCGACCGACGTCGCTTACCGCTACGACATCACTTCCGACACTTGGGAGCTGCTCGCTCCGCTCCCCGAGCCGCGGCACCATCTGCCCCTCGCCCGGGCCAACGGCGCCATCTACGCGATTGGTGGTTTGGGAGCCGACAACCGCGGCAAGGACAACCTCTGGATGTACGACGACGCGATGGACCAATGGGTGGCAAAGGCGAGCCTTCCCCGGCCGCGCGGTGCGAGCATCGCCGGCACGTTGGACGGTGAGATCCTCGTGGCCGGTGGCCTCGATCAGGACCGCCAGCTCATCTCTGAGTGCGCGATCTACGATCCGATCCTCGATGAGTGGGGAGCCGCCGCGCCGATCAGCGTCCCCCGGGACCACCTCGCCGGTGCCGTGCACAATGGCCTCTTCTACATCGTCGGCGGGCGGCTGGTGAACCCCGAGCGAAACGTCGGGACCTTCGAGGCTTACGACCCGGCGCTCGATCAATGGACGGCCTTGCCAGAATTGCCGACGCCTCGAGGCGGACTCGGCGCCGCCTTTCTGAATGGTCAGCTCCATGTCGTCGGCGGCGAGACGTCGGTGTTCGTGTTCGAAGAGCACGAAGTCTACGATCTGGCGACCGGTGAGTGGGCCGCGTACCCGGATCTTCCCACACCGCGCCACGGCTTGGCCGCGATCACCGCCAGCGGCGTCTTCTACACGATCGCGGGTGGACCCGCCGCCGGCTTGGCGCAAACGGGCGTCGTCGAGGTCTTCACGCTCGAGTGACCCGGTCACCCCTCGAACCGATACCCAACCCCGTGCACCGTCACGATGTGGCGGGGATTCTCCGGATCGGGCTCCAGCTTCTTGCGCAGCTTCAGGACGTGCGCATCGACAGTGCGCGTCGAGGGGTAAGCATCGAGCCCCCAGACCTCGCTGAGGATCTTCGCGCGCTCGAGCGCCTCGCCTTCGTGCTCGAGGAAGAACCGCAGCAGCTCGAGCTCGCGTCGTGACAAGCCGTGACGCTCATCGCCGCGGCGCAGCGTGTACGACTCGAAGTCGATCTCCGCGTCGCCGATGCGACGGCGGCTCAGGTCGATCAAGCCGGGCGTATGTCCCTCGCTGCGGCGCAGGACGGCGCGGATACGCAGCAAGAGCTCCTCGGTCGAGAACGGCTTCACGACGTAATCGTCGGCGCCGTACTCAAAGCCCTGGATTCGATCCAGCTCCTCGCCGCGCGCCGACAAGATGATCACAGCCGAGGCCAGCCGATCCTCCCGCAGCGCCTTCAAGACCGAGAAGCCGTCTCGCCGCGGCAACATCAAGTCGAGCAAGATCAATTCGGGCCCTTCCTCGAGCGCTAGCCGGAGACCCTCCTCGCCGTCGGCCGCCTCGCGTACCACGAAGCCTTCGGCCTGGAGCGCATCGGTGAGCGCCATGCGCAGCGGCGGCTCGTCCTCGATGATCAAGACGCGCGTCATTCGACCGTCGCTCCTTCTCGAGTCGGCTTCCCTTGTGCGGTCACCGGAACACTCAGCACGAATCGGGCACCCCGCGATGACTCCTCGAGCACGAGGTCGCCGCCGTGCGCCCGTGCGATCTCGCGGGAGATGGCCAAGCCCAGCCCGGTGCCCGTCGATCCGGCAGTCCAGAACGGTGAGAAGATGGCCTCTCGGTTTCGAGCCTCGATGCCAGGCCCCTGATCCTGCACGGTGACCTTCATCTGTTCATTCTGGCAGTGGATCTCCAAGGCAACCGGCTCGTCCGAGGCGCCGTGCGCGAGCGCGTTGTCGACCAGGTTCCAGACCGCGCGGCGCAGCGCGTCGGCATCCACTCGCATTCGGGCGCTCGTGCAATGGACTTGGATCGTGCACAAGGCGCCGCGCCGCTCGGCTGCTTCGCGCAGGTCGCGCCCGAGCGCGGAGCCGAACGCCTCGACATCGACGGTCTCGAAGCGAAGCTCCGGGGTCCGGCCGCGCTCGAGCCGGGAGAAGTCGAGGAGGTCGTCGACGAGCCGGCGCAGTCGGCCCGCCTCCTGGTGGATCCAGCCGACGTAGCGCTCGACGCTGTTCGGATCCGAGACCCTCTTCGAGCGGAGGTTCTCGGAGAGCAGGATCAGAGAGGCGACAGGCGTCCGTAGCTCGTGGGAGGCACTGGCGACGAAGGCAGTGCGCAGCGCCTGCAGCTTGCGCTCGCGGCGAAGCGAGCGAACGGCAAGGAGCGTCGCGAGCGCGAGCAAGACCCCGAGCGCCACGAAGCCGCCGCGAAGCAAGAGCAGCCGCCGCGCCTCGCCTCGCAAGGGCGAGCTCGGATCGAGGTGACGAATGGCGAAGACGATGTCCGTCCCGGGCAGGCGCTCCGGCCGACGAATGCGATCGCCTTCGTCGCGGTCGCCGTTCAGCTCGAGCACGACATCGGGAGGGAGCGATGTGCTTCGGCGTAGTGCCTCGAGCAGCACCGATTCGTAGAAGAGTCGAGCCTCGGCTTCGCCGTCACCCGATTGTCGCGCCGCGAGCCAGACACCGGCGAGGTCACCTGAGAAGGGGACGAGTCGCCAGTGTTGGGTGGAGATTGAAGGTAGGCTTTCGAGGCGATCGAGGATCGTGAGTCGCTCGAGCTGGGCAAGGCGGTCGCGCAGAGGGGCGCGGTGCTCCGCGGGTGCGATCGCGAGGACGCGGTCGAAGAGGAGCTGCCAAGAAGGGGATACCGCGAAGGTCGGTGCGTCGGGTCTTCGGGCGAGCGTTATCTCGGCATCCGGAACCGCCAGCTCGCCAGCGAGCCAGCGCTCGGCGAGGAGGCGTCCGACCTCCTGTTGTTCCGGGTCGTCCAAGGTCGGGGCCACGGCGAGCCCGGCGCGGAGGAGGAGGGAGATACCTCCCGTCGTCTCGTCGCCGGACAGAGAAGAGGTCAACGCCCGCCATTGCTCGAGCGCCATGTCGGTGCGGCCCGCGTGCACGAGAAGCTGGAGAAGCCGCGAGCGGACGAGGGCCTTGCCAGCATCATCTGGAGCTTGCTTCAAAGCATCCACCAACAGCTCGGCGGCCTTGGGCAGATCGGCTTCGCGCAGCTCGGCCGTCTCGGCCGCGGCAAGGAGGGCGCCGAAGGCGGTCTCGGTCGGGTCGGGCACTTCGATGGGGCGAGGCTGGGGCCGGGGCGGTGGCTTGTCGTCTCCTCGCCATCTCAGAGAGTGCCCACTGACTGGCAGAGTCTTGCCTCGAAGCAGGCGGTCCCACGCAGCGATGACCTCATCGGCCGCCCGGCTCCCGATCCGGACCAGTGCCAGCTCGCCGCCTTCGGACGCGTTCGGGACGGCCAGGAACGCGAATGCGATCAGGGCGGCGGCGCTGAGCAGGCCGACGAGCGCGATCGAGATCTCGCGACGATGTTGGGGCATGGGGGAGGAGGTCACTTCAATGGACAAGGAGGGCACTGAGACCGGCTGAAGCCGGCGCTCCGAGAGCGCGCTCCGAACGTCGACTCTATCCCGTTCCAGCGCGCGCTCAAGCGGCGATCACGCGCAGTTTACATCGCGTTGACAACTTCGGAGCGGCGATCGCCGAAGGTAGAGCGTCCCAGGGGGTCGTGATAGAGACCGATGGACCCGATTGCAGGGAGAGACGCTCATGCCTCGCCGAATCGTATGCACGATGATGTTCATCCTTCTCGCCCCGGCCATCGCCGCGGCGCAGGATGATCTGCTCCTCGAGAGGACCAAGAAGAAGATCGAAGCGCTACAGCTCCAGTGGTCACTCGATCGCAGCGACGCCGCGCTCGAGAACCTTCTGGGAGACCTCGCCGATCAGCTCCCCGGCTTCGAGCTCGCCTCTCGCCTCGAGATCGCCAAAGCGATGTCCGAGCACTACCGCCGCATCGGCAAGAACGAGAGGGCCGAGAAGATCCTGGATGGACCGCTCGGACACCTCGCCACGGACGAGGAGCGCGCGCAATGGGACGCGGCCGTCCAGAAGTTGATGGGCCAGGGAAAGGAGCGGCCGAAGCCCGAGCAAGATGAGGATTCGCTGCGGAAGTTCATCCTCGGCAAGCTCGATGGGAATCACCTCGACGAGCTTCGCGCCTTGGGACCGAGAGCGCTGCCGGTGATCGAGCAGATGATCCTCGAGGACCGAACCGACATGAGGACCCTGGTATCCGGGTCCCAGACAGATCCGTTGCGCGACTACATCCTGATTGCGCCAGAGAGGTCGGCGCAGTTCTTACTCGAGCAGTTGGATGAACAGGGGCTCGCGTTTCAGAGCCGTGTTCTGTCGGCGGCTCAGTCCGCCAAGATCTTCGAGCAGCGTCTCGCCTGGACACTCGACCAACCGCCCCTCTGCAACCTGCCGACTTGGCGGAAGGTGGTGGAGCGACTGACCGAGCGTCAGGAGGCATTCGGTGCCTCTGCGCTGCAGGGGCTCGTCTGGTCGCTCATGATGCGGGACGCGCTCACTCCGGACCTCACGAACAACCTGACCATGATCTTGAAGGCGGGCGATCCGGTCTTGGCCGGTGCGCTCGTCGAGATGGTGAGAGAGGCCCCGGCGGTTCCGACTCTGACGCCGATCCTTTTGCACTTGATTCGAAGCGAGCAGGCGCCGTGGAGAGAGATGGCGACTTCGAAGCTGCTCCGGATGAGGCATGCCAGCGGCTTGCTTCGGTTCGCGAGCGATTCCAATCCGGAGCTCCGGCAGGCGGCCGCGCGCGTGCTGGGCTTCCGCAGCGTCCAGAGTCCAGTCTGGGGCGGTAGCCCCCCCGGCTTGCTGCAATCATCCGATGTCAGAATCCTGCCCAAGCTCGATGACGAGGAGCTCGGAATCCTCTTGCGACTCTCCCGAGACGAGGACGTCTCCGTGCGGGCCACGGCCGCGAGCTCACTGCTCGATGCGGCCGGAAGAGCTCCGGACTCTGTCTACCTCGAGCTGATCGAAGACCCCTCGCCCAAGGTTCGTGGCGTGCTCACTCGTCTCGAGAGCGGGGTCTCGGACGATACGCTGCGTCAAATCGTTCGGAAACTCTCGCGTGACCCGGCCGAGAAGGTGGTCTCGAACTTTCTCGAGACCATGCAGTTCCACATGGGAGAGCCGTCCGATCGCTGGGTGTCGATCTACCTCGAGCCGGTCCTGTTTGCGAGCTATGCCGTCTCCAGCTCGTTGCCCGCCGAGTCCGATACGTGGCGGCTCGATCTGGCAGGTAACTGGACGCGACAGAGCTGGAATGCTCGCAAGATCGCGACTCGGTTCATGGTGCAACAGGGCCGAAGCGAGGCGATGGATAGGTGGTTTTCTGGGCACGGTTCAAAGGAGATCGAAGCGCTCGTTCCGAGCGAGCTGAGTGCCGATGACCTCGAGCGGTGTCTCACCCACTCGGCCAGCGCCTTCACCGCGATCTTGAACGGCGGCGGAGAGGAAGGCCAAACGGCCTTCCGGCGAATCCTCCGCAATCCGGAGCTCGATCCGAATCTGAGGATCCAAGCTGCCTGGTATCTTTCGAGCGTCACAGACGAAGACCTCGATACTGTCTTCGAGCTGATCTCGAAGAGTCACCGGGATGCGAGCACCCTTTCGGCGATACTGACCGATGCGGCTCCGGCATCACGCAACCGCTTCGTCTTCCGCGTGCTGCAGTCGGAAGCCCTGCCAGCCGCTGCCTTGGTCGAGCTCCGCTGGGCCTTCGGTGCCGCGCATGAGACCGAGATCGTGCGATTCGTACTCGAGCGCTGGCTCGATCGACCCGAGACCTGGGACGGCAAGATCCATAGTCTCGTCGCGGATGCTGTCTTCCGAGTGGCCCACCTCGAGATGGAGGATCGGGACGTGATCCTGCGGAAGGCGCTCGACACTCCGAGGCTGCGGGAGGCGGCGATCCGTGCCTATATCGACCTGAAGGACAACTCGATCATTCCCGAGCTGGGAGAGCTCGCGACGACAAGCTTAGAGGCGGTCGATGCGCTGCTCGCCTTCGGCACCGACGAGGCCATCGCCGAGCTGATGGCCGCGCTCGACAAGGTCACCGACAGGAAGATGGCGTCGAGAATCAGCGGTGCCCTCAACGCTCTCTGGCAGCAGCGTCAGGATCGTCAGAAGTGGGAGACCCTGAAGACCCCGCTCCCGACCAAGGAGTCGGCCCTCGCCGAGCTCCTCGCCATGCTCGATCAGGACGACCCGGCCCTGCAGATCGAGGCCCTCAAAGGCATCGGCGCCCTCGGCGCGAAGGAAGCGATCCCGAAGCTGATCCCGTTCCTCCGCAGCGACAACGAAGCGCTGAAGCAGGTCGCCCGCGAGGTGCTGGATCGCCTGTATGAGTGAGTCGCCGGACTCGCAGAACGCCGAACGTGGAGGGCCCTCGTGTAGCAGTGGGGTGAGAGCCGGTGAGCGTAGCGACCGGTCCTCGCCGAGTCCGTTGAGGGTCGTTGCCGGTGGAGTCCGGAACGTGGAGGGCCCTCGTGTAGCAGTGGGGTGAGAGCCGGTGAGCGTAGCGACCGGTCCTCGCCGAGTCCGTGGAGGGTCGTTGCCGGTGGAGTCCGGAACGTGGAGGGTCCTCGTGTAGCAGTGGGGTGAGAGCCGGTGAGCGTAGCGACCGGTCCTCGCCGAGTCCGTTGAGGGTCGTTGCCGGTAGACGCCAGGGGAAGGATCGAGTCCGTCTGGCGACTTAAAGAACCTTCGAGCGTAGCGAGACTTTTCTAGAAAAGGCTCGCTTCGCTTCGCAGTTCTTTAAGTCGGCGATGAAGCGGTGTAGCCCTCCCCGAGACTCTACCGGCAGGACCCTCCCCGGACGTGGCTAGGACCGGTCGCTGCGCTCACCGGCTCTCCCCCTCTTGATTGGCGAGGCCCTCAACGCTCTACCGGCAGGGACCCTCCCCGGACGTGGCTAGGACCGGTCGCTGCGCTCACCGGCTCTCCCCCTCTTGATTGGCGAGGCCCTCAACGTTCCGGCGCTTCCGATCGGCAGGGACCCTCCCCGGACCGGTCGCTGCGCTCGCGGCTCTCCCCCTCCTGTTTGTGAGGGCCCTCAACGTTCCAGTCGATCTGCCCGGCGGGGACCCTCCCGGGACCAGCCCTCCTGCTGGGCACGGCCCTTTCCCGCTCACTCTCCTCCGTCACTCACCCAGGTTCCTTCGCCGGCCACGAAGACGACCATGGGCTCTCCTTGTTTGCGGGCTCCGTACTCGATGACTCTTTGGAGGTGGGCCTGATCGAAGATCGGGCGCACGCTTCCTCCCTTGACCCAGCGCTTTCGTCTCTCGAGATCGAATCCGGCGTTCTTCAGGAACTTGGTCGCTTTCGCCTTCAATTGAGTGCGGAGAACGTTCGGTGTCGCGTCGGCGGTCACCGCGGTGTGAAAGTGTGTCACTCTCGAATGTGCCATCCACAGCTTCCACCCGAAGCGCCGGCAGGCGTACTGGATCGACTCGAGGACGACCTTGCCTCTCGGGATGTCGAGGGCAAAGGGGGGCTCGGTGAGCTGGTGCTGCATCCAGGCGAGCTGCGCGGGATTGCCCGGTGCGAGGGGTGTTCCGAAGACGTTGTGATTTGGGTCTACGGTGCCTCGGTCGTCTCCGGGAAGGCGCTGTCCGTAGCAGGTGATCGTGACGTGATAGGCGAGCGGTTGCATGGAATCTCTCCTGCGACCTTCTCTCGGGGCACCTGAAGAGACGGGGGGAGAGTGCGCGGGGTAACGCAGTTTTCTCATGAAACGCTGAACGTGGAGGGTCCGCGAGTGGCGGAACGCCGAGTCCGTGGAGGGCCCTCGCCTGGCGAAACCGGAACGTGGAGGGCCCTCGTGTGACATCGGGGTGAGAGCCGGTGAGCGTAGCGACCGGTCCTCGCCGAGTCCGTGGAGGGCCCTCGCCTGGCGAAACCGGAACGTGGAGGGCCCTCGTGTGACATCGGGGTGAGAGCCGGTGAGCGCAGCGACCGGTCCTCGCCGAGTCCGTTGAGGGTCGTTGCCGGTAGAGTCCGAACGTGGAGGGCCCTCGTGTGGCAGTGGGGTGAGAGCCGGTGAGCGTAGCGACCGGTCCTCGCCGAGTCCGTGGAGGGTCGTTGCCGGTAATCGCCAGGGGGAGGGTCGAGACCGTCTGGCGACTTAAAGAACCTTCGAGCGTAGCGAGACTCTTCTAGAAAAGGCTCGCTTCGCTTCGCAGTTCTTTAAGTCGGCGATGAAGCGGTGTAGCCCTCCCCGAGACTCTACCGGCAGGGACCCTCCCCGGACGTGGCTAGGACCGGTCGCTGCGCTCGCGGCTCTCCCCCTTTTGTTTGGCGAGGCTCTCAACGTTCCCCCTCTCGCCACCACCCCGATCACACCGGGCCGCGGCTCGTTCGCACGGCGCCAGTTGCGACGACACTCTTCGGCGAGTCTACGAGCTGGCGCTTGGCAAGGCGGTAGAACATGCCTTGGGCTTTCATGAGGTCGTCGTAGCCGCCGCTCTCGACGATCTTGCCTTGCTCCAGGACGATGATCTTGTCGGCATCCCGAATCGTCGACAGGCGGTGAGCGATCACGATGCGGGTGGCTTGGAGCTTCGAGACACTCTCAGTGACGATCTCTTGGGTACGATTGTCCAAGGCGCTCGTCGCTTCGTCGAAGAGCAAGATCTTCGGCTTGTGGACCAGCGCTCTCGCGATACGCAGCCTTTGCTGCTGGCCGCCGGACAGGCCGCCGCCGCCGTCGGTGATGACCGTCTGCATGCCCATCGGGAGGCTCTTCACGTCGTCCTCGAAGCCCGCCATGCGGGCGGCCTCCCAGGCATCGTCGAGCGTCAACGATGCGCTCGTGCCGACGATGTTCGTGTAGACATCGCCGGGCAAGAGCTGCCCGTGCTGCAGCACGACGCCGAGCTGGCGCCGGACCTCCTCGGTGTCGAGTTGGCTCAGATCCTGGCCGTCGTAGAGCACGACGCCCGTCGCCGGCTCCTCGAAGCCCAAGAGCAATCGGAACAGCGTCGACTTGCCGCTGCCCGACGGTCCCACGATCGCCACGAACTCGCCGGGCTCCGCTTCGAACGACACGTCGTGCAGGATGGTGGGACCTTCATCCGAGTAAGCGAACGAGATCCGCTGCACGGCCATGCGCCCGGTGAACACACCCGGGTCCGTGCGGTGCTCCTCGATCTCGACCTCTTCCTTCAAGACCGGCAGCAGCCGATCGAAGAGTGGGACCGCGGCGAGGAGCGGCACGACGAGCGAACCAGCCGCCAATATCGATCCCAGGAGGCCCATGAACGCCGAGGTGAAGCCCACGTAGTCGCCGATCGAGAAGCCCGCAGGCTCGGCTTTCACCACGATGGCGAAGAGCACGCCGGTCGCGATGACGGGGAACCCGTCCTGGAACAGCTCGAGTCGGTTGCGCACCTGCGCGCTCTGGTACCCTAGCCGGCTGTTCGTGCCGAAGTCCTCCGACCACTTCGAGAACGCCCGGTTCTCGGCGCCTGCGACGCGCAGCTTGGCGATGCCGTCGAAGAGCTGGAGCAAGAGCCCGGTCATTCGCCCTTGCGTGCGCATGAGCGGCCGCTGCAGCCGCACGTAGGCCAGGCCGCACAGGGCGATGAAGCCGATCGCCACGGCCAGCAGACCGATCGCCACCAGCGTCATCGTGCCGCTGTACATCCAGAGCAAGAGCAGGCTCGACATGCCAAAGATCGCGCTGAGCAACGATCCTGTGATCGTGGTCGAGAGCATCTGCCGCGTCTCGTCGACGCCGAGGCAGCGCTGCGTCAGGTCGCCCGCCGAGTAGCGTTGGAAGAAGCCGACCGGCAGCTTGAACAGTCGATCCCAGACCGCCGTCTGCAGGTCGAAGCCCGCGCGGCTCTGAACTCGCAACAGCGCTCGCCCTTGCCCGATTCGGAACGCGGCGCTCGCGACGGCGGCACCCACCAGCCCGATCGCCAGGTGCAAGAGCTGCACTCTTTCTGCGCCGGGGATGATCTGGTCCACCAACTGCCCCGTCGCCCACGGCGCGAAGAAGCCGGTCAGTCCGAGCACGATGCCCCAGACCGTGATGCGCCAGACGTCGCGCCCCGACCCTTTCAGCGCAAAGCGCACGAGCTGCCGGCCACTCGACGGCACGTTCGGAAGCGGCCTCGAGAACGAGAGCGCACGCGGCTGGAGCTCGGATGCCCTCTCTTCATTGAGCGGCTCGGCGCGATCGGTGACGGGATCGACGAGCTCGGTACGCCCCGACTTGGTCGGCCGAAGTACCCATGGCTCACTCGCGTCACCCCGGAATCCGATCATCGTTCCGTTGTCGTCTCGCCACCAGCCGTCCGAGAGAATGACCTCACGGCAAGGCACGCCCGCGCGCGCCGCGATGCGCTGCACGCGCTCGCGCGGATCATCCGTCCGCACGCGCGCCGCGCCGATCTCCACGCCGAGAGTGTCAGCCGCGATCGCACAAGCGCGCGCGACCGGGTCTAGCCCGAGCGGTGTGTCGACCGCGGCCGTACGACCGAGCAAGCTGCCCAAACGGCGGCAGGCCTGCAGCAGCCGCGAGGCGTCGTGCTCGTGGCGATGCCGGACGCGCTCTCGGGCGGCCTGCTCTCTCTGCTCGGTGATGGCGGCGGCTAGCCGGAGGTAGCGGCGGTGAATCGCGGGAAGCACCATCGCCGTGCGTCCTTGACCCAGCGCCTCACTCGCCGAGCCCAGCCGCACCTGGCCACCATCCATTCGCAGCCACTGTCGCCTGGACACCGGGAGCCAGGTGCCGGGCTCCTCGGCAGAGATCGGCACCAGACCGCAGAGCTCGCCGAGAGTCTCCTTGAGGCCCAGCCACTCGAAGCGCGTCGCGATGCGGACCGGCTGCGGCTTCAGGATGTCGAGCGCGCCGCTGATGACGGTGATCTCTTCGTCGGGCGCGGGCGTCGCCGTCGCCTCGGTGAGCGTGAAGAGCCACTTCTCGATCGCCGTCTGGATGATCGGCGGCAGGACGTCCTCGTCCTCGGGGAACGCCTCTCGGATCGGCACGGCGCGCAGCACGGTCTGGGCGATGCCGGCCGCGATGGCGCAGCGTCCTCTCGCGTGACCCAGTCCGAAGATGAGCGAGCCGGACGTCACCGACAGAAACGGCTCGCGCGTGCCGTCGACGCCGCCGGTCGCCAGCGTCCTCAGGAAGAGATCGACGTTGCCGCTCTCGACCCAATACACCTGGGACGGATCATCCAGCACCAGAGGCGCGGTGTTCGGGCAAACGATCCGCTCCCCGGATCCGAAGCGCTGCTGGAGCGTCTCGCGGGAGGAATCAGCCGGCAGTGACGAGTCGTTCGTAGGCACCATGCTTCGCCATGAGCTCTTCGTGGGTTCCGCGTTCGACCACGACACCGTGCTCCAGCACGAGGATCTCGTCGCAGTCCCGAATCGTGCTGAGGCGATGCGCCACGATCACGCACGTGCAGCCCCGGCGGCGCAGGTGCCGATCGACGATGCGCTCGGTCTCGGGATCGAGAGCGCTCGTCGCTTCATCGAGCACGAGGATCTTCGGATCGCCGATCAGGGCGCGTGCGATCTCCAACCTTTGTGCCTCGCCGCCGCTGAAGTTGTGACCGCCTTCATCGATCTTGCTCTCGAAGGCGCCCGAGCGCGCTTGGATCGCGTCGGCGATGCAGGCGTCCTCGGCAGCTGCCAAGAGCCTCGCCTCGGGGACGGTCTCATCCCAGA
Organism: Planctomycetota bacterium; assembly: GCA_040219065.1. Classification (GTDB taxonomy): domain Bacteria; phylum Planctomycetota; class OFTM77; order OFTM77; family OFTM77; genus OFTM77. Next base: position 15,436 of record JAVJTD010000353.1, read on the forward strand.
GCGTCAGGTTGTCGCGCACCGTCCCTTCGAAGAGCACGATGTCCTGATCGACGAGCGCGACCGAGGACGTGATCTTCGAGCGAGGCACCCTCTCGCGAGGCTCGCCGTCGAGCAGCACCTTGCCCGACCACGGCTCGAGCAGCCCGCAGATGATCTTGCCGACCGTCGACTTGCCGCTGCCCGACGCGCCGACGAGGGCGACGCGGCGGCCCGGCGTCAGTGCGAGCGACAGGTCCTTCAGAAGCGGCGGCTGGCAGCGGTTGTAGCCGAAGGTGACGTTCTCGAGCGTCAATGCGCCGCGCAGCTCGGCGTCGTCACCGTCGCCCTTTGCCTCGGTCTCCAGCTCGAGCGCCGGGTCGAGGGGATAGTGCAGCACGTCGTCGATGCGGGTCATGTTGCCGTCCATGAGCTGGATCTCGGCAGTTTGCCCGACGAACATCGCCAAGGGGCCCAAGAAGCCCTGCACCAGGAAGTGGAAGGCGACCAGAGAGCCGAGCGTCAGGTCGCCCGACATCACCTCGAACCCGCCGATGCCCAAGATGGCCGCCGAGTTCAGGATGCCGAGCAATGGCGGCACCGCATCGAGGAACACCGTCGCCCGGCCGAGCTCCTGCTCGGAGCGGAAGACCTTCGCTTGGAAGCCGCAGATGCGGGCGAGGAGGCTGGGTCCCGAGCCCGTCGCCTTGAGTGTCTCGATGAGCTGGATGCCGCCGGCGGCTGCGGCGATGAGCTTGCCCCGGTCTTGCAGGAGCTTGCTGTTGCCATCGCGCCGGATGCGCGAGATCGCGTGCATCGCGAGGAGGTTCAGCCCGCCGACCAGCATGGCGACCAGCGCCAACGGCACACTGTAGGTCAGCATCAAGAGCGCGTAGAAGACCAGCGTGACGAGCTGGATGAAGAGCAGCGTGAAGCGCCGGGAGAGGTACTGGGCGATGACGTCGTTGCTCTCGACGCGGGAGGCGATGTCGCCCGCATAGCGCTGCTGGAAGAAATCGACTGGCACCCGCAAGACATGCCAGAGGAAGCGCGCCGACGAGGTGACGGCCAGTCGCAATTGCAGCCGCGTCGCCACGCGCAATTGCATCCACTTGAGGAGGAACTGCACGACGACGGTCAGCGCCATCGCGCACAGGAGCGGCCAGAGCCAATCCGTGCGGCCTCGCAAGAGGACATCGTCGACGAAGATGCGGCTGAAGGTCGGGATGATCAGGCCGGGCAAGACCAGGAACAGCCCGGCGAAGATCAAGAACCCCAACGCACCGGGCAATCCGAAGAGCCGCTTGGCCAAGCTGCGCGTGATGCTCGGCCTGTGACCTTCTTTCTTGAAGTCCTCACCTGGCTCGAAGTGCAGGACGATGCCGGTGAACGAGCCGTCGAACTCCTGACGGGTCACCTTGAGGCGTCCGCGGGCAGGGTCGTTCAGGAACACGTGGTCCTTGGAGAAGCCCTCGACCACGAGGAAGTGGTTGAAGTTCCAGAAGACCACGAAGGGCGCGGTCAGGCTCTCGAGGCCCTGCGTCTCCATCCGGTAGCCCTTGGCGACGAGGCCGTAGCCTTGGGCCGCCTTCATCACGCTGCTCGCCCGGCTGCCATCGCGCGAGACGCCGCAGGCGACGCGCAGCTCCTCGAGCGGCACCCAGCGTCCGTAGTGGGCGAGGATGATGCCGAGTGCCGCGGCGCCGCACTCGACCGCCTCCATCTGGAGGACGGTGGGGGTCTTGACCGGGCGAGGCCGGTGGGGGGCTCTCGTCAGCACGGCTCAGTCCAGTCCGAAGAGCTTCTTCAGGGCGGGCACGACCAGCTCGATCGGGCGCCGGTCCTCGACGACCACGAAGCCCTGGCTGGGCGTGCCGGGTGTGATGCGCATCTCCGGGCCGCGTCCCGCCGACCAGGCGAAGCCGCTCGGCGCATTCCGGTCGCGCGACAGGCGCACCCAGACGCGCAAAGGCACCGGCACCTGGCCGAGGATGGCAGTGACCAGCTCGTCGTCTTCGAGCTCGCTGAGCATCGAGCGCGAGGTCGCGGCATAGGGAGCCACGTCGACCACCTCACCACGGATGAAGCCGTGCTCCTCGCGCTTGACCGTCGTCGGCGACACCTGCACGAACATACCGGGCTCGATGCGCTTGCCTTCATACGCCGAGACGAACATCACCGCGTCGAGGGAGGCCTCTTTCCCCGGGTCGGTGCCGTCGAGCAGGACGAGCGGCGTGCCTTGGGTGACGGATTGACCTGGAGCGACGTTCCACCGGATCACGCGACCTCGGAACGGGCTCTGGATCTCGGAGGAATCCTCGAGCTCGGCGTCGATCTCGCGGAGGCGGTCTTCTGCTTTCTGGATCGCCTGGGCGCTCTGGAGCCGCGCGGTCTCCTGTTGGTGCCGGAGGCGATCGATCGTGAGTGGGAGCTGGCGGATGCGGATCTCGAGCTCGGTCGAGGCTTGCAGCTTGGCGTCGAGCTGCTCCTGGGCGTCGAGCACGGTATCGCGCGAGAGGACACCGTCCGCGACTAGCCTCTCCAGCCGCTCGAGCCGATCGCGCAAGGCCTGCTCTTCTTGACGGCTGCGCTCCAAGGAGGCGACGAGCTTCTGGCGCTCGAGCTCGCTCGTGTCGCGCTCGAGCGTCATCTCCTGGGCGTCGATCTTCTTCTGGAGCTCCGCTTCGGCCTGGAGGCCATGCAGGTCGTGCTCGAGGGACGTCCTCTCCTCTTGCAGGCGGTCCTTGTCGGCCGGCTCGATGATCGCGAGCACTTCGCCCTTCTCGACGACGCTTCCGACCTCGGCGTGCCGCGTGGTCAACAGGCCGGTCGCCGGGCTGGTCACGTCTCGGAAGGCGCTCTCGGGCTCCTTGTCGTGGTGGACCAGGACGCCTTGGGCCGGCACCTCGTGCGGAATCGAGCCGTAGATCGACCACAGGACCGTCAGACCGAGGATGAGGCCGAGGCCCGCGAGAGCGATCCAACCTTGGGGACGCGTCACGGTGAGTAGCTGATCGAGATGATCCGGCGACGTCACTCGCTCCAGCGCCGCCTTGCGGAAGAGTGCCGGCATCGAGCTGAGCTCCTTGGGTGGTTTCAGGTGTCCTCGGAGCTTCCATCGTCCATGGGGGAGGGGAGACGTGAGGAGGGATCCGAGGGAATCCGGACGGGTCTCCAGCTCACTTCCCGTCTCGCCCGATACCACCCTCACCAAGGATTCTCGGGCGGGGCCGTCGCGAAGGCAGCGGGTGGGCGCCACCGAGTGGACCCATCGAATGAGCTGACGGAGAAGCCCCATGAATGCCGAGCTGAAGCGCTTCGACGCGGACGTCAAGGCTGACGAGTCCCTGCAGAACGAGATCAAGTCGACGGTCAAGGACAACGAGAGTCTCGTGTCCTTCGCCAATGAGCGCGGCTACACGTTCACCCTCGATGACCTCAATGGCGCCTCGCAGGAGCTCAATCCGCAGGACCTCGATCAGGTCTCGGGTGGCGTCAACACCACGGTCGTGGTCCTCGTCGTCGTGGTGATGATCGCCCTCGCCGAGTGACCTCTCGGTCGGCTCGGCCCGTGTCGTCCGAGTGGCGCCGAAGTCGAGCCGACTCCGTTCCTTTCGGAAGTGACCGCCGAGGTCGGTACGGTCCGAAGATCACGAGAATCCAGGAGACTTTCATGAACAGTGAGCTGAAGCGATTCGAAGAGGCCGTCCGGGCCGATGCGAAGCTGCAGGAAGAGATCAAGAGCTGCGTGAAGGACAACCGCGGCTTGGTCGTGTTCGCGAACGAGCGCGGCTACACCTTCACGCTCGAGGACCTGAACGGCGCAGCTCAGGAGCTCGACCCGCAGGACCTCGATCAAGTGTCGGGTGGCGGAGTCGCGGCGCCGGTGCTGGTGATCGGGGTCGTGGTGGTGCTGCTCGTCGCTTGATTCGCCTGACGTGCCGGCTCGGAGACTCGATCCGGCGCGAGTGCCGAGGTCGTGCTCGGCCGGCCTGTAGTTCCGGAATCTCCTTCAGAATATCAATCCTCGATGACGACGGGAGCCTTGTCATCGGATCGAGGATCAGCGGCCGTATCGAGGCGTGATCCCTTCGACCGATCTTCACGGTGGCTCTCGTGCTCCGGCCAAGTGGGCCACAAGATCTCCCGAACCGAATCCGGAGTGAGCTCACATGAATGCCGAGCTGAAGCGCTTCGATGAAGCCGTCCAGTCCGACGCGAAGCTGCAGGAAGAGATCAAGGGCACGGTGAAGGACAACCAGGGGCTCGTCTCTTTCGCGAACGAGCGCGGTTACGACTTCACGCTCGAGGACCTCAATGGCGCCGCGTCCGAATTGAATCCGCAGGACCTCGATCAGGTGTCGGGCGGCTCGAACGTCCCGATCCCGACTGTCAACGTGGTCGTGATCGTCCTGGTGATCAATCCGATGGTCATCTGACCCGATGCGATTCCGTCGATCCCGAGGCTCGTTTCTAGCCTCGGAGCGACGCGCGTGAGACCCGGGCTACGGTCCCTCCGGAGCCCACGCGGGCTTTTCGTCCCGAATAACCTTCAGGACCTCGCCCTGGCGTCTCGATACACGATTGGCCACTCGGCTTCCGTTCCCAGCGAATGGCAGCCGTGCGAGTGGGAGTCGGTTATCGAATACCCAGTGAAAGTGGAGTGAGTATCAGTGAACGCCGAGCTGAAGCGCTTCGACGAAGCCGTCAAGTCCGACCCGAACATGCAAGAAGAGATCAAGTCGGCGGTGAAGGACAACCAGGGCCTGGTCTCGTTCGCGAACGAGCGTGGCTACAACTTCACCCTCGATGACCTGAACGGCGCCGCGTCCGAGCTGAATCCCGAGGATCTCGATCAGGTGTCCGGCGGTGCCGGTGCGCCGCCGGCCGTCGTCATCGTCATCGTCGCGCCGATGGTCTTCGTCATCTGACGATTGCCCGATCCATGCTGTCCGCCGGGAGAACTGGCGTCTCCTGGTACGATCCCAACGCAATACAACAGGAGCAATCCATGAACGCAGAGCTGAAGCGCTTCGATGAAGCCGTCAAGTCCGATCCGAAGATGCAGGAAGAGATCAAGACGGCGGTGAAGGACAACCAGGGCCTGGTCTCGTTCGCGAACGAGCGCGGCTACAACTTCACCCTCGACGACATCAATGGTGCCGCGGCCGAGCTGAACCCCGAGGACCTCGATCAGGTCTCCGGTGGTGCGGGCATGCCGGCCGTTGTCGTGGTCATGGTCGTGGTCATGCCTACCATCATCGTCATCTGACCTGAGAGCCTCGGAGGCTCGCCTCCGAGCATCCGCCGATCGGGAGGCCACGGCCTCCCGGCGGCATCGACTGGCCGGTCCTCGGCCACCGCCTGCCTCCCCTCGAAAGCCTCCGCAAACTCAAGCCGTCGCCCGAAAGTGCCGATGAAGGATCCGGCTCGGACGATCGCCATCGGCTGGCGCTCGACTCGAGCCGCGACAGACCGAAGGAGGTTGATGATGTCGAACGCGGTCCTGAAGACGACCTCGGCCTGCGCGATCAAGCGCTGCATCGAGATCCTGCGCGGGGACGGAGACGTCCGAGCCCGCTGCGAAGCGTCTCCACAAGCCCTCGAAGAGCTAATGCGCGACCACGGTGTCGCGATCGATCCATCACTCTTGGCCGGGCTGTGGAAGCTCCAGCCGACCGAGGAGGAGAAGGAGCGCAGCCGTCATGCGCCCGAGCTGGCGGAATGGTGGGCGCTGGCCAATCGCCGGAACGACTACGTCAAGAAGCTCCGGGACCTTCCCGATCGAGACGACACACCGTTCCGCAGTTGGCGGCGCCGTCAGATCGCGCGGTGTGAGATCGAGCTCCACGACGCGCTCAACAAAGGATTGCCGCATGTGGCGGTCGCGATCGAGCTCTCGAGCGGCTGCTCGGTCGGGTGCTGGTTCTGCGGCATCTCCGCCGACAAGTTCCAAGGCTCACTCGCATTCGACGAGGCCGGTCGCACGCTCTGGCGTGGTGTGCTGGATGCGCTCCAAGACCAGCTCGGAGACGGGCTCGGCTCGGCGGCGCTCTATTGGGCGACGGATCCGACCGACAATGAGGACTACTTGAAGTTCTCCGAGGACTTCTACCAGGTCACCGGCCATCTGCCGCAGGCGACGACCGCGCGGCCGCTGAAGAACATCGCCTGGACCCGCGACATGATCCGCCTGCGCCAGGATCTGGGAATCGGCGGCGTCGACCGCTTCTCGCTGCTCTCCACCAAGGAGCTGCGCGGTGTCCATGAGGAGTTCTCGCCCGAGGACCTCCAGAACGTCGAGTTCGTCTACCACAACAAGGGCGCGCTCGGTGATGATCAAATGAAGACGAAGGCCGGTCGCGCTCGCGTGCGTGCCGAGAATTCGTCGCGCCCTCTCACTTTCAACGAGTCCCAGGACACGATCGCTTGCGTGACGGGCTTCCTGGTGAACCTCGTCGAGAAGCGCATCCGGCTGATCAGCCCCTGCGCCGTCAGCGAGCAGTGGCCCGACGGATTCCGCGTCTATGCCGACGCGCAATTCGAGTCGCCCGAGCATCTGCGCCGGATCCTCGCCGAGTGGAACGAAAAGGTCTTCACTCACGACGCGCTCGACAGGCCCGTCCTCGGCTTCCACCGTGCAGCGTCCTACGAGCCGACCGACACCGGCTTCACCTTGTCGACCCGCTACAAGACCCGCCGTATCGAGGGCGCGCCCGAGATCCGCTTCCTCGGCGACCGCCTCTCGGAGAGACGCTGGACTCGTCAAGAGATCCTCGATCAGGGCACGAGAGCGGGATTCGCTTTGTTGAGCCTCGTCAGCGTTCTCGGGCAACTCTGCCAGCACGGGCTGCTCGACGACGATCCGAGTCGCGCAGAGCCCGAGCAGCCGGAGCGTTGAGGGCTGGTGATGTCGAGGCACGCCGCATTCGGAGCGCCGGCATTCGGAGCGCCGGCTTCAGCCGGTTCGTGTCCTTCATCCGAGACTCCGTGGCCCGATGCCAGTCGGCGACCCCAGCCCAAGCTCGCTCGTGAAGACCCTCATTGACAGACTCGGTCACCGGCTCGCTCGACTTGAGTACTCCACGCCGGTCATTTCCGTACCCTCGAGCGCCTCGAGATCCGACGACCTGCGCGCTTCATCCTAGGCTTGGAATAAGGAGCCTTCAGAATGTCCAGTACCGTCGCCAAGGCGGATCCGGCTTGGGCCGTGAAACGGTTCCTCGAGAGGCTCAAGGGCGATGGCGAGCTCCGCGCGCGCTGTGAAGCAAGGCCGGACGCGCTCGAGCGCATTGCGCGCGAAGAGGGGCTGACCGTCGACCCCTCGGCGCTGACCGGCTTCTGGAGCTACGAAGCCAGCGACGAAAACCTGGAGAAGGCGCGCTCGATTCCCGAGTTGCAAGACTGGCGAGAGCGCTTGCAGAGTCGCTTCGACTATGTCGCCTCGATGATCGCGATGCCCGACCAGGAGACCTCGGTGTACAGCCGCTGGCGCCGCCGCCAACGCGCCCGCTGCGAGATCGAGCTTCCCAGCGCCCTCAACAAGGGGCTGCCGCACATCACGACCGCGATCGAGCTCTCGAGCGGTTGCTCGGTCGGGTGCTGGTTCTGCGGCATCTCCGCCGAGAAGTACCAAGGCTCACTCGCCTATGACGCCGCGGGCGAAGCGCTCTTCCGAGGAGTGTTGGAGGCGCTGCGAGATGTCGTGGGCCGAGGGTTGGGAGCCGCCTCGCTCTATTGGGGCACCGATCCGACGGACAACCACGACTACTTGAAGTTCGCTGAGACGTTCCATGCGTTCACGGGCTGCTTGCCGCAGACCACGACGGCCCGCCCGACGAAAGACATCGAATGGACGCGGCAAATGCTCTCGCTGCGGCGGCGGCTGAATGCTCCGGGCGTCGATCGGTTCTCGCTTCTGTCCACCAAAGAGCTGCACCTGGTTCATGAGAACTTCACCGCCGAGGAGCTCGCCGACGTCGAGCTCGTCTACCACAACAAGGGAGCGGTCGGCGACGACACGATGAGGGCGCGCGCCGGCAAGGCGAAGAAGCGCGCAGAGACCTCGAAGCGTCCGATTGCTCTCAACGAGGATCAAGGGACGATCGCTTGTGTCAGCGGCTTCCTCGTCAACTTGGTGGAGAAGCGCGTGCGGCTGATCAGCCCGTGTGCGGCGAGCGACGACTGGCCCGACGGGTACCGGATCTATGCCGAGGCCACCTTCGAATCGCCAGATCACTTGCGCGCTCTCCTGACGCGTTGGACGAACGAAGTCCTGGCCGCCGATCCCCTGGATCTGCCGGTGCTCGGCTTCCACCGCGCCGCCGAGGTGGGGCTGCTCGAGACCGGCTTCGTCCTGGAGTCGAAGACCAAGAAGCGTCGCATCGAGGGCGCCCCGGAGATCCGCTTCGTCGGCGAGGTATTGGCCGAGAGGCGGTGGAGCCGGCAGCAGATCCTCGAGCGCGGGCAAGAGCGAGGCTTCGCCTTGCTGACGCTGATCAGCATCCTCGGTCAGCTCCGCGATCTCGGCATGATCGACGAGGACCCGAAGTCGCGGTGAGTGGTCCAATCGCACCCGGCACGATCGTGCCGGGTGGAAACCAGAGCGCGGGCGCCCGACACAGGAAGCGGCTGCTGTGCGGGGAGCCGCTTCCTCGACGTCACCGACCATCGAGCCAGGAGGTGCCGAGCAAGGGACCGCTCGGAATGCGCTGTCGTCGCGACGGGGTTCGGACCGCCGGCTTCAGCCGGTCTCCGTGTCCTCCATCCAAGCGTCTTGCAGCGGACCCAGATCTGAGTCCGAGGCTCCGTGGCCGAAGTCGCAGGCGCCACAGCAAGCGCGAGAGCGAGTGCAAGCCTTACAGGCTTGGACCTGTCAATCTGGGATTGGCTCGACTTCCCAGGGCGTTGCCCTGGCTGACGAGTGGCCGCCCTTTCAGAGCGAAAGAGCTCCGCATGGGGAGCGCCGCCCCGGCCTGAGCTCGCTCGTGGATGCCCTGATACCAGAGCCCGCACGGGTCCCTTGCCGTTGAGTCGGCGAGGTTCACGGCGAGGACCTCATCCGTCTGGCGATGAGTAAGGGACGACGCGACACGCGCGTCGGTCAGGGCATCAGATCGCTCTTTGGCCTGCGCCTGCGGTATCCGGTCCCGTCGTCCCTCACGAGGCCCCGGTGAATCGGCCATCAGCTCTGTGCACGCCAGAGTGTTCCCAACCCCGCGCCAGGGACCTGTTCGGGCTCCGATCGTTTCTCCCCCTGTATGCTCCGGCGCCGCACCCGGGCGCCGCGCTGACCTGAAACACGGGCCAAACCAGAGCCCGCGCGACCGAGACGGGAAGCGGCTGCTGAGCGGGGAGTCGCTTCCTCGACATCGCGGATGATCGAGCCTGGAGGCGCCGAGCAAGGGGCCGCTCGGAATGCGCTGTCGTCGCGACGGTTTGCCCCCTTGAAACCAGAGCCCGCACGGGTCCCTGACTCGATGCCCTTGCCATTGGGACGGCGCGGTTCACGGCGAGGACCTTGTGCGTCTGGCGATGAGTAAGGGACGACCCGACATCCTCGCCAATCAGGGCGTCAAAACGTTCCCTCACCTTCGCCTGCGGGATCCGGTCCCGTCGTCCCTCACGAGGCCCCGGTGAATCG